>JANQGW010000163.1 GCA_028282905.1 Sedimentisphaerales bacterium | reverse complement strand
AATGTGGCCCATACCTTAGCATTGGAAGCGACGAGTTGAGATGTAAAGTGACATGCCCGTTAAAGGAGTAATTTGGCTGTATGAGTGCGGGTTGTCTCTGCGCGGATGGAGTCTGAGCATCAATTTACACATCAATAAAGAGTCGTGGGCATGGACGCCTTCGGCTCATTATTCCAACACCTCTGAAATTCTTTGGCCCGGGACTTATACCAATCTGCTTTATAAGTTGCGAGGTTCGCCGAGACTTGTCATACCCGCGCAGGCGGGTATCCAGAGTTTTTGACCAAAGATTCCCGTCTTCGTGTCAATGACATAAACGCGCATCCATTTGAATTGGAATAATTTGGAATTTTTGCGTATTTCACAAAAACGGACTATAGTTTCGGAGTCCATAATTCCAGATATAAAAATTTTCTTAAAAACATCCCTGTTTGAGCCAAATTAAAGGTGATTATCGGTATTTAACGAGCAGACTTTTGTGAAATTGCTTGACATTATGATTCCTACTTTGTATGCTAAAGCCACAATTGAGAGATGAGAATATAAAGCCCCCAACAATGTTGAGGGCTTTTTGAGTATAGAGCCATGGATGGCCTTTTCGCAAGACCAGCGAGATGAGGGGTTTTTAGAATCCACAGTGGATTCGCCCGAAAATGGTTGATGTTGAAAGGTTATTCTGTGGTCATTAAGCAGCAAACGCAGCACCTCAAACGCGGCGCAACGTATGGCTTTGCCTTGGTTGCGATTCTTTTTTTTAGTCTTTTAGTCTGGCTTCTGACGCCCGAAACGACCCAGGCAGAACGCTCGGTTGTTTATCTGCGAAATACCCTTGAACCCACTCCTGTTGCTGCTGAACTTCAAACGCCTCAAGTAATGTCTGAACCCGAACCTGTTGTGGTGGTCGATCCCGATCAATATTTAATTGATCAGCTTAAGGTTGATGACTCGCAGCGGACTTACGATGCACTGGAAGATAAAGAATCATGGCATGTGGTGCGCATGCGTGTGACGGGCTATTGTGCATGCAGTCGATGCTGCGGAAAATTTTCTGACGGCCGGACTGCTTCCAACCATCGGATACGCCGAGGCGATGTATTTGTAGCTGCCGACAAACGGTATCGATTTGGTACGGAAATGATGATCCCCGGTTACAATAGCGGCAAGACCGTTTCCGTGCAGGATCGCGGTCGTGTGATTAAAGGCAACCGGCTGGATCTGTATTTTGATTCGCATCAACAAGCGAAAAAGTGGGGCGTGAAATACCTGAATGTCATGGTGAAGAATCGCTAAAAAAAATAGCACTTAATAAATATTTGCGAAGGCTTGCTTGACATTTTCAGGCAGTTTCGTTATAGTAGAGTTGTTGCCGGTGCAATCTGACACATATTGTCACGTGCCATCCGCGGTAGGGCACAATAACGGCATAGCGGCGACAGGGAAGCGGCCTACAAAAAAACCAAAAGCCGATCTTCCCTTTTTTTATGCGCAAATTTTCTGTTGCTTCCTTTTATATTTCTCAGTAAAAAACTTTTCTTGTTCCCAGTGACAGTTTGTCTATAATGAGAAGTATGAAGGATGAAAGAAAAAAACTGAAAGAGGCGGTACTGTGGCAGCCGCAGGATGAACAAAAAGTTCACTGTCAATTATGCCGGTGGCGATGCAGTATTCCAAACGGCGGACTGGGGCGTTGCCATGTTCGCAAAAACATTGACGGCGTTTTATATTCGCTGGTTTATGACAAACTTTGCGCCGCCAATGCCGATCCAATTGAAAAGAAGCCGCTGTTTCATTTTCAGCCCGGCTCACGCAGCTTTTCCATCGCCACACCCGGCTGTAATTTTCAATGCGTCTTCTGCCAGAACTGGCAGATCAGCCAGATGCCGCTGACGCAAAATGTCTTGGACGGACAAGCCTGTGACCCCGAAGCGATTGTCACCGCAGCGGTACAAAACCATTGCACCTCGATTGCCTATACCTATACCGAACCGACGATCTTCATGGAGCTTTGCGCCGAAACGGGCCGATTAGCCAAAGAAAAAGGGCTGGCCAATGTATTTGTCAGCAATGGCTTTATGAGCCGCGAGGCAATTGAATTTGCAAAGCCCTGGCTGGATGCCATCAATATTGACTTAAAAGCATTTACGGAAGACTATTATCTCGACCTCTGCAAAGCTCGCCTTGAGCCAGTGCTTGATACGATTCGAATGATCGCCCGCCAGACTGATATCTGGATGGAGATTACGACACTGGTGATTCCCGGCAAGAATGATTCCGATGACGAATTGCGATCCATTGCCGAGTTCATTGCTAATGAGGCGTCGGTCGATGTTCCCTGGCATGTCAGCCGTTTTTACCCGCAGTACAAAATGCCGGACAACCGACCCACCGGCGAAAAAGAGCTTGAGCGGGCTTACCTAATCGGCCGCGACGCTGGTCTGCGTTATGTCTATGTCGGAAATCTGCCCGGCGCTTGCGCAGAATCAACCTTTTGCTATGACTGCGGCGAAATGCTCATCGAACGCTGCGGCTATCAAATTTTGAACAATGACATCGAAGCCGGCCAATGCCCGCATTGCCAAAGTAAGATCGCCGGAGTCGGACTTTAGCAGTCTTTGCATATCAGCAATAATCCCCATTGAACCAATTCGTTTTCTTAGCGTAGCAATACCAATAAACAAGAAAACGGAGGTCGATTATGGCTAAATTATTGTATATACAGGCGTCGCCGCGGCAGCGTTCCAAGTCCACAAAAGTCGCCCGGGCGTTTCTGAAGAGCTATCAGACAACACATCCGGATGATATCGTTGAGACGCTCAATGTCTTTGAAAAACAGCTTCCCGCTTTTGACGGGCTTGCCGTACAGGCAAAATACACGATTCTGCACGGCAAGGAGCACACTCCCGAAGAGCTTCAGGCCTGGAGCGAGGTAGAAGATGTAATCACCGAATTCAAAAGCGCTGACAAGTACCTGTTTTCAGTGCCCATGTGGAATTTCAGCATTCCCTACCGCCTGAAGCATTATTTCGATGTGATCGTCCAGCCGGGATATACGTTTATCGCCGATGAAAACGGTTACCAGCCATTGGTCACCGGCAAAGCACTGGTGGTTATCTACGCCCGCGGCGGAGCGTATTCGGTAGGTTCTGACTTGGAATCGTATGATTTGCAGAAACGATACATGGAGCAGATTCTCGGGTTCATCGGTTTTGAGAAATTTGATTCAATTGTCATTGAGCCCACACTCCAGGGAAGCCCGGAAGACATTGAAAAAATGATGCAGACCTCCATTAACAAAGCTGTCGAAATTGCCAAGGACTTTTGACACGCAGATGGGGGTGGTTATGTTTTGGGATTTAAAGATAATGACGGCACTGTTACTGTGCCTGGCGGCGGTTTCATGCGGAAAGGAAACACCCGTGGTTAAAGAGAAAGAGCATCCCTATACAAACCGTTTAATTCATGAAGCCAGTCCATATCTGCTGCAGCATGCGCACAATCCGGTGGATTGGTTCCCGTGGGGCGATGAAGCTTTTGAAAAGGCACGTCGCGAAGATAAGCCGGTTTTCTTGTCCATTGGATACTCAACCTGTCACTGGTGCCATGTGATGGCCCATGAGAGTTTCGAAAATGAAAAAATCGCTACGATATTGAATGAGAAATTCGTTTCCATCAAGGTAGACCGGGAGGAGCTGCCCGGCGTGGATGCGGTCTATATGGAGTTTGTGCAAAAGACCACCGGCTCCGGCGGTTGGCCCATGTCGGTGTTTCTGACAGCAGATGGCAAGCCGTTTTTCGGCGGAACGTATTATCCGCCGACCGACTCCTACGGCCGACCGGGTTTTGAGAGTTTGCTGACGATGATTGATGAAGCCTGGCAAAACCGCCGGGACAAAATCCTGTCCTCAGCTGATGAAATTGCATTACTGCTGAAGGATAAGGCGAAAGAAAACACTCCATTGAAATTGGACACGGACTTTCTCGGTGATACCGCCGCGGCAATTGGCAGTCTCTATGACCCGCAGTATGGTGGTTTTGGCCGTGCCCCGAAATTTCCCCAGCCCAGCATGTTATCATTTTTATTAGCATATTCTCATCGTACCGGTGACAAGGAATTGCTGGCAAAGGTCCAAAAAACACTCGATAAGATGGCTTCCGGCGGTATGTATGATCAGCTTGGCGGCGGTTTCCATCGATATTCGGTTGATGAGAAGTGGTTGGTGCCGCATTTTGAAAAGATGCTGTATGACCAGGCCCTGATCAGCAGAGCGTATCTTCAGGCGTATCAGCTAACAGGAAAGGACAGTTACAAAAAGACTGTCGAAGATATCTTAGGCTATGTTTTGCGTGACATGGCCAGTCCCGAAGGAGCCTTTTACAGTGCTGAAGATGCCGACAGCGAAGGCCGGGAGGGCGTTTTCTATGTGTGGACATTGAAAGAGATCAAAGCCGTGCTGAATCGCAAAGAGCAAAACCTTGTGACTGCGTATTATGGTGTCAGCCAAACCGGAAATTTTGAACATGGTACGAGTATTCTCCATATTGCCATGCCGCTGTCTGAAGCGGCAAAACAATTCGGTCTTAAGCCTGGTGAAGCTGAAAAGATTCTGACCGATGCCAAACAAAAATTGTTTGAGCAAAGAGCAAAGCGGATACGCCCGCATCGAGACGAAAAGATCATTGCCGGCTGGAACGGGATGATGATTTCTGTGTTGGCGTATGGAGGGGCGGCGATGGACAAGCCCGATTATATTCAGGCCGCCCGAAAAAGTGCGGATTTTATACTCGAACATTTATCTGCTGACGGACGTTTAAAACGATACTACGCCAAAGGCAAGGCCCATGAAAACGCGGTCTTGGACGATTATGCGCATCTTGTCCGCGGTCTACTGGATTTGTACCAGGCCGATTTCAACCCAAAATGGCTAAAAGTTTCACTTGAACTTTCTGCACAGATGATAGAGTTGTTTGAAGACCCCAACAGCGGCGGCTTTTATCTGACCGGCAGTGACGCGGACAAACTGTTTATCCGCACCCGGCCGGATTATGACGGTGCGGTGCCGAACGGAAACTCGATTGCCGTCGAAAATCTCATCCGGTTGACGGAGTTCACCGGGGATTCCAAATGGCTCAAACATGCGGAAAAAGTGCTGGTTTGGTATCAGGAACAATTGAAAAGCCAGCCGGCCTCATTAACACAGATGACGGTTTCTGCGGACCTGTGGCTTAGTCCGCGTTCGGAAATTGTTATTGCCGCTCCGGCGGGGATATCGGCTGATAAGATACTCAGACAAATCCGAAAACGCTTCCTGCCGCGAACAGTGATTTTACTGCGAAGTCCTGAGTTGAATATTCCGTTACTGGAGGAATTGGCGGAAACAGTCAAAGACAGACCTGCAGTTGGCGGGAAAGTAACGATTTACCTCTGCGAAAATTTTGTCTGCAAACAGCCGATTGTTGAGTTGGATGCTTTTGTAGAGGCCCTTGAAGAATTGCAGTAGAATTAATCTTCGGAAGGCTTTTTTTGAAAAGATTTGGTTTCTGTGCCTTCACGCAGGCGTCGGATGTTTTCACGATGCCGTATAACCACCAACAGGGCCATCAGTGCGGCGATAACGACCAGCGGCCAGAGTTGTGAAAATGCCCATGTTTTGTGCAGCACAATTGAAATACTCAGAAAGATTGGAAAGCAGACCGCTGCGATAATTGAGGCTAATGACACATACCGAGTGATGGCAACACAGGCAATCCACACGCCAAAGGCCGTTGCCCCGCACAGTGTATAGTAGGGCCACAGTCCCAGTACCAGCCCCAAACTCGTAGCAACCCCTTTGCCGCCTTTGAATTTCAGATAGACGGGAAAGACATGCCCAAGTACCGCCGCGCAACCGACCAGCAGCCACAGAGTCAGTTGCGTCAGAGTGGGTTGATCGTCAACCAAATTCAGAAACGGCACCAGAAGCATCGGCACCAGCCCTTTAAGCACATCCAAAAAAAAGCACAGCACGCCCCATTTTTTACCCAAAATCCGTCCGGTATTGGTGGCGCCGATATTGCCGGAGCCGATTTTACGCAGGTCTTTACCCTGTGACAGGCCGATCAGCAGGCCGAACGGTACCGATCCCAGCAGATAGGCAAATAAGATGAGCAGTCCAAATGGCATTATCAGGATTTTTTCCTCTGAGATATTATTGCTTTATACAGGCCGATCAGTTTTTCGGCGTGTTTTGCGATACTGACTTCATCGGCAAGATTATCCTCCATAATCGCCTCGCGTGCAAGCTCAATTTTTTCATGGTCACAGAAATGAAGCAAACCCTCCGCCAGTGACCGCCAGTCATTCGGGGCATCAACAATAAATCCGTACCGCAAGCAGTTTCCATCACTAAATGCCTGCTTCCAGAAATCTCCTGGCCGCGTCGAACACCATATCGACTGTGATAGATTCCATGCACAGGTGCTGGCTTTGACGGCATTCGGACTTGTCGCAAGGAACACACGGTGCGGTGCCGAGAATCTGCACTTCCTTGTCGTGGCCGGTTTGTGTCCATTGCGGATCATTCGGGCCGAACAGACTGATCGTTTTTTTATCCAGTGCAATCGCGATATGCCTTGGTCCGGTATCGTTGGTAATCACTAGATCGGACTGGTTAAACAACGCTTTCAATTCGCCGCCGGACAGTTGGCTGTTGCCGATATGGATCGGTTCCGTCTGTGCAGTGTTGCAGATGACCGAGGCAATCTCAATCTCTTCCGCCACCGGTGCGACGGAAATGACAACCGTAGCCTGATAAACCTCATGCAGTCGATCCGCTAATCGGGCGTATCGCTCAATCGGCCATAATTTACTGGGGCCGAATGCGCCGCCCGGAACTAAAATCACCAGCGGTCCCTCAGCGACATCCAGTCGCGGCAGCTTCTGCTGCATGGTTTGGGTATCTTCCGGGAAAACCGACAGATGCGGCTTACGATTGTCCACTGCGCTGCCTAAATGCTCGGCAAGAGCCAGGTAATAATCCGTCATCGGCGCCGGCTTAAACCGGCCGTTCGGCAAGCGCGGAGGGGCAATACGGTCGGTCAGCAGAAATGACCGCCGGTCGCGCGCGTAGCCGATGCGATTGGGGATTTTCGCCAATCGCACCGTCAGTGCTGAACTGAAGGAGTTTTTCAGTAAAATCACGGTGTCAAATCCGCCGGCTTTCAGGGCGGCAATGGTAGCCTTGCGTCCCTTGGGCAAATTAATCCAGTCGTCATAAAAATCGCTGGGCGAAAGAATCTGTCGCGTGAACGGCGCCGCCAAAAACGTAATGTGCGCATCGGCAAACAGCGACCGAAACGCCCGCAGGGCGGGCGTGGCCATAATCGCATCACCCAACGGCGACGGCAGCCAGATTAGAAGTTTTTGTGTTTCCACGATTCGTGTTGTCCGAAGGAATGTCAGTCTCGTTTGTGCATCATCAGCAATGAAATCACCACAAGTTGCATCGCGATGCCGTAGCTGAGCATAATCTGCACCTTGTCAAGGTTGGGATTTTTGCTCAGCCAGAATACTAGGCTCACCACGATACACGTCAGGGCGATGACTTGTGTCATCACCGCCAGCAGTTTAAAGACCGAAAAGTCATCATACAACTCGCTCCGGCTTTGCGATGTCACCCGATGCAGAATTTCTTCCAGCAGATGATGCGTTTTTTCCGGGGGTTCCGGTTGGGTTGCCGGCTCCTTGACGGCAACTCGCTTGGTTGTATGCAGCTTCATCGGTTCGGTAGGCTTTTCAGCCTTTTCCGATTTTTCAGGTTTTTCCGGCTTGTCCGGCGTAAATGTTTTAGCGGCTGCAGGTTCAGACTTCGCAGGGGCTTCTTTCACAACTGCTTTAGCAGTGGTTTGAGTTTGCGCAGTCTCCGCGGCAGCTTTTACAGTATCTTCAATCTTTGTTGTATCTTTTGCCGGTTTGGGAGTCTTCAAAGGCGTCTTATTTAGCGTCTTACGGGCGGTTTTGGCCTTTTGGTGAAATTCGTACATCCGCACGATATTGACCGCCTCACGCAGATTAACGGCTTTACGGTCCGGGTCCGGGTCTTCCGGTTGCTTTTCACGGTTTTTGCCCGGCACATCGACAAGGATCGTCTGACAGCCCACTTTCTTACCCGCCTTGATGTCTCGATACGAATCACCGATCATCCATGACCGCTCCAGATCAATATCCATCTCCTCAGCCGCCAATTCCAGCATGCCGGAATCCGGCTTTCGCAGGTTGCTTTCCATGCTGAAATCCTTGACCACGCCGTCCGGGTGGTAAGGGCAGTAATACAGCCCGTCCACTGTCGCGCCGTCTGCGGACAACAGGCTCTTGAGCTGGCGGTGAATCTCGTCCAACTGGCGTTCGTTAATATAGCCGCGAGCAATGGCTGACTGGTTGGTGACGATGACCAGCAGATAGCCCATCTTTTTCAACTGGATCAGTGCGTCGGCTGCACCCGGTAGTAGTTTGATCTGTTCGGGACTTTTGATATAGCCCGGATCATCGACCAAGGTATCGTCACGGTCCAGAAAGATTGCTTTGTTTGCCATGCTAAGTGTCCTTCTGATTATCGTTGAGTTTATTCATCTTTTCGATGGTATCGGTTGAGCTTTTACCCTCGACCAGTTGGGCTAATTCGACGCGGCCGCCGCGGCCCTCGACAAACTCCCGCCCGACGACGCCTTTTTCCGCCCAGTCAGCGCCTTTGACCAGCACATCAGGGCAGACCTGCTGAATCAATGCCAGCGGGTCCGGTTCTTCAAAAACAGTAATGTAATCGACGCTCTCTAACGCAGCCAGAACCGCTGCCCGGTCATGCTGATTGTTGACCGGCCGCGAAGGGCCTTTGAGCTGACGGACAGAACTATCGCTGTTCAACCCCAGCACGACAATATCTCCCTGCTGCTTGCAGAATTTCAGGTATTCGATATGCCCGCGGTGCAATACATCAAAACAGCCGTTAGTAAAGACGATTGTTTCCTTTTGCTGGCGGTGGAAATCCAGATGATTGATCAGTTCTTCAACTGGGTGAATCTTACCGGCCTTGCCCTGGTGACTGGAAACGAGTTCATTAACGATTTCATCAATGCTGACCGTCGCGACGCCGAATTTTTCCACTTCGATACCGCTGGCGATATTAGCCAACTGAAGGGCGGTCACATTATCGCAGCCGCCGGCCAACGCGACCGCCAGCATCGCCAGCATCATATCACCGGCGCCGGTAACGTCATAGACATTTCGCGGCTGGGTGGGAATCTGTTCGGCCAGTGTCGCAGTCCGCAGGAAGGCGCCTTCCTTGTCCAGTGTAATCACCACCGCGTCTAATTGAAGCTTATCCCGCAATATTTGTGAAGCCTTTTCTGCATCGGCAATCGTTTCAATATCAAAACCGACCGCGTGTGAGCTTTCCTTGCGATTGGGCGTAATAAGGCTGGCACCGCTAAACTTGGCGTAGTCACGATCCAGCGGCGGATCGACCAGCACACGCTTGCCTGCCTGCTTGGCTAACTCGATGAGCTTCTGGCAAAAGCCCGCTTCGAGAATTCCCTTGTTATAATCCTGCAGGCATACGACATCGCAGGTGTCAAGAAGATTTGAATACTTCTCAAGAAGTTGGCTATATTGCTCTTCTGTGAGCGGGTCGCTGCATTCGTCATCAACACGCAAAAGCTGCTGACGGTGGCGATGCTGTGCCAGGCCGACGATGCGCTCTTTAGTGATTGTCGGACGGTTGTCAATCGCCAGCAGGCCGTCGGTATTGGCGCCGGTTTCTTTCAAGATTTCCAGCAGTCGATCTGCGTTGCGATCTGTGCCGATAACACCGACACAATAGCACTGGGCATCCAGCGTGGTAATATCGGCAGCGACCGACGAGGCTCCACCGCCCGCGAATTCCCGCCGGACCACCTTCAGCACCTGCACCGGTGCTTCCGGGCTGATTCGCAGGGCGTCGCCATAGACATAGCTGTCCAGCATAAAATCGCCGACCAGCAGCACCTTGGGCGAGCCTAAACGCGTTACGGTTTTCAATAGTTTCGTATAGCTTGTCACGATTAGTTTCCTTTTGTGTTCAACAAGGTCTCCAGTTGACGTGCGATTGTATCAAATCCAGCGATAAAGTCCAGTTTCATTGCCAGAGAAGCAAAAACCGGCTCGTTTTCATCGGAAATAAGGGCTTCGCACTTGCTCCAGTCCTTTTCAGTGCATAAAACCACATTGGCTCCGGATTTTCGGGCTTCTGCGGCGACCGAATCCATATCCGCTTTCGTATAGGTGTGGTGGTCATCAAAGGTCTGTTGACCGACGACAGCCAAGCCGCTTTTAGACAGGCTTTCAAAAAACGCCTCCGGATTGCCGATACCGCAAAAGGCAAAGACCTTTTTGTTTCGCAGGGTTTCCAAATCAATGGCAGTCTCATTTAGCCCCGTCGCATGAGTATGCTGATGCGTGGTTTGGGCGATGCCTGCTTCGGGAGCATATTTCCGCAGTGTTTGCTCAATAGAGCTAATCTGAGAAGCATCCGCTTGGTCGGCGCGGGTGATAATCGTTGTCTGTGCCCGGCTTAGCGAGGTTAGCGGTTCTCGCAGCAGGCCCGCCGGCAGCATCTTCCCATAGCCGAATGGACAAGTTGCATCCACCGCCAAAATGTCCATATTCCGCCGGAGTCGCCGATGCTGGAAACCGTCGTCCATGATGAGTATTTCGGCATTGTGCTCTTGGATAGCCTTCTTGGCTCCCGCAACGCGGTCCGAATTAACAATCACCGGTGTATTGCCGCAGGCCTTGGCCAGCAGGGCGGGTTCATCACTCATTTGCCCCGGCTCAGTTTTATAGCCGCGGGTCAAAATCGCGCATTTCAGCCCTTTCTGTTGCAGATAATTGCACAGCCAGATGACCAGCGGTGTTTTGCCCGTCCCGCCGGTTGTGATATTACCGATACAGATAGCGGGGACATCAACCTTGACCGAAGGCAATATCCCCCGGTCATAAAACCAGTTCCGACAGCGAATAAGGCATCCGTACAGCAGTGAAAAGACGCTCAGCGCCAGCCTGAGCAGACTGGCTCCGAGGCGCTTGTCCTGACCTGATACAATCCGTCGATACGTTGTCTGATTCAAGTAAACGTCCCTGCCTTTAATGCGTTAAATGATGTTCTAACAGCGGTTTATCTTACCGGCGGCCGCCGGCAATGTCAAATGAATTGCACACAAGAAAGAAGTCATGGCCTATATAAATACAGATATTTTATTTTGATTTTTCTATACGACTCGATAGAATGAGTGTGCTATTTCCCGGAAGAATTGGAATAATGGGAGCCATTTTAAGATTTATATTAAGGAGACCTAAGATGTTTAAAGCGAAGAATGGGAATGGAGTGTATTTTGTTGTTGCTGTTTTGATGTGTTGTGGTGTTTTACTGTGTCCTGGATGCCGCAAAAAAGCTACCGAAGAAGTCGATTTTGGCATAATCCAGGATTCGGTCTATACGAATCAGTATTTTAGCTTTACGATTAAATTTCCGGAAGACTGGAGTGCTTTAGACTATGAAACTCAAAAAGAGTTGACTAATACAGGTATTAAAGTTGTCGCCGGTGATGATAAGAATGCAAAGGCACTGATGAAAGCTTCCGAGCTGCAATCGATTAATCTTTTCATGGTTCTGGAAAAACCTCTTGGGTCGCCGGTTCCTTTCAATCCCAATATATTATGTGTTGCTGAAAAAATAGGGCACATGCCGGGAATCAAGCAAGGTAAAGATTATCTTTATCATGCCAAACAGCTCATGGCAACCACACAATTAAATGCGGATTTTCCTAAAGACCCATATACCGAAGAAATTGCGGGGCAATTATTTGATGTCATGCCGTTGGAAATGAAGATTCCAGGGATGCTGGTTAAACAAAAGCACTTTTGCATTGTGATGAAAGGGTATGCCCTTGATTTTATTATTTCATATACAACGCCGGAACAAGAGCAAGTTTTAAAGGAAATATTTAATACGCTCAGTTTTAGCCAGTAATTGTCAGTCAATGAGGATTAGGCCTTTTTCGCGGGCGTAGGTCTTCAGGTATTCGATTTTGTACTTATGGGGCGGCTCGCTCAGGGCTTCAAATTCGTTCGTATCGCCGCAGGGGCGGTACTGGTCCATGATATTGATGGCGGCTTTGAGTGAAACCTGGGCTTTGATGAAATTAATGATTTCAAGGCTTCCGCCGATATCCTGGGGCAATACCAAGTGACGAATCAGCAGGCCCTTTACTGCGATGGCGTCTTCAATCGTCAAATTTCCAACTTGCCTCTGCATTTCCCGGACAGCGGTGAAATTGACCTGCGGATAATCCGGGGCATCGGAATATAGCCTGGACATTTCCTCGTCCGCATACTTCATATCCGGCATGTAAATATCGATCAGCCCGTCAATCTGCTGAAGCGTCTCCGCCGAATCGTAGCCGCCCGTGTTATAGACAATCGGAACCTCAAGTCCCTGTCGGCGGGCCAATTCTATCGCTACCGAAATCGCGGCGACCTGGTGGCTGGGACTGACGAGGTTGATATTATGGCAGCCCTGGTCCTGAAGATCCATAAATATGCTGATCAGTTCGGAGACGGGAATCTCTTGGCCCCGGCATTGATGGCTGATGTCATAGTTTTGGCAGTAAACACACCGCAGATTGCAGCCGGTAAAAAAGACGGTTCCCGAGCCGCTTAGTCCGACCAGTATTTCTTCTTCGCCGAAATGCGGGGCGTATGAACTGACGACCGGCAGTGCCCCCGTTTTGCAGTAACCCAGTTCACCCGCCAGGCGGTTGACGCCGCATTTTCGCGGGCAGAGCGTGCAATTTTCAAGGCTTCTCCAAAGCGTTCGCACGCGGTCGGAGCACATTTTGAAATCTGTGGGAATATGATTCATCTTACTAACTAATACGGGAAATCCGGATAGGTGATCGCGGCCAGCAGGGCGACGCCGTATTTACCCCAAAGCTGCTCAGCTGTCAGGGACGAATCAGATTTGTACATCTCGAAGGTGATAATCGGCGTATTCAGATCAATACCGACAAACGAACCCATCGAGCCGGGGCGACCGCCGAGTTTTTTGACCGGCAAATCACAATATTGCCCCATGCGTTGGGCAATGGCCTGTCCCGGTCCGTCATAATCGATACACACCAGCGGCTGATGCAGTGTGACAATGCGGTCCGGCTGTTCACGCAGGATCAGGTCGTGCAGGATCTTTGATTCCGGCTCGCTCAGACCGTCCGGGCCGTTTGTTGTGTTATTGACGCGGTTGGAAGCGGGGAAATTGCGGTTTAAATCCACGCCGTTAGCGTTGCCGCGACGGCGAAGGGCCATACCGTCCGGATTAGCGATGGGGATAATCTGTACGGTGGCCGATTCCAACAGCCGCGGGCGATTTTTCAGGTGCTTGGTCAGT
>JANQGW010000146.1 GCA_028282905.1 Sedimentisphaerales bacterium | reverse complement strand
AGCGATTTCATACTTCATGCGGTTCGGATCGCCGTAATTATCATCCGACAGGAACCAGCCGCCAATATTGATCGGCTGAGCCGTCGTATTATGCAGTTCGATCCAGTCATAAACAATCGTATCCGAATGGGCCAACAGTTCATTAATAACCACTGAGCCAATAGCGGGGGTATCGCCGGTGTCATCTTCACCCGGCGAGCCGCCGACAGCCGCGGACGGTCGCCAACCGGCTTTTTCGTCCCACAGGTTCGGATCGGTCGCGGCAGGGTCTTTGATCGTCAGACTGAATCCACCGCCGTCGGTGATATCGTACCAGCCGTCTTTGTAGTCAAACGCATGGATGATTGTGCCGATGGCATCTATCAGTTCGATCTTCTCACCGCCGTTATCAAGACTGCCGGTGTATTGACCGGTAATATTGAGAGCGGTGCCGTATTTGGCTTCAAACGCGGCCTGATTCTGAACAAGGAGAGTATATTGACCGGCTGCCAGCGATACATCACTAAAAGTATAGTCCACACCATTGGTAAAAGCAGCCAGATTTAGATTGATACTTTCGGAACCGATATTCTTCAGTTCAATAAACTCTGTATTCGGATCGGCCGGGTGATACATCAGCTCGGTAATCCGCAGATTGTCGGCCACTGGCCCCACAACAAACGTCGCCTCATTCAGCGCACTCCATGTGCCATTGTCCAGTACGCGGGCTTTGAACTGTTCGCTTTTATTCAGCATGATTGGCCCGGTATATTCAATTGCCGACGCCGAAGGCAGGTTGCCGGAAGCAGTCACACTGCGCAGACGAGCTGACAGTAACATGTCGCTGCTGGTGGACGGTCGGTTTAAGGCATGAAACGCCAATATATTTTCTCCCACCTTCAGTCTGTTAATGTGGGTGGTCAAATCATTGCTTTCCAACTGCCGAGCCAAGCTGTCATCATGCAGTGCGGACGCCTGTGAGTCCCAGGCCGGCGGCAGACTGTTATTATAATTGACCTCTTTGACCTTAAAGCCATTCAGATAAGCGATATAACCGTCATCGTAACGCACATCCAGCAGGAGCTGATTGATGTCGTCGGGGTTTTCGACCGTAAACGGAATACGGACAAAACAGGAGGCCGTATTATTATACATCTGACTTTCAATATTGATGTCAATTAAATCGGTATAGTTAACCGGGTCAGACGGATTGCGTTCATAGCCAACGCCGCCGGTGCCGATGATCCAATCGGCATCATCAAACACCAATTCCAGCCAGGTACCATACGTAGCCAGCCCGCCGTTGGCGGTATCACCGATAAGATCAAAAACATCGGGGTCAAAGGCCGTGTGATGGCCCGGTGCGGCAAACAGCTCCAGCTCCGCTCCGCCGCCGGCCTCATAATAGACCAGCCGGAGTCGATACAGACCGGCTTCGGCAATGTCGGCCCGATACAGCGTATCGGCCGCCGCACGGGGACCGGCAAATGAAAACGCATAAGTTTGTGTGTCATTGGCCAGTTCACAGGAAAACCCGTCGTCGCTGTTGACGCCGAATGTCCAGTCGCCGGGCTGGTCAATCTGTACACAGCCGGTAACGACAACAACATAGTTATTGGCTCCCTGGCCCTCGAACAGGCCGGGGAAGACATTATTTTGTAAATAATGACCGTCGCCGCCAGTATCCAGATAGTTAATCACCGCGGCGGTGTCGAAATGGATGCTTTGCTGATGTGACGGATTGGCAATTACATCGTTGGCGACTTCCAAATTGGAGACCGCGATATTGGATTGATACAGTGTCACATTAAACGGCGCGACAAACTGATACAACATATCGCCGCCGTTGGACTGACTGGGCACAAGCACGGTTTTAGCCGCATCTTCTGCCAGCAAGACAACTTCATGACCGCTGCTGCCGGTAACGCCGGAGCGAGGATCGGTACCGTCTAATGTGTAATAAATTGTACCGCCGGAAGAATCTCTGATTGTCACAGTGTCACCCATCGAAGCATCTCCGCCAGTATCGGCGTTGATATCATTAAGCAGAATCATCGGCGGTACGGCCGCAAACTCAATCGCCATTTGACCGTCAATCCAGTTAATACGGTTCGTCAGCCAGTTCTTTAGGTGGTCAATCTCGCCCTGCCAGGAGGACGGAGCCACGGATGACCAACGGGTAAAGTTTCGCACTTGGGCTTCTTGCAGTTCGGACGCCATGGAATCGATAATCACATGGATATTGTCCGTGGTGATGACATCTTCCCGCAGGGCAAACCAGCGGTCGGCATACCGCAGTCGGAAGTCATCGTCCGCAAACAACGCCCCCCACCAGTCGTAATTGAAATAGTCGGTCCCGTCGCCGGTGCCCTTCCAGGTATTGTACGCGTTGTCGCGGCCGTCATAGGAGTCCATCGACCGGTCAAAGTCCCAGATCGGTCCGGTCTGAAACTTACCGTTTCGGTCCTTGTGGAAGTAGGCGCTTAATCGCAGCGCATCAACATTCTTGGCAAACATATTTAGCAGATTGTGGTCGGCCCAGCCGTCAGCGTCAATCAGATCAGTATAATGAACCAGTCCCTGCCCGAAAATCGCATCCTCACACTGCTGGAAGGCATCTTTAATATAGGTGTACTGGGCATCGGTCAAGTCTTCCTGTTCAGGATATGCCACCGCCAGCCCACTTTCGAGATAGCCGGTTGAGCCTTTGGTGCTGGGCAGGTTGCGGTCGGTGTACCAGCGCAATTCATCGTCTTTGAGCCAGTCATTTTTAATAATATAACCGCCGGTGACCTCCGGATCGCTATTATCTGAAGCGTCCAACTTTGCAACATCGACACGATTGGAACCTCGTTTAATCTTTTCCATCAGGACATAGACGCCCATGTAGTCATCATTGTTCAAAACACCATCATCGGTATTGACAAACAGCTCCACAAAACGTGTTTGAGACGCATACTGCCCTGCTTGATTGCTCAATTCATAGATCAAGGCGTTCCGCACAAGTGCCCGGTCGAAATAATATGGGGCATACAGAACCCAGTCCGAATCACTTGGCATCCCTAATACGGCAACGTCTTTGTCGGTGTTTTTTTCATTCCAAAACTCAACCGCCAGACCCTGCTTCGGATAGGTTGAGGAACTGGTGCCGCGAACCCGCACACCGCCGCGAGAGTAAACGTCCGGAACTTCCGTCAAATAGCTTCTTCCATCGGTAATCCTGTCAAAAATGGCGATAGCTGACATTTTAAAGGGATGGGTCGTTCTCGGATTGTAATCACCAAACGCTCCCTGACTGAAATTGTCAATCACCATCACCGGAAGATCGGAGTTGAAGCTTTCAAGGCCCGCCTCGATCCGGATGTAAGACTCACTGTCAACCGGGCCGGGGATTTTACCCGGCTCAATCGCCCTTGCGCGGACGCAGGTAGAGGCGCCGATTGTAATCGACGATGTATAAAGCATTGAAGCGGTAGTTGGTTCGCTGCCGTCCAGTGTGTAATAGATATCCGCAGTGGCAACAGTGTGGCTTAAGGTTAAGTCAAAAGCTGTTGTAAACAGGCCGCCTTCGGCTGAAAAGTTCACTTCCTCATCGATGACAGCAAGAACTCCGGCACCGTTATCGGCGTCGGGCGTTGGGATTTGAAAGTAGCCTTGTTTATATCGATCACCACCGGCTTCGACCATTAAGCCGTAAGAGGCATTGGTCGCCTGGGCCGGATAGCGGCTGTAGTATTCATGCTCAATACTACCATCCGGGCGAATCAGAGCTAAATATTCGCCGTCTTTGGCTAATTGAAAATTAGTATGCAGCTCGCCTGTTGGCTCGCGTCGGTCTTTACCCGAAGCGAAGATAACTTGGTAGCCTTCGGCAGCGAGTGTGATATCCGGAATCGGCCATTTAGTCAGCACTGATGCATCATCGGTCAAAAACCAGCCGCTGAGATTAACCGATTCACCGGAAAGATTGCGTAGTTCGATCCAGTCCGAGTTCTGGCCGTCTTCATCCAAAAGCTGGCCCGCCGGCGGAGGTTCGGTGGCGGCATTCGAGGCCAGCAGTTCATGGATGACAATCGTTGAACCGTTGCGGTTCCAGTCCTCGGCCAGCAGCGAAAAGTCCACAACATTAATCCCGTTGGCCTGGTCAATATCGGCACAATGCGAATCGCAACTGCCCAGCCACTGTTCGGCCAAAATTACCAAATCCGACAACCCAACCGTACAATCGGCATCTAAATCCGCCGGACGGGCCAGACACCGATACGCCGGCGACGCAGCAATCGCCGCGATATTCGCCAAACACAAAACACTCAACACAATAATACAACGCAACATCTTCTTCAAAATACGCCCCCCAAAACTTCATTTATAAAAAAACGACACGAAAGCAAAACAACCTGCCATTTAACTATCGTTTATACGGCACTTCATTAGCCATGATATCGCGTTCGGGGTACGCAACAAGATAACTCTTATAAAAACGCCCTGCCGAACCTTCCTGGAATTCGTACGGTTCAATCATCTCAACATGACCATCACAAAAGGCAACGTTGCCGGTGCCGCTCTCTTTTGTCTGGGTAATATACGTGCCGGCAATCAACTGCATTTCAACATTTAAATTTTTGTGATAGGTCGCAACGGAATCCCCATAGTACTGATCTCCCGGGTGTCGTGTCCAAAATGTCGTATCATTCAGCACATGACTGGCAACAACCTGTCCATTGTCATTTTGCATGAACCACATCGATTCTTCAACAAACATTGCCACACTCGCAGCCGGACGGCTCAATTCGGATTCTTTCAAAATTGCCACGACTTCTCCGGCACTGTTATGGCCGCCCAAATAGTGGTTTTGGCTGTATGAATACTGCGGTTCTATCGGAATTGATGCGTTATGGTTGATATGCGCTTCGCCATACCGCTTGGCAAACCCCTTAAACGAGGGACACAAATGAGCACCCATATTGGTCAGATAGGGCCACAGCGGGCCGGCATTGTCCGGGTTGTTCTCTGGACTGACCTCCGCATCATGCCACTGACACGGCAGATGTGAGGTATGCTTTGTTTTATAAATCGCCTGCTTTGAATCAGGATAGATGCCGTCATTGTCATTCAAATAGGTCGTCATCGCCAGGCTATATTGTTTCAGATTCGTTTTACAGACCACCGTCTGGGCATGAGCTTTGGCTTTTCGGATCGCCGGCACAATCATCGCCATCAGCAGCGCGATAATCGCAATCACCACCAGCAGTTCAATTAAGGTAAAACCTCTTTCCTGACTTTTATCCCAATTCCTTACAGACATCTCAATTTCCTTTCCTAAATTGACCCATATACGGCGTACTGTACCATCTCTCGCTGAAAATATCGCATCCTGCTATGGATATATAAATGCACACTGACACTTGTCAGTATAACTTCAATATTCTTAAGAAACCCCAAGCCGGTCGCTAAGAAGCGACCGGCTTGAGATAAAACCTGATTTCAATGTTTAAAGAAAACTGCATCAGGGTGCAATGTATCGCAATTCCGTTGCGGGAATAACTTCAATCGTTGTTCCACCATCTGGACTCCAGCCGACAGAGACATGCTCATTGCCTGTGCCCTCTTTATGCAGCACTTCCACGTAATAATATTGCCCGGCGGTCAAGCTAATTGTCGCTGACGTTTGTTCGGGATACTTATCCCACACATCAACCCCTGTCCAGCCTGTTTCTGTGCCGTCCGGATCCGGAACTTCAGCAATCAGGGTTGCATTGGCCGAATCGGCATCAGTACTCAGAAGCAGTTGCGACTGATCATCCGAAGCGATATAGAACGTGTAGTCAGCGCTGGCAGAAGGCACGATATAGCCGCGAATGCGCTGACCATAGTTATTCATCGTGTTGCTGATCGCTCTGAATTCCTCAGTGACAAAGTAAGCAAAGTCCGAGTTGTTCGGATATAGATCCGAGGTAACCAAGTCGTTCACATCCGTTCCTTCGATATTGAGCCACATTTCAGCGACCAGACCATTGCCGGTTGCCGGGATATCCTGCGGCAGGAAACCGTTGTAGAAAATGGCATCGCTTAATGCCGTAGAATTGAGCCACTGCAGGGCAAATTCCGCAAAATCTTCGAGATTCACAACACAGTCGCCATTACGGTCATAGTAATTGGCCTGATACCCAGCAAACATCTGAGCCGCGCGGCAGCCGTCCTCAACCACCGTGATTTCCTTCTGATCAGACACCGAACCGGTCGCATCAGTGGCCGTGAGTTTGACAATATAGCTGCCCGCTTCGCTGACGGTCACCGTTGTGTTCGGGTCGGCTGCGTCGACAAAACTAACTTTTGTGGTTGCCGAACCACCGCCTAATGCGACTTCAAAGGCCTCCCAACCTACAGTCATCGCACTGGTGCCGTCATCGGTCACAGTTCCTTCCAATGCAAATGGACTTGAAGCCATCTCTGTAGTCACCATGATGTTTCCGCCCGCATCCACAACCGGCGGAGTATCCAGCTCTTTTGTGGTAAAAGCCCACACGTTGCTGGTAATATCATTGGTATCACCGACAGTTTTGTAATCATACTGTACCGTCGCGACTACACGCCAGAAATACTCCGTATCATATTCCAGGTCCGGCACAGGGTCATAGGTGGTCTGTGTTCCGGCAATCGCATCATCAAAATAATCCATCTCAGCCGACGCCATATCGGTGACATGTGTCTCATTGGGATCAAGGTAAATTGTATAGTTGACAATTGAAGCAATATTCGGGTCTTCCGGCCCGGTCCACTCAAGAACTACCGCGGGGTCAACATTTGGTTGGCCGCTTGTCGGATTGAGATTCATAATCCCGCCCGTCACATCATCCAGTGTTTCGGCGATAACCAGATTGTCAACCTGCCAGGTTTCTGAATTGTCATTTGTACCACAGCGTAGAATAATCCGATCAAACTGGCCTATTCCGCCGCCAACAGCATCCGGCGTTCCCGGATTTCGAGGGTCAACGGGGTTCACCCATAACTTTGTCTCAGTTGCATCAATATAGACAATAACATCACTCAATGTCGTTACAAGTTTGCCTGCAATTTCACCCTGGCTGCCGTTCGGACCGGCACCCCAGGCATCCACGGCTACTCCCGGCCAAAAATTACCAATCAGTCCTCTTTCAGCACCTCCTTCAAAAAGCCCAATACAACCAAAAGAAGCTCCATTACCGGCTGTAACGGTCTTCTGAACGGTAGCGCGAATCCAGGCACTGGTTAGCGGCGCATTCAAATAACGATCCGCTTGCGAACTTTGCCATCCGGCACCGGAGAAAGACAGTTGAGCGACGCCTCCAACAACCGTTGGAGCTGTGCCGTCATAATCAGTCCAGGCACCGGTCCAGCCGCTGCCGCCGTTGTTGCCGGCCAACGCACCGTCAGCATAGTCAAAATTTTCTTCGGCAATAATCGCTCCAAAGGTCGCCACAGACATCATGGCCAAAATTGCCAGCATTGTACAGATTTTTCCCATTGTTACTTCCCTTTCTGAAAAAGGCCCCATATTAACCGTGCAGCCGGGATTCACAGCCCGGCTGCATACAAAATTATCCTGTTATTTCTTTCTGCGAATCAATGACATCGCACCCAACCCCAACAACGCCAGAGTTGCCGGTTCGGGAACAACAACGCCAACGTCAGCAGCCGTTTCGCCGATAATCAGATTATCAAACTGCCAGGCTTCGCCATTGTTGTTGGTGCCTGCACGAAGAATAATCCGGTCAAACTGTCCAATACCGCTACCCGTTGCTTCCGGAGTCCCCAATGCCAGCGGGTCGCCGTTCACCCATAGCAACGTTTCGGTCGCACTGATGTAAACAACGACATCGCTCAGCGTCGTTACCAGTTCGCCGGCAATTTCGCCCTGTCCGCCATTTGGACCGGCTCCCCAGGCATCCGTCGCAACACCCGGCCAGAAGTTGCCGATCAGGCCGCGTTCGCCGTCACCTTCAAAAAGACCGATACCGCCAAAAGCACTGGAACTGCCGGCAGTCACAGTCTTCTGAACGGTTGTACGAATCCAGGCACTGGTAACGGCACCGCCGCTGAACGATCGGTCAGTCTGCGAACTTTGCCAGCCGGAAGCACTGTCCCAGGCAATCTGAGCAACACCGCCAACAACAGTTGCAGGTGTGCCGGCAAAATCGGCCCAGGCACCAGCCCAACCACTGCCGCCGTCATTACCTGCCAGCACGCCATCGTCATAGGCAAAATCATCCTGGGCAATAATTCCCGCATTGGCTGCCACAGAAACAGCCAGAACTGCTACACACATCATCTTTACACATCTTTTCATTTTTCACTCTCCTCAAAACAAAATTAATATTTATTTATTTATATAACACTAAAACAACACTTAACACACTTCACAAATAGCACGATTACCCCTTAATTAGCAAAATACAAATATCGCTCATGCAAAAACATTACCTTCGTGATACTATCTTAAAATCACGGCAGCACCAGTTTCAGCGTTGGTCGCACAAACATCGCCCAATCATAGGAAATATTATCATTATCCCCGGCATCCGTCATGATCAGCGTTAAGAAACGGTTTTCCGATTGAATGGAAATATCAATTTCGCAGGAGCCGTCTCGCCAATTCATTCGCTGACTGAATTCGACCTCGCCGTCCAACAGCACCCAGGCATCCACATTACCATCATGTTCGCTTCGATGCTGCTGGACAGTTTCAGAAATTCCCGCCAAAGCAGTAAACGCATCAATGGTAATCCCCGGATACCGCTTTCGTATTTCACCCAAATCAAACGTGATCCCCAGATTGGGATGAATCCCGATGGTCGGGTCCTCCTTAGTCCCACACGGCCGTCCGTCCAGCATAAGTGTATGTCGCGGCACTTTGTTACCATTATGAAACGCCCCGTTCATAATATAACCCCAGTATCGACCTTCCGTCAGATAACCAGGTGCAAACAGATGCCCCGTGGAGTCAACAGGCACTTGTCCGGCCCGATTATTGACAACAAAAACACCATCAATCAATTTGGATTCCATCGCGGTAACAAAATGCTCGGGTCCGCCCATCAAGTCGAGGGTCTGTATTCCTGAGCATCGCCCCCCGGTGATCACGTTAATGCCATTGTTAATAATCCCGCTGCCTAAACCATTGCCGCCACCGACAATATCAGCCAAATCGAGACTTTCACCCCGCCAGAGAAGTCCCACGCTGGAGTCAAATTTTCGTACAAAAACCTGTTTTGCCAGAGCAATCGTACGAACCTGCCCCGATGGGGTAACGGCCTTCGCATGGCCGGCTACAAGTTCCTGGCTTTCTTTCTTTTCCCCCTGCGGCCCGGGCACCAGTGACGCCTTGCCTTTGTACATATGCACATCCGTATTTCCGTCGATATCCACCTTGATGCCAAATTCAGTCCCAATATCGATGACCTTACTGCCGGGAGTATCTACGGTAAAGCCCGCGGCCTGCTGCGGTGCATGCGTATACAGTTTGCCGTAATTCATCAGCATCTGCTCGGGGCTTTTCAGCACGATCTCAGCCGGTCCTTCCAGAATCACCTCCGCCCCGTAATCAAATTGAATCTTGACAACCCCCTTGAGCAATCGCATGGGTTCACGGTAATTAAAAAGTTGGCTCCCAACCATTGTCGGATTCAAAGAATCGGCCCATTCCGCCTGACTGGAATCTATTAAAGTCGCAACCGGAAAAGCACGCGGCGGCATTAACTGTACATAGGCAATCATCAAAAATAAGGCGGCAACTGACACAATCGCCGTCGCCAGGCTCAACTTGTTGACCTTATGAACCGTTTTGGGCCGAACAACTTTCTGTATTAAAATCCTTTCCGGTTCTTCTTTGGGCAGTTCAATGGCAGGCGCATTTTTCTCATCTTCAGCCAAAGCTGACAGAGCCTGCTGGTAAGTGCTGCGATCCGAAATGTTTGTCTCCATTGCAATATCGCTGGAAATCTGGAGAATCCCGCCATGAACCATCATATAGTCGATATAATATTGCCGGGCTTCCGGATCGGAGGCAATCATCTCCTGAAATTCCCGAATCTCTTCTGGAGTCAGGGAATTTTCGAGCGACCGCATAATCAGCAGTCTCAGCCGGTTCCACTTATTGTTCTGGTCCATCTGCATTATGAATCACCTGCTGTCAAAGCCCGCCGGACACACCGAAGCAGTGAATTGTGAATCCGGGACATATTTCGATAAATTTTTTGGAAGGAACATCCAAAACGATTGGCAATCACCTTAACACCCAACTCTTCATAATAACGAATCTTAATCAATTGGCGATCTGCCCGGGGCAGCAACGAAACGCACTTACGCAGTATGTCAATCCAATCATCCTGCTTTTCAACACGCTCCCGGCTTTCCTGTTCGATGAGGTCTATCATCTCAGGGCTGAAAACAACCTTTTCCCGCCTTCGTTTTTTTAAAAAATTCAAGACCTGGTATTTTGCGATAACTCTCGCCCAGGCAAGAAAATCCGACCCTTTTTGGAAGGAATTGAACTTTTCAAACATCACGATCGATGTTTCCTGCATGATGTCGTCGGCATCACTGTGATTGGGCACAAACATCAGAATGAAGTTATAAATCTTCTGATGATTCGGAGACAGCAGAGACATGTATTCCCTGTAATTGATGTCGTCAGCCCGCGGTTTCAAGGCATTTTCCTTTCACAATATGATTTTACACCATTACTTCTACCTAATAATAGCCCGATCGTTCATTTATTCCGCCTTTTTTGGAGAAATCCACATAACTTTAGATTATCGCCCCATCTTTTATGTTGAATAATCGTCTAATTGCCCTAACCTCCTGTCACTGAGATAAAATCTTACGGTTGCCTGCCCCTGTCCAATTTGCCATCAACCTTTGTAATTTGATGGATTACTTTAATTTGGTCGAAGGAAAATTAACGAGCAGTGGCGAAGTCAAGAATGGTAGAGAATGCGCGATTTGCTGAGTTATAAGGGGAATTCTATGAAAAACTCAAAACGATTGTGAGGCCTTTGATTCCTCAGAAAACACTGTAAGCCTTTTCGAGAAAAACGATTAACGACCCAGTAAATAGAGAGGCGGAATTTCATTCCGCCTCTCTATAAGTTAGCATAATTAAAACACTTATAGCTCAAATACATGAATTACAGAGATAATATTTTCTCGCTTCTTACTATCGAGCTACAATTTATTACTGTTTCGGTATCTATTCCAAGAGCAGTAGCCGACAGCTACTTTGAAATTATCACTGATTCCCGGCATTGGCCGGCAGGGTTAGCTTTGCGAGGGTCTTGCCTGCGGTATTTATTGTTCGTATCGATAAAGCCCTTATGTCAGCGGCCAGCAGCATTACGGTGCCCTCTCGCAGAGATGGTCCTCCGCCGATGAACAGTGGATATGGGGGCGAATGCGGACAATCTTCGGCCTTATTGAAATTCTCACATTTGCTGTTGACACACACACAATCTTTCTCAAGTACACGCCACTGGTGGTCATGCGCCCCCAGAGCCAAATCGATGTCCGCCCCGGCCAGCACCGGAGACCAGAAACTGCGGCAGTACTTAGCCTGCCAGTAGTTGACATTGTAAAGCGGAATATGGCTGGCAAAAACATGATAGGGAGCCTGTCGGTACGCCGGCTTTTTTATCTCATCGGCCAGCCAATCAATCTGTCTGCGCCGATACGGCTCGAATTTATCCTTTCGCTTGTCGCCGTCTTCACCGGCATCGTTGAACAGCAGATACAACGGCCCGGCCGTATAGGAATAATAATAATTCTGCTCATAGTACGGCGCCGCCGGGTCCAGATGGGGCAGATCGAACAGGTATCCGAGTTTACCGGAGAAGTAGCCGCGGCTTTCATGGTTGCCGCGAACATACAGCATCGGCTTTTCATGGGCATTGAGGAGGCGAACAAATTCGGCCAGTGTATCAATTATTTTTCTGCCGTCACCGTGCCAAGTCGGGTCGTTCCAACAATCTCCCAGCAGGACAGAAAATTCATAATCTTCCCCCTTGACATGTTTCATCAGTTCTTCGACCGTGCCCATACGATTATGCACATCATTGACAACCAGACAGCAAGCAAATTTCGCGTCCGGCGAAGGAGTTTTAAATCGATAAGTCTTCCCAATGACCTCCTTGCCGTCAGCTTGATAGCGAATATGATAACTATATTCACTACCGGCAGTCAGTTCTGTCAAACGTATTTTCCATACAGTCGCACTGGTGCCCGGAATCTGAGTAGCAGTGGTCTGCTGTGTCACATCTCCGGTTTGGCCTGTCGGTTTAACCACCGCCGACACATTCTGCGCATAATCTGAGACAAAGCAGACAGTCATTGCCGTTGGAAACGGATTCTGCAAATACGGGCCGACCGTCCACTTCGCAAACGGCGGCTTTGATGGTTGTTCTGCTATTACCAGTGAAGTACAGGACATCCCGACCAAAGCGGCCGCTTTCATAAAGCCTCTACGGTTCACGGTCAATTCGTTTTTCATGATAAACTCCAATCGTGGTTCATTACGGCCATAACCAGCTTAACGCCATAATATGCAAATCATTGATATTGACATCACCATCGCCGTTGACATCGGCACCACCGCAGTTGCCGCCGGCACAGTTATCCATCCAGCGGTCGGCCATCAGAGTAAAGTCGTACAAATCAACTTTGCCGTTTGTCACGATATCGGCCAGCGGTTCGACTTTGCCGAAAACATCCGTCACGCCGGGACGCACCGAGCCATCCGGATGGAAACCGATCATATTGGCGCTAAAACCGAATTCATCGACGTCAATCCGCACATACTCATGCAGGAGTCCGCCGGAAATGCCATAAGCACCCCATGTATTCGTATAGCCACCGACAGTCATATGCGGCCAGTCCGTGGTCAGTGGTTCGGGATAATCCAGCCAACTGCCGCCGCCGGTAACACAATAATAAACGCCGTTCAGATAACCTCGCTGATAGCCGTGCATGTGTCCGCTGAAACAGATATCCACCCCGTATTGCTCCATCAGCGGCACAAGATTCGTCCGGAAGCCCGTTTCACCGCTATACCACCGCTCCAAGTACGGCGGATGGTGTACAAACAGGAAGATGAAGCGGGCATTATTGGCTACGGCCTGCTGCAGATCATTTTCGACCCAGGCATAGTCGGTATCCGTCGCGTCATCAAGACAAATAAAATGACAGCCCGCGTAATTAAATGAGTAGTTGCCCGTTTGCTGAAAACCGGCAAATGGCTTTATCGCCGCCCCACCGCCATAGTTGCAGTGGTTGCCCCAGGCTACATAATACGGCACTGAGGCCGGCCCCAGATTCTCAGCCACGCGGCCGACATAGTACTGCTTGACGTCACTGTAACTGCCGCCGTTTTCGGCCATATCGCCACAGGAAATCGCGATATCAACATTCTGACCCATATGCGCGATCATCGACTTGGTCGGTTCCAGTGGATCAGCAGGATAATCATTATGATTTGTTCCCTGGCTGTCGCTCCAGGCGCCGAAGCTGAAGTTTGCATATCCAATTGGCGCAGTCTTAAAGGTCTGATCGGTTCCGGGGGCTCCGTCGATGATTGTACGATAGTGGTAGGCTGTTCCGGCATCCAAACCGGTAATAACCGCCCGGTAAACATCGGTTCCGCCCGGCGTCGGCTCGCTTGTTGTATCGGCGGTCTGGCCATAGTTGGTATCCGTACCGTATTCGATGCTACAGTCGGTCGGACCGGACATCTCCCACATAATTATGATCCCGTCCTGCTTAACATCCTGCAGATATGGCTCGGTCAGCGGCGTTGCAGGCGGGTGTACCACATCCTGTCCTCCCGGGCCTTTCAGTTCCGCCACATCGCTCGCCGTCAGCGCCCGGTTATACAAGGCCACCATCGAAACGTGAATTTCCTCATCCTCGCCATTGTTATCCGCAAACAAAAGTACCGTTGGATCCAACGAAAAACGCCCGTCAATCCCCTGTGTGGTGCCGTCTAATTCCAGTTCACCGTTGACATAAATCTTATAGAAATTGTCGTTATCAACCGTTACGACCATGCGGTACCAGGTGTCTTTGACAGTTGCCCAGCCGGTATAGCCGGTGGCGCTGACGCCCAGCGAACCGGGAACACCGCCGCCACCGCGGACAAAACAGTCGCCGTCATTGCCATTGGACTGATTGGTCTGGAAAAAACAAATCCAGTCCAGTGTTGGATATTTAAAATCAACCACATAGGTCCATTCGTTGACATAGCTGCCGCCGCCATTCGGTGAAATGCCGTGCGTGGCCGTGTAGTAACTACCCGGGCCAATGCTGATCGCACCATCACCGGCAACAGTGTCAATTCCGGCAATGGCTGAATGAGAACCAGTTAAAGCCAGATCATTGCCGGTTGTCGCAACCAGTAAATCGCTCGCATTGTCAAAATCCCACTGCCCCGCCAAGCCGGTGGTAATATCGGCATGAATAGGAAATACAAAAACAGAGAAAAATATAACCAAAGAATAAACCAGGATTTGTTTTAACATTTTATTATTAAAAGGAGTTTTCATCGTTACGTTATCTCATTTCTTTTCCAAATTATTTAAAGTGTTTTAAACACTTAATTTCCAATTCCAATACAATTCTTATTTGCACCTTCTGGAGTGCTCAATCAATTTTCTCGGTACTCACAGTCAACCCCCAAAGAAGATTCTATTTTACGCTTTTATTCATATAATACCACAACCGCCGAGATCGACGGTTTGAAAAAGCTGCCCCGAAAGCGTGTTTCTTTCGGGACAGCTGACATTCTTATTTGTCAATTACTTCTTTCTGCGAATCAGTGCTAAACCGCCAAATCCCAATAAAGCCATGGTTGCCGGTTCCGGAACAATCGTGCCGGTCACATCACCCATGGACACAATTGCACTTTCTGCCAGAGGTCCATCCCAGATGGCCACGGTCGAAACATGAATTTCCGCGTCTTCACCGTTTTCATCCGCAAACAGGTTTAAGACCGGGTCAAGTGAAAACCGGCCGTCAATGCCCTGGACTGTCCCTTCCAGATGCAAAGCGCCATCCAGATAGATGCGGTAGAAGTTGTCATTGTCAACGTTAACGACCATTCGATACCAGGTTTCCGTCGCAGTTGCCGTTGAACCATAGCCGGTTGCCGACACACCGAGAGAACCGGGTGTCCCACCGCCGCCGCGGACGAAGCAGTCACCGTCATTGCCGTTGCTTACGTTGGTGTTGAAGAAGCTGATCCAGTCAAGTGTCGGATACTTGAAATCCACCAGCAGCGACCATTCATTGACATAGCTGCCGCCGCCGTTGGGGGCGATGCCGTGGGTGGCCTGTAAATGACTGCCGGGGCCAATACTGACCGCACCGTCACCGGCGGCAATTCCAGCCATCGTCGTATAGCTGCCCGCACCCGCAGTACTGCCCGGATTGCTTCGCAGTTCCAGGTCGGTTCCGGTCGTAGCCGCCAGCGCATCGCCCGCATCATCAAATTCCCATAAGCCTACCAGAGAAGCATTGGCCCCTGCGGTAAACACCAAAAGAACTAACACTGCTGCTAATCTACTTTTCATCTTACCTTCTCCTAAACAAAGTTATCTATTCACAATTTTCAGTAATACACTTCATTTCAACATCAAAATACTTTATTGCCGTTTACCTCCCTTCCGAAAAACGCCTCACTCATTTATACTTAGTTGGATATCGACCCCGACTTGGCATCGGGACCGATTCGGTTTTCCATTTAAGGCTGCACAACTTCTGAATTGAGCCATGCCGCGGCGAATTCAGCGAAATCATACAGATTGACCCTACAGTCCGGCTCGCCGGACGGGCCGGTCGTATCCAGCGCCGGCGGATACACACAGGGACTGATGCCGGAATAACTCTCATAAAGCGTTGCCACCGCTCCCTTATCCATCGTGTAGTTCCAGATTTCCACTTCATCAATTGTACCAACAAAGCCATAATGCCATGTAACGCCTTCGTCTCCATCCGTGCCAATAACGGTTGGGAAGCCGGCATCAATATCACCATCTCCGGCAATCTCGGTCTGATTTTTCAGCAATCCGTCAAGATAGAAATCGGCGTTTCCGTCACGATCATGTGAAACCAGCAGGTGGTGCCATTGGCCACCGTTGATATAGTTGCCCGGCTCATCCGGCAGACCATAATCTCTGCGTGGGCCGTCAGCCGCTTTCCAGTTCCATCCCGCGCGTCCGTTTCCATAGCCGTTATGAATCACCCAGCCCTGATTACCGCCGGAGTTCCAGTTTTTGTTGGAAATGATCGCGGTATCAGAACCTTCTCCCGATACATAATCGCACAACACCCAGACAGAGACAGTAAAGTCAGTCCTGTCGGCAAACAGCAGATCATTGGCATCATCGACCAGCTTGATATAGTCCAGAATATCGGGGTTTGTGTTGTCCTGTGTCAGGGTCACAGCAGTGCCGGAGATTCCGGCTGTGCCCCACTCAAGTTCTCCATTGCCAACGCCGTCAATAGCCGTGCCCGGACCGGCCAGGGTATCACCGTCCAGCGGAAGATGAACGAGCTGGCGTTTGACGGTCAGCAGCGCCGAATCAGAGTTAATCGGCACTTCGGTATCATTCGTAAACTGACAGTAATAATAGCCCTCGTCAGAAAGTGCGACATCGGTAAGCGTCAGCGTCGAAGACGTTGCGCCCGGAACATCCACGTCACCGCCAGAGGCAACTTTCTTCCACTGATAGCTCAGCGGTGTATCACTATCGGCAGTGGCTGTAAAGACAGCTGTTTCCGTGGGAAAGACCGCGGTATCCTGCGGCTGCTGATCAGGGATTGGGTCAGCAGGAACCGTCGTAAAGGACCAGGCCGTCCCCGGATGGAAAATTGGATTGGGGCTATTCGGTTCATACGAATCAACCACCCAGTAATAGGTTGTACTAGTAAGCAGGCCACCTGTTGGTTCCGGATCGATCGTTGTTGCAGATGTATCTGCACTGTTATCCAGTTGGGCCAGGCCATAATTCGTTAGCAGTTCATTGGGTTCCGTTGTGCCAAAATAAATCGCATAGGTCGCGGTTCCAGACTCATACGTCGGCGCTGACCAACTCAGATTAGTGTCCAGCAGAACAAAGGTCGCATCATCTTTGGGTGTTGGGTTATATGCAATTTTGGGGTAAACAGAATCACCCGCTGTGCCCAACGCAATAACCTCTGAATCTGTCAATAGGCCATCGAATAACGCGACAGTACTCACATAAAAATCCGACCGTTCGCTGGCAGTATTGTCGCCAAACAGCGAAAATGTACTGCTCATGGTCCAACGTCCATCCACAGCACCGGCATTGTGATCACCAAGGTAAACCCCGTCAACATAGGTGCGGCGAAGTGTTCCCTGGTCAACATAAATCACCAGACGATGCCAGGTATCAGCGCTGACGGATGTCGGCGGATCCGTATCATTGACGTATCCCTCTGAAGCAACACCAAGACCGCGGCTGGTAGAAATCCAGTAGTCACCATCCGTGGAAATCCCGCCGGGATTAGTGGTTTCCAGAACCGGATTCCAAGCGTTAATCGTCGGCAGCTTAAAATCAATCAGCATCGTATATTCATTGGTACGTATCCCTCCGCCGTTGGCTCCGATTGGATTGTCAGCTGTCAGATAAGTTCCTATCGGCGAGAAAGCCGCACCGTCACCGGATTCAACTCCCGCAGCGGCGGCCGGTGAACCGGTCCATGTTAAATCAGTACCAATCGTCGCTTCTCCAAGATCGGCTGCGTCGTCAAATTCCCACAAACCCACCAGATTTGCCGCGTTTGCATTTACGGCAAGCAGCAGGGAAACCGCAATCAAAAATAATTTACTTTTCATGAGACCTACTCCTTGTAAATCGCTGAATTTTATCTTGTTATACATTTCATGATGCTCCGAAAACGTAATCCCCTGCTGTTTAATTACACGCCGGAACCAAACCGCATTCAAGCCAGCTTGAGACAAAGTGTGTGAAGTCTTCAAGATTCACCTGGCAGTCCTTGTTGTAATCATACGGTGCAATGGCCGGGTTTTCGATATTCATGCAAAGCGGCAGAGAAGTCATTTCCGCGTAAATCGCCTGAATATCTGACGCCGTCAGTGCATAATTGTAAACCCTCACATCGTCAATCGAGCCTTCATAGAAATATTGAGTATTGCTGTTCGGACTGCGGCCGCCAATTCGCAGATGATTGTCGGTCGTCTGCGGCACAGATGAGCTGAATGTATTGCTGTGCAGCACATCGATCACATCATCATCGTCGTAAATACCGTAAATGACCTCTTCGTTTGTCTCCGGGTCATAGGTGATAGCGACAAAACGCCATTTGCCTTCATTGGCTTCATCGGCAGTCACCGCGTTCCGCCAGCCGTTCACGCCAACAATGGCATCGATCCAACCGGCATTCTGCTGCCAGATGTCATAAGAACCTGTCTTGGACACGGCCCGATGATAATCTCCGCCGGAAGGTCCAAGCAGCCAGGCCGTCAAAGTCAACCCCTGTGGATGGAAGTTGAAAAACTCACTGCTGTCAGGGATTTCGACAAAGTTATTGCCGTTGAATTTCACAGCCGTGCCGGGATTACCGTCCGCACCGGCGACATAGCTAACGAGACTGTCATCCGGATTCGGATTGGCTTCATTCGGGTCCAGATAATCGCCATCCCAGTTCTCAGCGGGATTGCCGACAACTGCCGCCAGTGTGCCGTCCAGCGTCCATCGAGCCACCATTCGTTCAACCATCACCCGTGCTTCAGCAGACACAGCCGGAACATTCAGCGCATTGTCAACTTCACAATAATAGTATCCCTCGGAAGTCAGAGATGCGGAAAATTCCAGTGTTGATGACGTTTCCGTGCCGCCATATAACGCAATGTCCGGGTGAGTGCCGTCAAGAACCACACCGTCTTTATACCACTGATAGTCTGTGATATTGAGGCCCGCAACAGTCAGTTGTACGGTTGTAGCCGCCGGAACGGTCTGGCTGGCAGGGTCTGTTTGAATCTCGGCATTGGCGGTAACCGTTGTAAATGACCAGGTCGAGCCTTCATAAACAGTCGGCTCATACGGTGCGACCAAATTCGGCTCATACGAATCAACACGCCAGAAATAAGTCTTCAAGTTTGTCAGCGTCACTGGCACAGTCGCCTGGGTTGTGTTCGGGTCACTGTCAATGGCCTGATCAACAACAGGATCGACCACGGCAGTACCTGTTTCGGTCCAGTTTGGATCAGCAGCACGGAAATACAGAACGAACTTGGAAGCATCGTAATTTTCCGGATTCGTCCATGTCAGATTTGTATTCAGAGCCACACTGGTCTGGCCGCTTATCGGAAGCGGATCGGAGGCTTTGTTTGAACTGTAAATGGCATCGCCGGCAACGCCCAGTCCCGCTGCCTCTTCTTCTGTTAGCGGCACATCCCACATCGCCGCCGCGGAAACGTGAATTTCCAGGTCTTCACCGTTTTCATCTGCAAAAAGGTTTATCACCGGATCGAGCGAAAACCGGCCGTCAACGGCCTGGACGGTTCCTTCATGATACAGCACTCCGTCCAGGTAGATGCGATAAAAATCGTCATTATCGACACTGACGACCAGACGGTACCAGGTTTCCGTCGCAGTTGCTTCAGTCCCGTAACCGGTTGCGCTGAGGCCAATAGAACCCGGCACACCCCCACCGCCGCGAACGAAACAGTCGCCATCATTGGTGTTGCCTTGGTTGGTATTGAAGAAACTGATCCAGCCGAGTGTCGGATATTTGAAATCCACCAGAATTGTCCACTCATTAACATAGCTTCCGCCGCCGTTCGGGGCAATCCCGTGCTCTGCACGAAAGTGACTGCCTGGGCCAATGCTTACTGCACCATCACCGACCGTGATTCCAGTCATGGTGGTGTAGCTGCCCGCGCCAGCGGTACTGCCCGGATTGCCTCTCAGTTCCAGGTCGGTGCCGAGCGTCGCGGCAAGCGGATCAGCGATGTTGTCAAACTCCCATAAACTCACTGGGTCAACCGCGTGTGCGAAAGCGGCAACCGCCATCAAAATCACAATTAATAACCTTACACTTCTCATTTCAAATACCTCCAAAATAAAGTTTTTCCATCTCCCCGTTCACATTGATTATAAAGAGACATTTATCACCCTGCACTTATCTCCACATGCATAACACACGACATTAATACGCCGGAGTATCTCTTGAAGTCCACACCTCCTGCGCGCCGTCGCCTTCCCCACCGGTGTACCAGCGGACCGGCACATTTTCACCGGTCGTTTCCTTAATCGGAGAAACATGGCCATCCAGCCAAAGACTATTGGAAACCCCCGTTCCGGGTGTATCATAAGGAAAAGTAGATTCCGTATCACCATAGGCGGTTCTGCTATGGCGGAAACACTCGGCAACTGCTTCAGGATAATCCGACCGCCAGGAGGTTCTCCACATCTGCAGATTTACATTTTGTCCGGGGGGAATATGAAACATATCGCCGTTGTTATCAAGCTTCTGCTCAATATGGTCCTGCAGAATAATGAATTGCCCAGGCTGCTTAATCCGTGTGGTAACGCGACTGGCCGCAAATCCATTTAATCCAAAATGACACCACTGGTATTGATCCTGCGTGCTTTCATCCCACCAGTCATCGACACGACGGGCACTGGGACAATGAAATACTTCCATGTTTTCCGCATAAGGATAATATGCAACACCCCAATATGCACTACTATCGTCCGCATCATACATATCTCTTGTACCCGGAACATACCAGAGCCCTTGGTTTGGCCCCCAGTGCGATTTGCCATCATATTCTTCGACGTAGGCCAGAAACGCATATCCAAAACCTTTTTGATGAGCGGCACAGACAATACGCTGACCGGCCTGTTTGGCCTTGCGAAGTCCCGGCAAAACAACTGCCATCAACAGCGCAATAATCGCAATGACAACTAATAATTCAATTAACGTAAAAGCATTTTTTTGACAAGTACTCTTGTACCCCTTTCGTTGCATTGCAACACCCTTTCTATGGAATGATTGTACAGCACACACTTACCGTAACAATGATGAAATATCCTTGTTAATCGTTAATACCAATTTAAGATTATCAGCAAAGGAATCCGCCATCCCGTAGCTTCTTGTGGTTTTCAGTATGATGCGTATCGTATCGGTCCCGGTCGGCACTGCTCCATCGGCTTGTTTATAAATAAACATGGTTTGGTTTTTTCGTTCCGCAGCGGAAACCGGCCCGATGCTTGTCCGAGAAATTTCCTGTCCCTGTTTATCCCGGAAACTGGCCGTGACTAACAGGCTGTCTTTATGAGAATCATACCCGCCCAGCCATCCGCTTAGCTTAAATGACAGGCCATTGCCATCATCAATTAAATAGCCCAACTGCCCCACGCTGATATCCTGATAGATTTCATTATCTGTCATGCCAACAAAAAAGTTTTGGCCGCAATTGTCCGGGATCGGATCATGCCCAAGACGTGGAAAATCATCGGTTGAACCATGATACGTGTAAACCGTCGCGGCCGTCTCATCCTGCCAGCCCTGAATCGCTACATCCCCAACTTCTTTCTTGCCGGTCACTTCGGGAGTATAGTCTCCAATAGTACCCTGCTCAAATCCAGGATTCTGAATCAAATTAACATCCAGATAACTCCGCCAACTTTCAGCTGTTTCAATACCCTGCACAAAGATCCGTTTATTATGCATCGAATTTTGACGCGATAAGTTACCATCATGGTCTGTCGCAGCCGCCTGTCCCTGAGTCAACCAGAGTGTCTCCTTATCTTTTTTCTGATCAGAGCTGCTCACCCTGACCTTACCGCTGAACACATAAGTGTTAACTTGTCCGCTCTCTTCTACAGCCACACCAAACTCTGTCCCGAAATCAACAATCTCCGCCTGAGCCGTCCGAACAGTAAAACCAACCGCTTCGGGGGGAACCACAGAGAAAAGTTTTCCACTTGATAAAAACAACATGCTACTGCTTTCAAGCTCAAACTTTGCCGGAGCCTCCACAAGTACTACCGCTCCGTCATCGAAAGTAATCTCTGCAAACCCTTTGACCAAGGTCAGTTCTTCCTGTCGAAGCAAATCCCCATGGACCAGTTCGCTCTTGGAATAAGCCCATTCAGCGTCAATCGAATCAGTCAACATCGCTACGGTTGGACGTACCGGCTTCAACACAACCATCAGAGCTATCAGCAGCGCCGCGGCCACCGAAGCAATCACCGCATAGATCGATGATTTATGAACAACACGAGGCGTCCTTTCGAATTTCAACATCTCGACAGGTTCCTTCTGAACCTTCTCCTGGGGAATCTCAATGGCCGGAGCCTCTATTTCAAATTGAGCCAGCATCTTCCACAGGTCGGTATCGAAATCCGTCGTCATCTCTGCGGAAGACTCCTGAGCTGGAATCTTTCGGCATTCTCGACGGATTATATTTGACTCTATCAGATAATCAACGGCATATTCAAGCAGGGTTCTGTCACTCAACAGCAAAGACTCCAGTTCCTGCATCTGCTCAGCAGTGATCGCCTCATCTGTTAAATAAAGCAGCAGTTCACTTACCCTGAATATCCGTTTGGCATCCATTATCGTACCCCCTGCCCTGACAAGAAGCGATTAATGCATCGATAGAGAATGTGATGAACCCGTCCCAATGAGCGATAGACAGTCTGCAGTGACTTTCCCGTGCGTTGCGCCACACTTTTGGCCGTTTGGTTCAATTCATAGCGAGCACGTAATAGCGAGCGATCCTTTTCTTCGAGCTTTTTAATACAGCTATGAAGTGCTTCGACCTTCTGGTCCAAATTCGAACACTTCTTCTCGGTAATTTCACGAACCTGTTCAAAAAGCTGGTCGCTGAAGTGGATCTTTTCTTTTCCTTTTTTTCGACGATATCTGAGAACATTGTAATAGGCAATTTTAACACCCCACGCTGCAAAGTCGGTGCCTATCTCATATTGATCGAACTTTTCCCACATGAGAGAGGCCGTCTCCTGCATGATATCGTCGGCATCCTGATAATTGGGAACAAGCGTGCCGATATACGAGAGGATCCGTCCCTGATTCGCCATCAGCAAATTCAGGAACTGTTTTGTTGACTTATTATGTCTATTATCATCCGACATAGAACCGTTTTACGCCCAATAGCCTTAAAAATTGAGTCAATACCATTATTAGCTACGGGATAAAACCGTCGAATCACGTGGATTTTCTCATAAAAAATATTATTTTACGAAAATTCAGCCGAACTATCGCTGCAAAACTACTGTGTCCATCAAGAATCAACAGGGCACAAAGAGCACCTATCTCCTTTTCATAAAATCACTTATGAATTCATCGAATAAATGAAATATACAGCAGTAAACTTCAATAGCCAGATGACAATAACCATAGCACGTCGCGATTTATACGATGAAAAATGAATAGAAGCAGTAAAAATGTATTTAGAGTGATTTCAGAACGATACCGACTGGGATTTTTTGGAAGATGAGATAGCCCTGTGAAGATTCATATAAAATGCCGATAGTTTTGTCATCCACGCGAGTGAGACAGGAGTAGGCGCCTCGGACCGAGTCCAGTTCGACTTGATATTCTTTGGGCCAGGTGATCCCATCATCCAGGCTGGCTTTGATGGTCAGATTTCGGCGTTGTTTGCGGTTATTCGGATTTGAGAAAAAGAGTACGGATTTGCCCTCCACTTCTGTCTGAATCAGACTGGCCATACAGGTTGGCTCAATCAATGTCTTGTGGTCCGTCGCATGTTTTTTCCAGGTTTTGCCTAAGTTGTTGGAAACAACGACGCCGCGGGTGCTGCTGCGGCTATGGGCATCGCGTCCGTTGAGCATCAGCGTGCCATCGCTTAATTCGACTACGGCGCATTCATTCGTTCCCGAATTAAATGACTCAGAGGCCTGCCAGGTTTTGCCGTGGTCTTTGCTGTAGATGATATTGGAAAAAACCTTTCCGTTTTCATCGCGGCCCTGACACGGCAGCACCAGCGTGCCGTCAGACATCGTGATGCCATTGCCTGGAGCGGTGCAGAACAGGTACCACTCGGAGCGTTTGACCTGCGGCGTCAAATTGACCGGTTTGGACCAAGTTTTGCCGTCATCGTCACTGTAGGCCATAAGAAATTGAGCAGTTTCCTTCGGCGTCATGCCGGGGCCGGAACCGACTTTGCCGCCGTGCCACTGGTGTGCCCAGTCTTTGGAATTTTCCGTCAGGCCGGTCCGGAAGGAACCGTCCTTATTACGCAAACCAAACATCCAACAGCCAAAGACGAAAATACGCCCGGTCTGTTTGTCCACGAGAATGCCGGCATCCGACACACCATTGTATTTCTGCGGCAAGCCGCGGTAAGTGCCCATATCCAAAACAACTTGCATCGGCAGCCAGGTCTGGCCACCATCAGTCGAACGGCTCAACCCGATATCCATATCGCCCTGCAAATCGCGATTGCCTTCTCGACGAATATCGTAAATCGCCAGCAATGTCCCGGCGTTGCTGGTCGCCAGTCCGGGGATACGATAGCCTTTTGAGCCATCGTCGCCTTTGTGACGCACACGGCAGCCTAACCGTAAGAAAGATTGTGTCTGACCATCGGGCTTTACGGTTTGATTCGATATCGTCAATTCCGTGCAGGAAAGGCCTAAGTGGTGCAGTAAATCCGCCTTTGGATTCATTGTTACCGTAACCAGAAACCAATTATCCTGCTGCGGATTTATCGTAGCCTGTCCTTTGATGGCAAGAGTTTCCTGCTTTGGCGTATCTGTACTGCCAAATAATACCGCTTTATCGGGAAGATTTGATGGACGCTTACTGCCGGCTGAAAAGACTTTAACCGACCTCACATCAGAAACATTCGTCGTTCCGGATAGATCAAGGGTGACTTGTTGGAGTTGGCGGCCGCCCTTAACATTCACCCATAAAACAGGTACATCAGCACGATTGGTCATCACGGGAATATTCGGTTGCTCCTGAACAGCAGTTGGAACTTCCACGGTCTTAGGGGGGACATAATCGAGCCACTGCGGCAACTGGCCGTCACCGGTCTTTTGACCACACAGTAACCAACTCAGATTGAACTTGGCAAGGGTTCCACCCCCCTTTGGCCCGCCTTCAAAAAGAAGGTAGATAAGCCCCTCACTAAGAGAACCGGGGCGGCCAGCATCGAGAGAAGAATAGGCGAATGGTCCTTCATATACCTGCCGTTTGATGGGCCAGGTTCGGCCGCCGTCAAAACTTGCCCAGACGTATCCATGGTGGCGACCACTGGGACTTTCGATATTACTAAAAATTAGAACATCTCTGCCCTTTACCGGAAGTCGCACCAATCCGGCCATCAGCCCGTAATCTTTGATTTGATCACCATCCGGCAAGACCTTGCACATCGACAGCTCTTTCCAGGTATGACCGCCATCAGTACTTCGGGCAGTCCAGCGGCGTCTGGGATTCTCACCTTCCGGCGCCCAGTGACGACGAGAGTTGTAGTAAATCGTTCCATCGGAAAGTTCGACAATGGTTGCTTCCCCCGTTCCATTGGCCGGGAAAGGGTCGCTCGTCAGCCAGGTTTTCCCTCCATCGTCACTGTAGATGGCATTCGTATAGTGGTCTGGAAAAATGGATGCCGGGCGGTTTCCCGCAGCATACCAACGTGATGGACGCATAAGCCGTCCGGCGTATTTGCCGTGACGCAACGTAATACCATGCTCATTCATGTGCATTGAAGGAACATTGCCGTTTTTGTCCGGATGAATAACAACGTCCTGTTTTTTCCACGTTTTTCCGCAGTCTGAGCTGCGATAAATATCAATCGGTGCCGGAGGATGATTCTTTTCAACAAATGCCAAAATATCTCCTGTCTTCTCATCGACCGTGACTCCGCCGCCCATAAAACCTTTGCCTACAAGAATCTCCCGGCCCCAAGTCTTGCCGCCGTCTTCACTGCGACGAACTTTCACTCCATTCCAGAATGCCAGCACAGTGCCATCTGCGGCAACCACCACATTAGGAAAACGATTACCCTTAAAAACCTGCTGCATTTCCATCTGAGGTTTCTTCAAAAACACTTCAAGCTCGCCTTCAAATAGCAGCCCCGAGGCAGTTCCTGACGAGTCTTTTACAGATAAAGCAAGGTTGGCATAGCCTATACTGCATATCTGCGTAAACAACAATAAACCGGCTACATAAAGAGAGAAAAGATTGAGATCATTTAATGTTTTTTTGTGCAAATTATTCATTGATTTTGTCCCTACAATTATTTCATTATGAGTTTATTTATACATTCCGTCAATCTTTTTGCCGGTTTTCTTGTGTGTCCAGCAATATGTCTCCGGATCGAAGATATAAGCGTTTTTCGAGGGGGCCGGTTTAGCCGGGTTGGCGGGAATCCATTTGGCGTGCTCCTTTTTGATCACATCATATTCCGGCTTTCCCGCCAGATTCCTCCATTCCCGTGGGTCATTATCGTGGTCGTATAATTCTTCGCTTCCGTCACTGTAACGAATATATCGCCATCGCTGTGAACGAACGGAAAACTGGCCGCGGTGATACTCAGTGATTGCCGGTCGGTTCCATTTTTGATTTGGATTATTCAGCAACGACACCAGACTGACGCCATCCAGTTCGGGCTTTGGCTTTAGCCCGCATAACTCGATCAACGTGGGATAAATATCAATCAATCCTACGGGGCGGTCGCATCGCTGCCCTGCTTTCACTCCGTTGGGCACGCAAATATAAAACGGCACCCTCGTCGCTTCCTCCCACAGCGTCATTTTATGCCAGTGATTTTTCTCTCCCAGATGCCAGCCGTGGTCCGACCAGAACACGATAACGGTATTGTCCGCGTAATCGCTTTTTTCCAGGGCATCCAGCACTCGCCCGACTTGGGCGTCGGCAAAGGTGATACTAGCCAGATATGCCTGAACGGCCTGCTTCCATTTACCCGCGGCCTTGACCATTTCAAAATCCGACCGTCTGGCTTTTGACAACCGCTTGCCCTCCTCGGGGATATCATCCAGATCGTTTTCCATGACCTCCGGCAGTTGAATCTCATCCAGTGGGTACATGTCAAAATATTTTTTCGGTACATACCACGGCAAATGCGGTCGAAAAATCCCGCACGCCAGAAAGAACGGCTTATCATGGGATTTTTGTAAAAACTCTATCACAAAATCAGCCGATTTTGAATCGTCATAGTCAGACTCATTCTTATCAAGACTGCCCCAGTCAAATTCATGAGGAATTTTCTCTATGCCGCATAAAGGATACCCTTCCGGCATCGACTCGGATTTGGACCACGGATAGTTTAATTTAACACCCCGAAACCAGGGATCATCATTAAAGACGAGTCTTCTAAATTCATCCCATTGATACGGTGGATTATTGCCGGCGGTATGGTGGAAAATCTTGCCCGCTCCGGCGGCATAATAGCCGTGGTTACGAAAATGGACCGGAATCGTCACCACATTCGGGCGATGCGGCTTTAACCATTGGCCGTTATTGTAAATACCACTGGTTGACGGCCGAAGGCCGGTCATAACCGCCGCCCGGCTGGGACAGCAAATCGACGAAGCGGTATGGGCATCGGTAAACTCCATGCCCATCTTCGCCAACCGCTGCTGATTTGGGGTATGAATCTTACCGGCATAACCGCCCAGACCGGCCGTCCAGTCGTTCATGTCATCAACCGCAATAAAAAGCACATTCGGCAACAGGCGTTTTTTTCTTTCCGCCGCGGCCAGTCCGATCGAACCTGTCAGCACAACCCCTAAAGTTGATTTTAAAAAGTCCCGCCTCTGCATCTTACCCATTTGACTTTATCTTTCTTTCCATGGCATCAGGCAATACATCTCTTTTCAATTCCCAAGGTTTGGGCAACAAAACAACAGTGATGGGTCGCCTGCTTGGCCGCCGCATTGCTGTCATGGCGTTCCAACAGATTAATCAGGCTGGAATGAGAGACCTGGTCGGGACGACTCAGGATTTCACTATCTATCGACCGAGTATCTACACCAGACTGTTCTACGCTAATGGTATCTTCCAGCACACGGCGAGACAGCGCGAACCACTGCAGCAGCTTCGCCGCTGAGGCCTTTCGCAAACGCTGACCGCCGGCCATCTCGATCACACGCAAATGGAATTCGGCATCGGCCTTGCGATACGACTGCAAATCCCAATTGTTAACTGCCTGTTCAATTCTCCGTTGGATTTGCTTTAATTCGGCAAGTTGTTCACCCGTGATGGTTTGCGCCAATGTATAAAAAGCCCCGGTTTCAACCACCAGTCGAAATTCGTAAATCTGGCGGCTGATTTCCGGCTGGGTAAAATCAATAATAAATGAGCCTTTGCTTCGCTGAGTCGTAATCCATCCTTCCCGGCGCAACCGAATCATCGCATCACGCACAGGACCGTTGCTGACACCCAACTCGGCGGCAATTTCATGCTCGGTAATCTTATCACCAAGACGCAATTGTCGCTGGTCATCCGGAAACACCAGTTTTGTTAATACATATCGATATACCAGATCGGAGAAACGCCCGGTCATATGCGGCTGTATCTCATCAAAATGCACTTCCTCAAGAATTTCATTCATCGACATGGGCAATATCATACAAACATTTTCCTACAACAATCCATTATTTTAAGCAATAGCTGTAATATCTGCAAGTTCCAGCTCATTAATCGGTGCTTTTTCGTCGGGAGTCAGTTCCTGCAGCGGCTGCAATGGAATACCGGAGCCGATGCCCAGTGTTTTCATGCCGTACATAATTCCGGAAATCCAGTTCCTGCGACCGACTCCTAAAACATCACGAATCGCAGAGGCCCGCTGCTGAGCCATTGCCAGAAGGTGTTTGTCGCCCTGGCGTGCGGCGGAAACGGCTGTAACAAAAGTGTGCGGTTCATAATTGGCACAGACCGGGACAATCCCGGCCGCACCTAATGAAAGGCCCCATTCGATATCCGGCTCATTACCCTGCATGACTCCAACCCCCTGTGCCCGGCAGACTTTGAGCAATTGATGGAAATACTCGCGGTCACCGCTGCTTTCCTTAATCAAGTCCGTCCAGCCGCGAAGTGCCATATCCTCAATGAGTTCAACCGGAATACTGCTTCCGACACATCCGGGAATGTTGTAGGTCACCATTTGCATATCCGTCGCCTGACGGCAGGCGCCATAATGAGCCAGCATCTCACTTTCCTTGGACAGAGAAATATAAAATGACGGTGTCACCACCATGGTTCCGAATCCAAGACGGTCCAATACGGAAATCTGCTCCAATGCCCGTCGCGTTGAAGTGGCAATAATGCCTCCCATCAGCACCGCCTGGTCGGGATCGACTTCATCACGCGCGATCTCCATAGCCCGCTGCCACTGGGAATCGACCAGCAACGGCCCCATTCCCGCCGAACCGCCGGCAAAAATGCTGTCAACCCCGGCATCCAGACAGCGCCGGATCACCGCGCGAAAGGCCTGTTCGTCCACATTCTCATTTTCATCCACAGGTGTAATCACCGGAACAATGACTCCCCCGGTTGCCTTATGACTGTCCTTTTCGGAACCTTTCATTTTCGTGTCTCCTATCAGATTATCATCATATCAGTCGATTCAGAGTTTTAATCTGTTTTAATGACTGCTCGTAAATTCGAGACAGGCCCGTTGCGGGACCAGGTTACACTGGAGCCAATTAGCAGCCATGGCGGCAAAGTCTTCCAAGTTGACGATGCAATCCTTGTTGACATCGCCCTCAATCGGCGTCGAACAGAAATCCAGTGTATCAGCGCCATCCGTCAGCCATTCCAGAGAGAACAATGCCAGCGTGATCTTGGTATAACCGTCTTTTTCATAAAAACAGCCGATGTTCCAGTCCGGCGTGACCACCAAACAGGAATACGCCCCGGAACCGGCATAAATCTGCTTGGCAACGGGCCAGCTTTCGCCTTCGTCATAACTCATCTTGACGGTCATATTGACACGACTGGAGGTGTGGGCCGGATTAGAGAAAATCACACGATTAATGTCTTCACTGTCAGAGCGGGTAAATCGCAAAAAGCTCGCCTGACAGGTCGGTTCGGGTAATTCCTGATCAAACCATGCCTCTGACCACGTATGGCCGCCGTCGGTGCTGGTGGCAATGGCTCGGTGGTCCGGATCAATTTCATAGCTGCGGGCATTATTCATCACAGTCCCATCGATCAGTTCCACGGCCTGACATTCATTGCAGCCGGGCAAGATGCGTTCACTGTAATTCCAGGTCACACCATGGTCGTCGCTGTACATCATGTGGGAACCGTAACCGCCATAACCATGATCGGAAGGAATTACCAACCGGCCGGTATACGGGGCGTTTTTCAACTGAATGCCGACATAAACCGTGCTGTTATTGCGGCAGAACGGCATCCAGAGCCTGCCGTTGCTTTCATCGACCACCGGACAGGGATTGCCGATCGTAATCAGCGCACTGTCGCCCTCTTCGTAAATCAATTCCAGCGGCTGCCAGGTATGCCCGTTGTCGATGCTGCGTTTCATGACAATATCCACATCGCCGTGGTCGCCGCAATTATTTTTTCGCCCTTCGCAAAATGCCAGTATATCCCCGTTCGGTGCAACGATAATTGACGGAATCCGATAACAGGCATAGCCCTCGGTACCGTTAACAAAGATATCAACTTCCTTGAAAAAGGCGCCGGCCGACAACGTCGTAAATGTCCACACATCCCCTGTGGAAATCAATGTCCCATCAGCAGCCCGCGTATCGATCCGCCAATTATATGTTGCTGAGACTTCCAGTTCGCCGGGTTGATACTCGCTCTCGGTGGTATTACCGCGAAATGTCAGAGGTTGAGCGGATTCGGCCAGATAAACGTCATAAGAAGCAATCAATGCGTCGCCTGTCCAGGATAAGGTCGGGCTGGTAAACACACTAACAGCATCATGTACCGGGGCAGGGTCGGTTGCCTTGCCGCCTGTCTCAAAGCTCCAGAGTGAGCCGGGATATGTTGTACCATCCTCATCCACATCCACCCGCCAATAGTAGGTCGTCGCCGGAGTCAGTGCTCCCGGTGAATAATTCGGACTGGTCAGCTCTGTTGCCGCCGGTCCTGACGGGAAGGCCGGGTCGGTTCCGAAATACACGGTATATTCCGGGTTTGTCGCAGCGGACTGCCACTGCAGGGAAACAGCGGTATCCACATGCGCGGCATTGAGTGCCGGAGAAATGGCGGAGGCATACTTGTCCACGTCCAACACTGAGCGGCCGTTATAGATCGCCTCCACGGCACCGGCGTCCAGCGGTTTATCAAACACAGCAACATCGCTCATTCGGCCTTTGAAAACCCACTGTGTGCCGCCGGAATCAATATTACGGCCCAACGACATGTGGTCAATATCCGCCACGCCGGCAAAAAACGGTTCACTGCCAAATTCGACTAACTGGCCATCCACATATAAAGCGGCATTGCTGTTTGAGTCCACCGTAATGGCGACAAAATGCCATGCGTTGTCGGCCACTTCAACAGAGGAAGAGAGATTGCCTCCTTCGCCCAATGGATTGGAACTGTCATCGCGAATATCATAGCGTAAGCTGCCTTCGTAGAAAAAACGCAGTTCGCTGGAACTGTCGCCTGAATCCGAAGCCGCCAGAATGACATCCACACTGTTACCGCCGCCGATTTTGATCCAGGCGGTAATCGTTCCCTGATTCAGACCGCTGAAACTTCCCAGATGCGTCGTTAGATTCACCCATTGATCGGGCGCGTTATCACCAGACCACTCCAGCACCGTCCCGCGTTCGGCATCAGTAACCCACACCGGATCAGCCGTTTCCGGATTTGTCGTATCACCCAGTGTGCCGTCATTGCCGTTGGCGGAAGCATCAGCAGCGATTTGACCTGAGCCTTCATTGAGCGGCCAATAGGCTACCAACTCCGCCTGAGCCGTCAGTCCCAAAACCATTAAAATACAGAGTGCCGTCAGCATTATTTTTGTCTTCATCGTATTAAAACCCCTGAATAATCAATCTATGAATTATTTCCTGTTTAATTCTGTTTTTAACCACTCTCTACGGCTGATCCAGCCAATGCTCTATCAGTATTATCAAATCTGTCATGTCCACCACACAGTCACCGCTAAGATCGCCCGGAAGCGGCGGGCTGCAAACCGGCTGGATCGTCGTGAAATTCCACACGAGACTTTCGTTGCTTTGATCGTCGTCATGCAAGACAACCTTCCAGTAATATTGAGTGTTCCATTCCAAATCGGCTGTCCCCAGCGGATTATATGACTTTTGCGACTGCTGAGCCGAGACCAGCGGCAGACTTTCAGGATCGGTTCCAAAATAAACATCATAGGTAAATGCTCCAACCGGATTGGTGCCCCAGGCCAGAACCGTATTGGGGTCCACGCCGGCGGTATGATTGGCCGGATTCGGATCAGTTGCTGTCGCGTTCACTGTTACGTAATCAGCCAGCACAAACGTCTCTTCCGACAAGGTGGCATTACTGATGACAAAATGATCCATCTGCCCGTCAAATCGAGTGCCGCTGGAAGTATTGTATGCACCCAGTCGCGTGTCCCCGGTGCCACTGAGCATCTCGCCCAGCAGGCCAATATTTGGATTCATATCGGTATAAATCAAATGATAATCGGCATACACGCGTATCTGGCCGGCAGTACGATCCAGCACCAATGCCAAATGGTGCCACTGGCCGTCCGCTTCCAGAGAGCTGATGTCACATGCAGAACCAAAGTTATTGGCATTGACGCCATTTGAAACCGCTGCCCAGATCAATGAGCCGTTGTTTTCGGCCAGCCAGAACTCATTGCCGCCGGTTTGACCAAAGATACCGTGGCGGCTGTCAGGGCTGGTCGGATCCCATTTCAACACCGCCTCGAACGTATAGCTTTGATCAGCTTGTAGTGTAAAATAAGGCGTCGGGGTTGTCACCGGGTCATCAATGCCCGGCTCGCCGTGTCCGGTATAAATTCGATCGTCACGTAAAATAACAAAGATATTATTGTCGGATGTGTCCAGAGCCGTCGCAGCGTCTGCCGCTCCGGGAACAACCGCTGCCCCGCTGCCGCCGGCATAAAAGCCGTGATAGCCGTTACCGCTGGAATCCACACACAACTGGCCGTCGGCCGTCAGACCGTCGGCGTCACCGGCCAGATGTTCAAAAGACATCTCCAGCACAACTACTGCCATTGCCTGCGGGAACAATCCCCCGCAGACACTAAGCATTAAAATTGCGACACTCAATAAATATTTCTTCATTTTACCCCCATGAACTAATTTGGTTCCTGTTTATGTTCTCTCATTCACACACATATTGACTCAAAAGGGTTTCGGCCGGCGTGACCCGACCGAAACCATCACATTCCTACAGGTAAGCTTAACCAGTCCTGAAGGCCCCGTCTTTAGGCCTTTCTCAAGTCTGGCGTTATAACAACTCATACCTTAGTTGCACGCACTCTGCGGGTACAGGTTGCAGTCAAGCCACGTGGCGGCCAACTCCAGGATATCTGACAGATCAACTTTGCAGTCGTCATTCAGATCGTACATCGGTGCTTCCACGCAGACCGGACCTTCAATCGCGACATACTCATCCGCAATCTCATTAGCCGTCATCGCGTAGTCATACACTTGGATATCATCCAATTGACCATTAAAGAACCACTGGCCGCCCGGAGCGGAACCGGAGTCCACGTTGCGAGCAATGGAGATACCGTCCAGTTGGCCAATCTGACCCCAGAAGGGTTCTTCACCTTCGGCAACGGAAACACCGTCCACGTACATTACGGCATTCTGCGAACCGTCCACGGTAACCGCCACCATGTGCCACTGGTCGTCATTGATGACCGGTCCGACAATCATTCCGTCTTCACCGGCCGGCGTACCGCCCTGATCACGAACGTCCCAGCGGAGATTTCCACCTTCCATAAAGAAGCGGCCTTCGGTGGAACCGACCGATGAATCATAGGCCGACAGAATCACACCAAAGCTGTTGGCAGTTTTGACCCACGCCGTAATTGTACCCTACTGAAGTCCACTGAAAGCGGCACTATGATCGGTCAAGTCAACATGACTGCTGCCATTAAATGCAAATGCCTCATCGATCTTGCCCTCGGTGACCAACGTCGCGCCGGCATTGGTGCCGTCATAGCCGTTGCCGGAAGAATCTATCGCGTTCGGCTCGGTTTGGCCGATGTAATCGAGTTTCCAGTGGGCGACCTGTGTTTTGGCAAAGATGCCTGCAGAGGTTGTATCCACCGAACCATTGACATTGCTAACGCTGCAATAAAACTGGCGTCCAACGTCACCGGCAGTCACATTGGCAATTATCAGTGTTGCCGTTGTTTCCCCTGTAACCGGACTGCTGGTGTCCGGAGAAACGCCTTCATACCACTGATAGTCCGGATCACCGCCGAGCGGATTAGTGGCAACTACAGTAAACTCCGCACTTTCACCGGTATCCACAAAGACACGATCATCCTTGGGGTTCACATCGATCACCGGCAAAGACAACTCGGTCTCAAAAGTCCAGACCAGACCGGGAACGGTCAAATTGGGATCATTAGCCGGACCGTTATTGACCTGACCATCCACCCGCCAGTAATACCGGGTGTCTTTTGCGAGTGCGCCGGGATCAAAGGTGGTGCCGGTCTGTGCGGTTGGGTTCTGCAGAACCAGCGCCGCCGGATCGGTTCCCAGATAGATAAATTGACCGGTAATCGTTTCAGTCGGTGCGTTCGGATCAGCCGCAGAGGTCCAGCTTAATTCCGCATCCGATACAACACCCTTATCGCCATCGGCAGGGGTCGGCGCTGAAGAACTGTCCATTTGCAGGAATTCATGAGGTTTCACTACCATATCGCTAATTCGATAGTGATCCTGCTGGCCGTCGAAACGGGCGCTGCTGGAGGTATTATACGCTCCCAAGCGGAAGTCGCCTTCGCCATTAAGCATCGCACCCAATGATGCGACACCGGCGGTATGCGTATAAATCAACTCATAATCCGCATAGACTCGAATTTCAGCCGCGGTACGATCCAACACCAACGCAATGTGGTGCCACTGACCGTCCGCTTCCAAAGCACTGATATCAACATTCGTCCCAAAATTATTGGCGTTGAAACCGTCAGAAACCATCGCCCACTGCAAAGCACCGCCATTTTCCCGGAACCAAAATTCATTACCGCCGGTCTGCCCCATAATCCCATGTACGCCGTTCGTACTGGCCGGATCCCATTTCAGGATCGCTTCAAAGGTATAGCTCTTGTCGGCTTCAAGTGTAAAATAAGGCGTCGGGGTTGTAATCGGGTCAGCAATATCCAACTCACCATGACTGGTATAGGTTCGATCATCCCTCAAGATAACATAGACGTTGTTATCCGAGGTGTCAATAGCCTTGGAACCGGTCGCGCCCGGCACCACAGCAGCGCCGCTGCCGCCGCCCAAAAAACCGTGATAGCTGTTACCGCTGGAATCAACACACAACTGACCGTCCGACGTCAAACCGTCGGCGTCATAGCCCAGATGACCAAAGGTAACATCCAGCACCACTTCGGCCCGGCCGGTTCCGGTTAGAACCGCTGCCAGAATCAACATTAAGAATATTCTCATCTTCATAATGAATCTCCTATATGTTAAATGTTATCGTTTCAGAAACCCTACGGAATCACCGTCAGGCAATCCGGGTAGATATTGCATTCCAGCCACTCAGTAGCCATCAGAGCAAAGTCTGCCAGATCAACCTTACAGTTCTCATCAAAGTCATTGGCGGGATATTCCGTACAGACCGTTTCATCGGTTTTGACGGCGGTATATTCCTGAGCGACTTCCAATGCAGTCAATGCATAGTTGTAGAATTTCAGGTCATCAATATTACCACTGAACGGCTGGGTGCCGTTTTTAGCAATACCAACATAGATGTCATCGAATCCCGTAAAATCACCGGAATTCCAGCCGACTTTTTCAGCACCAACACCGTTGACATACCAGAGTGTGTCGCTGTCTTCGGCTGTCGGATCATAGGTAACCACATGATGAATCCACTGGCCGCGAGCAAGGTCACCGACGTTGATATAGTTGCCGGTCACGCCATAGCCGTACCGGACATCATTAAGGCGACTGAACTCAAAAATTTCAAAGCCGCTTGAGGGTCCGCTTGCCAGCATCGCTTCCCAGCCGTCGGTTCCAAAACCGGTTCCCGGCGTGGAATATTCCCACCAACTGAAGGACCAGGCGTTGCTGTTCCAGCCATCACTGGCAAAGTACAGGCTGTCGGTCGCGGAATCAAACAGTACCGAACCGGTACCGACAATACTGTCAGTCTCAATGCTCACCCCGCTGACAACGGCTTCCATATTCGTTACAACATCATTGGCGTCATTGTCAAATGGGAAATGCGCAATCAGCCGCTTGACAGCCAGATAGGCTGAACCGGTTGAGATGGTCGCCGCGTTGCTGACATCACAATAGAAATAGCCTTCATCGGTTTGTTCAGCCGCCAGAACAGTCAGGGCAGCCGTCGTCACACCACTGTAATCAGCGCCGTCTGAAAGCATTACCTCATCACCGGTTGCTTCCAGGTCGGGATCGCTGTACCACTGGTAGGTCAGTGTTCCACCCAGCGGGTCAAAGGCATTAACATCAAAGACCGCGTTTTCACCCGGATAAACCAAGGCTAATTGCGGCTGCTGTTCGATCACCGGTAGCGACAGTTCGGTATCGAAATTCCAGACAAGGCCGGTAATCGTGTTCGGATCGGTTGCTGATGAACCGTTCACACTGCTGTCCACCCGCCAGTAGTAACGGGAGTCCTTGTTCAGTGTGCCGGGGTCAAAGGTTGTCACCGCCGGCCCCTGCGCTGTCGTATTCTGCAGCACCAGTGCCATCGGATCAGTACCGAGATAGATATACTGGCCGGTCACCGTCTCAAGCGGCGCATTGGGGTCAGCCGCCGCGGTCCAGCTTAAATCGGCATCTACCAGAACTCCGGCGTCACCGTCGGCCGGCATCGGAGCAGAGGCTCCGCCCATCTGCAAGAATTCTGCGGGGTTCAGTGCCGTATTGCTGATGCGGAAGTGATCCTGGGCGCCTTTAAATCGGGTGCTGCTGGACGTATTATAGCCACCAATACGGAAGTCGCCAGTACCGCTAAGCATCTCGCCCAGCGAAGCTATGTTTGGATTGCTATCGGTATAAATCAGCTCATAGTCCGCATAAATACGAATCTCACTGGCTGTTCGATCCAATACAAACGCCAGATGATGCCACTGGCCGTCTGCCTCCAGCACACTGATGTCAACATCGGTGCCAAAGTTATTGGCATTGGTACCGCCGCCAACAATCGCCCACTGCAGAGCGCCGTTGTTTTCGCGCATCCAGAATTCGTTACCACCGGTCTGGCCCATAATCCCGTGCATGGCCTGAGTATTGGTTGGATCCCATTTCAGAATCGCTTCAAAGGTATAATTTTTGTCTGCCTCAAGCGTAAAATACGGTGTCGGCGTCGTCAGCGGATCGGCAAAACCGGTTTCACCGTGACCGGTATAGGTTCGCGCATCCCGCAAGATAATATAGACATTAGCGCCGGATGTATCAAAGGCTGTCGAGTCGGTCACTCCGGCTGTCGCTGCCGCACCGCTGCCGCCGGCATAAAATCCGTGATATCCGTTGCCGCTGGTATCCACACACATCTGGCCGTCTGCCGTCAAACCGTCAGCGTCAAAGCCCAGATGTCCGAATGAGACATCGAGTACCACCTCGGCCCGGCCGGTTCCGGTCAGCATCGCCGCCAGAACCATCATCCACAATAATACTGTTTTTGCTTTCATAATCATTCTCCTACACAGATAAAGATTGATTGATTCAAAATTCCTCATCAAACTTACACTACCAGAAATGACTCCATTCATCCCCACACACACTTCTCCTCATACAATCTTTTTGATGGCGATTGGAATTATTTGAAAAATTATTTTCCAACTGAAATCGCCGGCACCCCCTTTCTTTATCTAAAATAATCATCACACACCTCATCCATAAACACGAAAACGTATTTTACCCACATGTTAAATACTTGTTACCGCCGCTTTGTCGGAAGCCAGTAAACACCACCGACATGCTCAACATCATCCATACTGACTGTCTCGACATGACCATCTTTATAGCCGGCGTTCAGCTTCATCTTGGGTTTTTCATGTCCGCCGGTGGGGTCGTCTTTCATCCAGTAAGTGAATTCCCGGTTCAGTGTTCCGCCGGCCATAGCATCTACCAGCGGCAGCTTTTCGGCGCCTTCCCAGCGATGTGACGAAACCCACATGGTCCCGCCATGCTCGGAGTTGTTGTACGGCTCGTTATAAAAGATCACATCGCAAGTCATCAATCCGTCACCGCCTGCGTCAGTCGGCCTGAAAGAAGGTCGATTCTTTTCCAGCTTAGTCCAGTTCCAGAACATAAAATAGGAACTGTTTAAGAAAGCAACCGACTGGTTATCCGAAGCCTCAATATATCTTTCCTGCCAGTCCGGGTCATGATTGGACATGGGACAGTCAAAATATTCCGGCGACTGCATATAACTGCCGAAGGTCTCCAGCACGGAACCGCCGTTCAACTCTACACCCTCATAGCCGTAATAGTATTTCAGACGTAGCGGAATCGTCATCCATCCATTTTGATTCCCCTGAATTGTAGGCGGAAGTTTATTGTCGTGGTCCGCACTGTAGGACGCAGACGCCTGAACAATGGACCGCTGATTGGATTTACAGATCACCAGCTTGGCATGTTCCTTGGCCTTTCGCAGAGACGGCACGACCACCGCCATTAACAGTCCAATAATTGCAATCACCACCAGTAGCTCAATCAATGTAAAGGCTTTTTTTGTTTTCATGTGAACACCTCTTACTTTCTATCTATTTCCCAAAATCTCCGGCCCGTCCATACGGACTCTAAAAATACGGTAAAATGAATAAATCGAGGCTTGTCTTTACAGAACATCGGTGATATAAGAGTGATGTTTGTCAGGCGCATACTAATGCCCTGTCAAGCCCACAGGTAGGTCAACAGCGACTCGCCAAAGTTTATTGTTGACTTACCTTCTTTTTTATTTAATTGTTAGTCACTCGGAGCAATCGCCCCTGTTTATCTATCGAGATGCAGTCTGCAAGGTATCTTTTCCGATAATTTTCAACTCCACCATAAAGTCTTCATCATGATTCATCGGGATCACGCCGGTACGCATCTTTTCGAGCAGTTCGGCAGCTTTTGCCCCAACATCAAACTCATCAATCGCGACAGAAACCAATTTCTTTTGAAAAACCGTCTCACGCCGGGTATCACCAAAACCAATCAGGGACAAATCCTCCGGCACTCGGATCCCCTCCTCATGTGCCAGCCAGTAAACTCGTTCGGCCTCGTTATCATCGCTGCAGAAAACTGCCGTAGGTCGATTCGGACTGCGAAGGGCCTTGCGAATCATCTCCTCTTTTATCTCATCGCCGTTAGGAGTCGTTTTTTGGGGACCGTAAATAACCCGATCCTCACTGAGTCGAAGCCCAAACGCCCCCATTACCTGACTAAGCCCACGAGCGTAGGCTTCCGTAATCTGGTACTGATAAACACCAATAAACATTATGTCACGATGACCCTTTTCAAGAAAGGCACTGCCTGCCAAACGTCCAACCTTTTCCCAGTCCCAGCCGACAAACGGTGCAGAAACATTCGGAACACGGCGATGGCAGAAAACAACCGGAATACCGTTGGAGTGAAGCTGGCGAATATGATGCGCTGGGGTCGCATTAAATGTTGGTGGAACCATCACTACGCCGCCCATGCCCTTATCGACAAGCTGCAGAATAATATCGCCCTGTTTGCCGATATCATAATCCGTATTACAGATCATCACCTGGTGATAGTGTGATCGGGCCTGAGAATCCAATCCCTTAACCAGGGACGGATAAAGCGTACGACGGATTTCGGGAATTATCAGACTGTAGGTGTCTTGAAACTTCTTTGGTGCGGCTTTCTCTTCATCGATTTTTTTCACAAACGTTCCACTGCCGCGAACACGATAGACAAGCCCTTCTTTTTCCAATTCTGAGATTGCCTGCCTGATCGTATTCCGTGCGACTCCGATGGATTGGGACAATTGATTCTCAGATGGAAGTAAATCCCCCGGCTTGTACCGCCCCGCCTCAAATTCACTTAGAAAGTAATCCCGCAATACAGACCACTTGGGAACATTTGCTTGCCGTGAATTATCAATTTCTTTTCTGACAGTTCCAAATCGCATTGAAAACCCTGAACAAGAACAAAACAACTTGTTTAAACATTAAATACAACTATACCCTATCTACCGAACAATTACAACCACATTTAAACAAATAAGGAAAAAATACAAAAATAGTTGTACACAAGTTGTTCAACCCAATGGAAAGCCGGATAATTCTCGAAAAAGACATAAAAACAGTAGAAATGCTATACGATTTCCATATAACGGCAACACACTAATTGGAATACATGTCCATTTTCTTAGAAATAGACAACTATGATTGAACTGCCGCAACTGGCACCTCTTGCCCCTTAAACGCCCTTTTTATTTATAGCACCCCCTTCATAACACTGGATACTGGACCCAACTCTTCCAAGGACAAGATCATCGTTTCTCCAGTAAATTCCGGCACAAACTGTACAACTGAAACCGCAGTCCAAATAAAACACTGCCTTACTCATTATTTATTTAAACATTTGATGTCAAAGCAGTTACATATCTGAAAATCCAAATACTTTGACCCTTGTTTTTGCAATTATAGACAGTCTACATGAACCAACTTGATATCATCGCTCTTACAGTCTCATTTTTTTGTAATACTGTAACAAATCTGCCACCTTCTTTTATTTCACTTTCATCCTGAAATCTGCAATGACGAGTTTGCTGTCTTGAGCGTCGAGAGCTTTGATGCGGATGGTTTTGACGGTTGTGTTTAAACTGGCATAAGCAGTGCCGTCTATAAAACGTCCAACTTGGCGAAATACCCGGCCGTCTTCAGAAATTTCGAGAATGCCGGATTTCAGTGTGCCGTTTTTCTCATCATGGCAGAAAAAGCTGTCGGTAATCGCTTCAATCCATTCCAATTTGACTGCTTTTTCAAAGATGACGGTAAAAGTGTCGCCCTCTTTGACATTATCGCTCGAGATGAACCACGTTGTATCCCGTCCATCCAGTGCATATTGAGGCCAGCAGCTTCGGTAGGTCTGCATTGTCGTTTCAAATGTCGCAGGATAGACCAATTCAACCTTCATCGGGTCGGGTTTATGCGAATATCGCACGCCCATCGCGTTAAAACGCGGCTCCATCGTTTGGACGCGAGCGTAAAAATCGTCCCAGTCTTTTTGCTTTTCATCGGTCCACATTTGTTCTGAAAATGCCAGCAGCCGTGGAAAGAGTTGTTTGTCCATATCTTCCATAAGTACTTCTTCGGTCCATAGCGTGCAGATGCCGCCGCGAACATGGCGGCCCTGTTCAGCAGAAAGCTGCTTGTGAACAACGTCATAGCTGTAAACTTTTTTTAAGTCAAGCACCGGCATCCACCCTGATTTACCGGTACCGGGGTAATCCGGGTAGTCAAAATAGGCATACCGCCCATCGGCATTAATGATATCGACTCCGCGTTTGGGCGCTTCCAAGGCATTGTTCAAATTAGTCCGCCAGACGAGGCCCAGCTGACCTTTCGGAATCCCCGTTTCAAGATGTTCGATCCAGGCCATCGAGGTGGCGCCTTTCTCAGCCAGCATAGTATTGACTTTTTCCATGAAATATCTTTGCAGTTGCGGCTCTTTGGAAAATTTCTTTTCTTCCATGACTTTTTTGCACAGTGGACACTTGCTCCAGATGCCCTCACCCACCTCGTCGCCACCGATATGCACATATTCACAGCCAAACACCTCGATCACTTCATCAAATATATCACTCAACACAGAATAGAGCTTCTCATTGCCTACACATAAGATTTCATGGTAGTCGGCATTATATGTACGCTGACTGACCGGCTTCTTGTCACGATTACTCGGACACAAAAATTCCGGATATGCCTCAACCATCGCCGCGGCGTGACCGGGTACATCAATTTCCGGGATAATCGTCACATGGCGGCCTTTGGCATACCGAACGACCTCGCGAATATCCGCTTTGCTGTAAAAACCGTTTCGCTGCATCTGGCGACCGTCTGAAAGAAAACCGCCAATAGACGTCAGACGCGGGTATTTGTCAATCTGGATACGCCAGCCGTTGTTGTCGGTCAGGTGCCAATGCAGGACATTCAGTTTCAGACCTGCGATGATATCAATATATTTTTTGATAAACTCAACGCTTTGAAAATGTCGGCTTGAATCAATCATTAGGCCGCGCATTTTAAACCGCGGCTCATCTTCAATCACAACACAGGGCAGTTGACAGGTTTTGATTTGGCCGTTATTGAGAACATCGGCAGGAACCAACTGTTTGAGCGTCTGAATGCCGTAAAAGACACCTTGATCGGTTTTGCCTTTAATAGTGATATTATCGCGACTAATTTCCAGCCGGTAGCCTTCGTCACTGCTGATTGTCTCATCTGTAATCAGGTAAATCCCTTTGCCTTTGATGCGGCTTACTTCTTTTAAATCCAACCCGCACAATTCACTCAGATAGCGACCGTTGTCCTGATTGTCGCCCAAGACCTTGACCGGCACCGACTTATTCAATTTGAAAGTACCGTCCTGAGCAGCAATAGAATTTGGCCACGGCATTAAATCAAGATTGCTGCTGCCCAAAACCACCGTCTGTATGCCAATAATAACAAGTAAAATCCCTAAAACTTTTTTCATCGGTCATTCCCTGTAAAATAGTTATACGACAATCAATGTGTGCTGTTGGTTAACAAGAGCACCGTTTTATTTTTTCTTTTGGGTGATCCATTTTAACGGAGCGATGCTGACGCCGCGATTGGGGTATTCGACACTGGACATGTACCAACGGCCCTTTTCATCCCGGATGATTTCCGGTGCGTGGGCGTCAAGTCGGGTCAGTTCATGACCGAAATTAAATTCAAAAGGTGTGTCGGACTGGTACACATACGTGATGTGCTGATAGGCACCGCTGATGTCTTTTTTGTCCCAGATGCCGTTCCAGCCGCAAACAAACAGATAGAAGGTACCATTATGGATAACCATGGAAGGCGATTCCGGGTCGATGCCTTCCATCTTCAATATGACTCGCTGATCTTCCCAGTGGATCAGGTCTTTGGATGAGGCCATATAGACCTGATGATTACCACAGGTTATCAGATAGTATTTGCCCTGCCAGAAAAACACGCTCGGGTCGCGACCGGGAGGTGAATTGTCCAGCGGTCCGCGAACGGTCCACTGATATAAATCCTCAGAGGTCGCATAGCGAAGCGGTGACGGTCCATAGATCATATAATAGAGGCCGTCTTTTTTGACAATATACGGAGCGTGATTTTCACGAATCTCACCGGGCCGTTCAGCCGGGGGCAGAATTTTCGGCAAATCTTTCCATGTGCTCGGCTTGATACTTTTTCGCAAGGTATCTTTGGGAGACCGGGCATGAAAAGACTGGTGTTCGCCGTCATGAACTCGGTAAACGCTTGTCTTGGGGTGGGTAATACCAAAAGCGTGCCAGAGGTCGTCGGGGCCTTTAACAAAACAGTGATCATTCGGCACCCATTCGTCATAGACTTGACCGGCAACTAATTCAGCCGTGTCCGGACCTGGAAAAACATCAGGTTGAGGGCGATAAATATGAACATAATCGCCGCTGCGAACCGGCACAAGAAGTGGTGTTTCGGTCTCGTTTGAACACGGATCAGATACACAGCCTGCCATACTCAAAATAACAATTAAACTCAATAAAACAGCAGCCGTCTCATTTTTCATTTAATCAACTCCTAAATATTTCACCAATGACAAATCCAAGCCACAAAACAAAAACAATCAATCAGACAGAAGATTTATTGCTTTTCTCTGAACATATACCAAACAGGGAAATTACCAACACTTCCTTTATAAGTTACCTCAAACCCAAATTTCTCATACAAGCTGACATTCTTTTCTTTATTCGTCTCCAGGCAAATACCCACAGAGTTCTTGTGTTTCGCGTCGAGTTCGAATAATTTTTCTATCAGCGGCCGGGAGTTCCCTTCCCTCCGTGCTTCCGGGGCCACTGCGATCATCTCTAAGAAAATATGCGGTTCTTTCACTCTATTTTGATAACTTTTTATTAAAAATCTTAAAGCGCGAATAACAACCAAGAGATTGGTTCTAATAATTAATTTTAACCCTTCTATTAAAAATACCAGGGATGAAGATTTTGTGTCCGGCAATTCACAAATACAAACAGATACCGGCTTGCCTCCTTCAAGGACACAAAAGACACACCCTTTATGTCCGCCATAGCACTTCAGATAAAACTTGATGATTAATTCAACATATTCTTGATGCTTTTTTCCGTCCCTATGTGTAAAAAACTTAAAACCGATATCGTCAACAAAAGAGGTGGTTAGGATTCTAACAATCTCTTCATAGTATTCATTTTTATATTCAACAACTTCTCCCAAGAAATACTCCGGGTTAAATCACTCTCAAGTCTTCCTGCAGTTTTATGAACGATCACATTAAACATAGCCATAAAATATCATTTTGCAAGATTATTCAGCAACGACCACTTGTACGTCTTCAAGCCGCATATCCATTTCATTTCGGATAACTTGATTTTCAGCCTCAATCAGCTCAACAGCTTTATCACTGAAATGAACACGGGAGCGTGACCGCTTCTTCCGATAGGTTAAGACATGATATTTGGCAATGGTAGACGCCCAAGCCAGAAAATTTGTGCCTTCCTCGAAATCTTCAAAATGTTCCCACATATCGGCAATTGCAGTCTGCAAAACATCTTCAGCATCCGCTTTGTTGGGCACCATCGTAAGGATATAACTATGGATCTTATAGTAATCCTTTGTCAAATAACCAACAAAACCACTCTTCCGGCTCTGCATATCTTCTTGTGAGTATTCTCTGTCCACTTTCGCCAAATCTTCCCAATTAAATCAGAATTCAAAAATGGGTGTTATTACTACTTGAAACGACCCTATAGGGTTCAAAGCACATAAACAACCTAAATCCGATTGCTCTGATTAGATAAGGCGCAATTTTTTCTTTTTTGCTATCTTTTTTATGATTTTCGCTTTTTTTTAATGTAAAGCCCTTAAAATCCTTTTCTATAGCTGGTTTCACTTCAGAAATTCAGTGCCTGCAATATCATCTCCATGAGGAGTATCCCTGCGTACTTTAATTGAACTGGCAAAGCCAAGTCCTGCTTCATGTGAACCATCCACAAATAAGGGTAGCTAAAGGGCAAGGGGGGAATCAAACATTTAGAGGAAGCTACAAAGCTAAAAAATAAAGCGGAGAGGGCGGGATTCGATACCCGTATTTTTTGTAAGCTCATGATATCACTGTATTTACATCTCAACTCCAGCAAAAGCAAAGATTTAGAATCTCTCGTTTCTTTACTATTAAGCCACGATTTTCTACTGTTTTGGACTCAATTTCAAGGGCAGTTTTAAGGGCAGTGGAAAAACTGAAAGAAGTTGAGTAGCGGACCAACAGCACAAAACTGGCGTACTGTGTACCCAGTTATATACCCAGGTTTGGATCAGAGTTTCGTAGCCCCCCTGGTTGAAACTGGTTCCTCTTTCCAGGGACTGATCGACCATTTCAAAGAACTTCCGTCAACGAGTATAGTTAAAGTCACCCATCATGCCGCCGTATTGCCGCTGAGCATAATCATGTAAAGAACTGTTTTTGCCACCCCAAAGCGTGATTAAATTCCGGGCATTATATTCGTAATAGGCTTTTTGCCCAGCTGTATCCCGAACCAACGACCTCCGGGTTACGAGAGGCCAAGCCAAAAACAGCTTAAATGCTTATATCCATTAAGGTTATGAATCTATACGTTTTCCAGAAGTCGGAAAATAGCGGAAAATACGGAAAATTGACGCATATTGGCAAGCTGCAGACAAGCCGATTTCGACTCTAAATCATCCCCATGAGAACCTTGTAAAAAGCCATCCACGCCATCAGGCAGTCCTTATATGGAACGACCATTGTCAAGCATTTTTTAGATTTCATTTTTTCATAGTAATTTTATGCATTCGAGTGCGGGCTTATTCGACGGTTGATCAGTCTTATATACGTGGGTTAGTTTTTCAACCAGAGCCAACATTGATATCCTCCGTCAAAAGCCGTGCATTCTCCGATCATGGATCGGATCAGTTCACCTGTCTACCATAAGGGCTGCTCGCACATAGCTAATCCGCTGCCCGCACTCCGAATGCACATCCAATTCTTCTATTAACTTTTTATTAACAATTCACATTTACTCAAGCGACATCTGGCTCGGACCGGCAGGCCAACGAGAATGGGGAACACAAAAGCTCGTCGGAGTTGTGACTGCCGCAGCCGAGCCGGATGTCGCGGTTTTTGGCAGAGCGGTTTTATCAACTCCTAAATTATGCCACGTTAGTGGTTTGTGACTGCTTATACATCTCATAATAATATATCATAGACCATATAAAACCTGCTAACTCACGTGCGATAGCTGTAATAGTTTTGTTGTGATTTTTTCCACTGTGAACAAAATGCTCATATCTCCTCCTCAACCGCCTCGCAGCCTTATCGGCTATATCTATCGCCCATTGTGGCTGACCCTTACGTCTGTCCGCAAGTTTTTTCTAACTGAAAACGTGTGTCGGTAATGCCATGATGTCTCAGTAATAATAGTGAAAGCCGATATTGTGTCAATCCCATGAAAACATCTCAAGAGCCCTATTATCTCTGCGTATGGCTCACTTGTGGCAGCCTGTTCGATTCGTTTATCAAGTTCTTCTTGTCAGGCAAGGCAATGGGCCATTTCAACGAGATATGCCTCGAACATTTCTTGAAGCAATTGATTATCAAATTTGATTGATCGAAGCCATCGCTGGTGTTTCTGTGTCCAATGATAGCCCTGCTGGTAAATATATCCATGCTGGACAAGAAATTTAAGTATCTGATGACGAATCCGCATGAGATTCTCTTTGATGCCCTGACGCATACGGCTAAGCTCGCGAAGAGCCTCTTGCTGCTCATCCGGAGTATGTACCTCAGTAAGGAGGTCTGTTTTGAGCATTGTCAGGAGTTTCTTGCATCACGACGGTCAGTCTTGATCTTTTCACCTGGCTTTTGAGGAATCAGTGACGGTGCAATGACTTTACAGATTGCACCGAGTGACTCAATATGACGCTTGAGATTAAAACCGCACACACCAGCCTCATAACAGAATGTTACTTCTGAATTTCCAGCGACAGACTGAATGCGTTTCACCATTCTGGCAATTTCGGCTGGTGTGTTCTTTATTGAACACGCAACGGTGTCACCAGTGGGGTACTCAACTAAAACGGCATGCTCTTTTTTGTGTGTGTCCATTGCTACATATGTTAGACTGTTTTTATTCATGACCGGTTCTCCTTATGATATGTAAATTATCATATGCGGATCTGATATTGCAGGATATCACCCTGCGAGTCGGCAGATACGCTCAGCCGTATCTGAGCATACCGGATCAGAACCGGTCGTTCCATATGTTCTCCTGTATGACTTTAACAATCCCCCAATCTGCTAGTAACAAGCAATATATTCCAAGCATGACTGACAGCGGTGAACATCATCACATTTTGACCATGCGGGATAGCTCAATTATCATCCACACTAAATTTCGTTGAGGGATTTAACACCGGCCAAATTCCACGACTGCATAGTATACGATGAAAACGCAAACGTATATTAAAAAAGGGTCATGACTACCATAGGCATTAAAAATTGTTATAATTCCAGTCATGACAAGGACTAACAAGCACAAAAACTTTTCGCGAATTTCGGAGGCCAAATTCCGGCAGTTACTGAAGCTGTTTTGCCTCGATTTAACGGCGGTTCAAATAACAGAACTTACCTTATTGAACCGCAATACGGTCAATCGCTATTTGAAATATTTTCGAGAACGGATTGCTTGGCTCTGTGAGCAAGAGTCGCCCTTTGCCGGCGAAGTGGAAGTTGACGAGTCCTGGTTTGGGGCTCGGCGGATCAAAGGCAAACGAGGCCGCGGTGCTTCCGGTAAAACGATTGTCTTCGGCATCTTCCAACGCAACGGCAGCGTCTATACCGAAATTGTGCCAGATTGCTCTCAGAAGACGTTACAGGCCGTTATACGAGGAAAAGTGGATTTGGATTCAGTGATCCACTCTGACGGTTGGCGCGGCTATAACGGACTGGTGGATCTGGGCTATGCCAAGCATCTTCGGGTGGATCATGGCCGCAATGAATTTGTCAACGGCCATGCCCATATCAACGGGATTGAAGGGTTCTGGGGATTTGCCAAGAACCGGCTGGCTCGCTTTCGCGGGATGCATAAACAGACGTTTTACTTGCATCTGAAAGAATGCGAGTATAGATATAACTATCGGAATGAAAATATGTATAAAAGACTACTCAATGAGTTCAAAAAAAGACCGCTCAAGTAGTCATGACCCTTAAAAAAATTGACTTTCCTCACATTTTTCATGCTGTTGATGCCAAATATCATCGTTAGCTTTGTAAAAATTTTCCGGTTCAATGCTTATTCTCTACGGCCGGCTCTAATTTTTCAGCCTTCGCCAACTCTTTAAGCAAGTTGTTATACGCAGTAATACTATCACCATTACCCAACATTTCATTTTCCGGCTGAGCAATCGTATTGACTTGATCGCAATCCTTACACTTGACACGTTTCCCAGCGTATTTATCAGATACACGATAAGCCTGGCCGCACTTACTACAGCAAAAGTTAATCATTTGTTATTCCTGTTTTACTTCTCTAAGTTAATCATATAATTCCGATTGCTGTTTTCAAAGAGCCTTCAATATTTTCACTTTTTCACCCCAAGCACAAATACCTCACAGTCTTCAATTCTACAATGAAAGCAGAAAAACTTTCTCATGCAGGACTTTTCACTGGACATTTTATGGTTTTAAAGATTCATCGCGTCTGAGATGGCACACGGGTTTCCGGGGGAGCTAAGTGGCTGGATTTGGGAGATCCGATGACAATCTTATCCAGAACCACACCCGGATCGACCATCCAGATTTTGAGCGTATGTTGACCAGGTTGTGAAAGCGTATGAGAACTTTCTGAAATCGCAGCGCCTTGGAGGACATTTAGTTTCCACTGCGCACTCCACTCGGCAGTATCATACTCAACAATCTGAGGTGTCTGATCATCAAAGGCAACTGCATATCGCAATCCATGTTCAGACGTGATCGCATGGGTTGGGATACAATAAACCATGACCTTCTGATCACCGGCATCCCACAGATGGACCTCGTATTCCAGCAAAGGACTGTTGACTAAAATGTCAGCCGTCATATCCCGGCTCGGAGTAGTTGTCGGTAAAATGGTCATTGTATCGCCCGTTCGGCCCAAGGCTCCAATGGTTTCCCAGCCTGCATTGTTTTTATCGATTTTGTTCGAATAGCTCTCGGCTTCCATGCTAACGCACCCGTTCGAACTAACAAATCCCTGAATATCGTCCGGTCGGGGAGAGACAGGATTGAACGCGGCCAACTTCACACTAACATTAGTGCCAGCTCCTGCAATTTCAATGGTTCCATTGTTTTGACCAAGGGGAACCTGGTCCCAATCAAGGCTGACCCAGATCCGCTGCTGTGCATCAACAGTACCACCGGTTTGATCCAACTGAATCCAGGCAGCAGAGGGAACTGCAGTCCAGCTAAAGGCAGTATCACCTTTGTTGAAAATATCAATAAAGTACTTATCTTTGGTAAACACATTAAATTGCGGAAGCAAGTCGAAACTTACAGAGGGATCACCTTCTAGAGGCGTTATATCAATATCGGTAAACGCCGAAGAATCATTATATGAGCCGACACCAATCAGCCCCCCCGCAAACGTTTCGTTAGTTGACAAAATCACCTGATTTCGGTAGCGGATTGTCAATTGGCTCGATCTCTTTTCAATTTCGACCAGATAGAAATTATTGTCCGGAATAGCAGCTCCACTTGCCATGGTCACAGCAGAGCGAACCCCACCGGCAACACGATATAAGACGGAATTGCTACCATTGCTGCTCAGAATCAAATAGTTGTAGTTATTTTCATTTATATATCCAAAAACAATGGCCAAATCCGAAGATGAATTAGCGGCAAAATTATCACAACTGCGAGCCTGACAACTGAAATTGAAGTTTTCATACAGATGGCCTTCAATCAGCGACATCTCGCCCAGCCGGCTGCCGGAAAGACTGTCGTAATCAGTTGTATTTATTGCGTATTCCATCTCTGCGCCGTTGGATCTCACTTCCCAACGAGCCGTTGTTGTTGGTTGCCAGCCATCTGCCGAACCATCAGAAAAATCGTCATCAAAAGGAGCAGCAGGTTGTCCCGAATCCATGTCTGCGATATCTACGGTTTGCCCTTCAAGGACAATTCCCATCGATGCTCCGTTGACCGGCTGTACCGTCGAAATTGCCGGCTGGCCAAAAACGGACTGACCTCGCGGATTATAGCTCATCATGTGTTTCCACTTACCATTTGCCACCGAATTGTTATAGAAGTCGGTTTCTGTAATAATCTGATTATAGGCTGCCTGTGACATTGCAGCATATTCATTCGCACTGACTCGCCCCTGGCTTGCATAATGCTGGCTTTTCTTGGCATACAGGATTTTTTGATTCATCAGGCTCGCACCCCGAACCGGATATAACACAAGCTGATAAAACGCATCTTTATAAATAGATGCCAGCGACTGATAAACCGCAGAAGCTTTTTCTTCAAGCGTTTTATAGGCGTCAATCCGCCGCTGAGCTTCGTCATTATAATGAATGAGGCTAAAGGCCGCTCCGCCGGAAGCCATGTGTTCCGGCTTTCGGGTCAGGCCCAGACGATAATAGTCGGCCAATATCTCGGCAATTTCGGTCTTATGCTTCGGTCCAAACTCACGCCAGGCCCATTGTTCAAGATATTGCTGTAAGTTGGTGTGATTCCACCGATTGATATCCCAGGCCATTTGCAAAGCAAATTCCATGCTGATCTCGGCCGGTTTGATATCTCCAACATTGAAAATCCAAACCTGGTCGGCACCGTAATCATGGGCCTTCTTCATTTCTTCCCAGATCAGGCCCGGGCCAATCGAAGACAACCATAAATAATCGTGCGGAGAACCCCAGTAGGAAAGATGATAATACACACCGGCCCTGCCGCTGCGGCCCTGTTCGGCTGAGTTTGAAAGCCGCCTGATATACCCATGGTTATCATCCGGCCAAGCTAATATGATATCATCCGGTACTTGCATATTCATATCGTATAAGCCAAGAACTTCCTTGTAAGGACAGAAAATCTGCGGCACCTTGGAAGGATCCGGATTGACCCAATCCGCAAGCATCTGACGCTGTGCCGGAAAGACTTCATTTTCCATTTTCCAGACTTTCTGAGCACTGCTTGCCCCGGAACACGGCATACTGCCGTCATGAATGCCGCGCATTCCGGTGGTATAGACATTTTCATAAGTCGCATTGACTTTCACTCGATCCTGCCAGTATTCTGTAATTTTTGTACTGTTGGTACACCAGTCCCAATTGCCACGACTGGAACCGTCCGAAGGCGACCAGCGATACCATTCCCATACATTATTTCGCAGCATCTGCTCACAGTGCGACGAGCCCATGACAATAGCGTATTCATCCGCAATGACCTTATTGGCCTCGAAAGCATTAAATGCCTTTGTGCATCCGTGCATCGCCGGCCAGATATGATTGGCCTTCAGTCGAAGTAGCAATTCAAAGACTTTCTGGTAGGTCTTGGGACCGATGTACCCGTCTTCCGGCGAATAGGTATATTTGGACCAGGGATGCAGGCCCCAGTCCTCGTCATTGATAAAAATACCGCGATATTTGACCGAGGGAGGCCCCTCTTTATAACGACCGTCACGAACAATAATCTGCTCACGGAACCGTACCGGCACATCCGCCCACCAGAACCAGGGCGAGACTCCCATTTTTTCAGACAGATCAAAGACACCGAAAGCCGTCCCCCGCCGGTCACTACCAACAATCACCAAGCCTCGATCGACAGAAGCAACAGGACTGTCCACAACCTCCAACGCGAAGGTTTCCCATTGGCCGGTAACATCGGAAACATTGATTTTACTATCTGCCGCCAACGTGTCAATGGCCGCACTGCGGCCCAATGTGCCAATGAAAATCACATGACCGCTGAGTCCTTCCAAACTGTGGACAATCGCCGGTTTTGTCCCGCAGATCTGAGCGATATCATCCGCCAGACATTCGGCGGCGATTTGACAGACCGTATAATCAGCGGAATCGACATAAATCATCGTAATTTCGTCAGCATCTGCAACCTTGAAGTCAGCCGGTCCACATCGGGAAATGACATAACCGGCAGGCGCCGGACCATTCTTTTTCCACATGGACGAAACACTCGCATAGTCCTTCATATCAATCTTACCGCTCTGATCAATATTCACCGGGGCAGAGGTTGTGGAAAGCCACCATTCCGACAGCATCTTTAAATCAAGAATATCAACCACACTGTCTTCATTCATATCAGCTTGCAGTGATGCCAATGATTCTGAACGAGTTGTAAAACTCCAGACAGATCCTTGGGCACCGCCCTGAATATCCACACGCCAATTGTATGCTTGTCCGGGCTGCAGTAAATCAGAACCATACGGATCAAATGTTGTTTCAGTCTGTCCCTCTGAGACCAAAACAGGAACGGTGTTTGATACCCCAAAGTATACATCATACACCGGATTATCAACTTCAGCCGGTGACTGGAAACTTAACACAGCATCGAGCGGGATATTTTGACTACCATCAGAGGGGATGGGTGTATGCACCTGTGGATTTACCCCGGCATAATCGGTAGTAAGTGCATATTTTGTTTCGAGATAAGCCCCCACTTCGTTTCGCTCGCCCGTTGTGAGAACTCGATTAAAAATAATCAACTCCGCCAAATCGCCGGAGAGAAAATCTTTCTCGCCACGATTGTACGACCCTATATTCAGAGCCACAGGAGTCTCTGTGGAAGAATTCGCAGCGGTTCCCACGCCGGCACCATCCAGGAAACCTTCTGCAGTTGAAAGAATCTCAAAAATATGGACATTTTCATCAATGGCTCCGGTATTCACAGCGCGCCAGCCGGAACTGCCGATGCGATATTCAAAGCCTCCGTCAATGGAAATGCGAATGCGGTCATCACCGCCCCCATCCTGGCCGGCTACCATATACTGGTTGGAACCATCGGGAATAAATTTACCAACGGCAAACATCGTCACTGAACCCACATTAAACGGAGCCGGACTCGGCAACGCCATCCAGTCATCAATTCCATCGAATCGCACAACCGGCAGACTATTGAACACACTGTCATTGGCCACATAAACCGGTTGAGCACTGGCAGTTGCCTGTGAAGCAGCATCCCAGGATGCAACAGCCGTACCGTCGGCAAGCGCAAGATCCCCTGCATCCAGATGCAACACCAATCCTTCGGTGACAGGTAACGCCGCAAAAAGAAGTTGACAAAAACAAATCTGAAAAAGCACTATTCCCACCCATTGAATGTTTCTACACATTGATAATTTTCCCATAATCAGATTATAATGACAACCTAAACCAATTTACAATCTATCTTTCCCGTCAGCTGTCCACATCGAATAAGCTTGCCTGTTCATTATTAACAGTTCAGTCTTCATAATGTTTATTTCAATAATCAGTATCGCCTGGCTGCGACATCTAAATACACAGTCCAACTACAATTTGAGCGGCACTGTCAATCGATCTTATCCCAAGGCCCCGGAGAATCATAACCGCCCCAGTAAGGCGTACCCCAGAGAAATTCGTTCATCTCATAGTCTTTATTGGCCACACTCTCAACATGACCATCTTGATAAAGTGCGTTGTAATGTTCAATAGGCTGATTGATGCCGGCCGGTTCGAAATACGGCCAGGTAATTGCCACCCGTCTCCACATGGTGGGACTGGTGTCAATCATTAAGACATCACGTGAACCCGGATTAACCCGCACAACTTCCTCGCGCACCTCGGTTTTCCAAATCCAGCTATAAGCACTCCAGATATCAAAATGCTTTTCCGGAAGGCCTTTACTAATACAGTATGAACAAGAAGGAACGTCGTCCAATTCTCCGGAGCCAATCACAGTACCGGGATCGCGATACCCCACCTTGTAATTTTTTTCATGCGACAGATTTTTGACACTTGGACAAAAGAATGCATCCCGGTCGGGCAATATAGAGGCTACGTCCACTAAAGCCGTATGTACATCCGCGTTGTGGTATTCATGAGCAAAGTCACAGGTGCCGTTTTTCCAGTGCCAGCTCTTTTCCAGAGGCCGGCTGGAAGAAACAAAATATGTATTTATCGCAACGCCAATCTGCCTCAGATTGCTCAGGCACGCCGTCTTTTTGGCCTGAGCTTTTGCACGCGCCAATGCGGGCATAATGACAGCCATCAAAAGTGCAATAACCGCAATCACAACCAGCAGCTCGATTAACGTGAATCCTTTCCTAACCATTCCCATTGTCTTATTCCCGTTAAAGATAAACCCTCTGTCAATCAGGCACCAGGCGTACGGACCCGGAGGAAGCCAATCCCCCGGTCCGCCCGTCAGCGGACCGAGGAGATAATAATCATTCATTACAATTGTCTTCAGTTCACGACTGAAGCAGTCAGTGAGATATCCTTCAGCCACTCTAAAGCGAATGATGTAAAATCATTCAAATCCACGATACAATTCCCGTCAACGTCATAGTAGTTCACGGTCGCACCGTTGATCTTAGCGGCATCACAAGCATCTTCAGCCACACGAAGGGTCATCGTATCGGATCCGGACTGCCCACCGTTGTCGGTGGCAGTCAACTGAATCGTAAACGTGCCTGTGCTGTCGGTCATTAATTCGGCTGTCGAGGAGAGTCCTGTGGACGTCTTAGTCACGGTTGTGTTCAACAGTGCCGGCCAATCCGGCAGAACCGTAATCGTCGCTGAACCCAGGGTATAAGAGTGAGCCGTAAAGGTCGTCAGGTCCTCGTGCAGCGCCAGATAACCGTCATGGCCGGACGCGATGGGGGTTGCACCGGTACCGGTATCCGGATTATTATCACGACCAAAGTCGACCTTCAGTGTATCGATGCCATCGGTCAGCTCAAAGCTGTTCATGACAAAGAACATCGTATACACAGAATTGCCAAGATCGGGCTGCTGATCCTGAGGCAGCAGGTCAAAGACCAGTTCAATCGGATTCACACCATCAGAGGTAATCGTCGTGCTGAAGGTTGAAATCGGATCATCGTCAGCACCCGATCCGATATCGCCGATCGTGCCCACCGTCACACCGTCAACGGTCACACTAAATAGACCGCTCTGATTCTCAAGATCGTAGTGCGTCGATGCCCACGTATAATCTCCCGCCGGAAGGCCACTCAGTGTGAGGACCAAAGGCTCACCTAATTTACGCGTATCCGAGCCGATCCAATCTCTCAGTAAATTCGGATCCTCACCAGACGGAACATTGCCTAAGTGACTGCTACGGTCAATCACCTGCGCCACGGCATCCAGCGGCTCACCAGCATAAGCAACAACGGACCACTCAATATTGGCTTCAAGAATGTCGACTTCACCGTTGTCATCAATGACTCCGGACAGACCACTTTCCGGTAACTCTGCAAGCCAGGTCAGAATTTCATCAGCATCATCCGGAATATCCACGATCGGCGGATAGTCCAAAGGCGCCGCAGTAAAGCTCCAGCCAGAACCCTGATGCAGAATCGGAGTATAAGGTGCAACATCATTCGGCTCAAGGGAATCGACCACCCAGTGATAGGTTGTCCCATTTTGCATCGGGCTCGGAACCGGAGTCGCCGTTGTCGCTGTTTGACCGGCCATACCGATAAGTGTCAACCCATACGGCGCCGGTTCATTAAAATTCGGCTCGTTTGTCCCAAAATAGACATTATAGGTTGCACCAGGAATTAATTCAGGAGCGTCCCAACTCAACGTTGCCATAACATCAACCATGTCGCCAGTGGGAGAAGGATTGCTAACAGTGTTCCGAAGAGAGATATTATCGATCCAAATGTTGGTTTCCGAGCCACCCGTACGAGTTGTATCAATTTGCAACATGACGCTGCGAGCACCGACGGGCGCCAGACCACCGACTGTCTCCTCAAACCAGCCCACAAAATTGTAGCCATCCCCGTCGTCCAATGCCACACTGTAACCGGTACCAAGTTCGACATCAGATGCATCGAAAAAACGCAGGCTGAAAGCCCCGGTATCACGGGAGTCATCGCTGGCCCAGATAAAATCGACATTCAGACTCTGGGCACCAGCATCAATACTGGTTGCCAAAGGTGATAAATCCACCACCTGAATCAACTGGCCGTCTACCGGCTGTGAGCCTGCCCCGGCAGACTGACGTGCAGTTGTAAGAATAAAATTCCCCAATGAACTGGGGGCAGAATCCCATTCGCTCTGCGTCGGGTTTCCTGTTTCGTCCGCCACGCCCAACCAGAAACTGGGAGCAGAACTGTTGTCGGTCCAACCTGACGGCGGAGCATCATTGTCACTGCCGGTCTCGAAATCACCATTGACGATAACGATCGATGTTGCAAAGGCACTGCCAGTCAGCATAAGCATGATTATCATCAACATTAAACTTCCAAATTTCTTCATAACAAATCTCCTAAAGGTGGCTTAATAAGTTATTTCAAGCTTCAAGTCCAGCACGTCATAGCACCAAGTCTAAAGCCGTGTTTAGTGTTCACATTCAACAACAATTATTTACGACGTCTTAAAACAAGACCGCCCAGCCCCAACAGAACCATGGTAGCCGGTTCAGGGACCATATTGCCCGATACATTGTCAATCCATATGTTGGTTTCCGAACCGCCCGTACGAGTCGTATCAATTTGCAACATGACGCTGCGAGCACCGACGGGCACTGCCCCGCCAACTGTCTCCTCAAACCAGCCCACAAAATTGTAGCCATCCCCGTCGTCCAATGCCACGCTGTAACCGGTGCCAAGTTCGACATCAGATGCATCGAAAAAGTGTAGACTGAAAGCCCCGGTATCACGGGAGTCATCGCTGGCCCAGATGAAATCGACATTCAGTATCTGGTCACCCGCATCAATCTCGGTTGCAAACGCAGTCAAGTCAACGGTTTGAACTAACTGACCATCTACCGGCTGTGAACCGACCGGGACAGACTGCCGTGCAGTTGTGAGAATAAAATTTCCCAATGAACTGGGGGCAGAATCCCATTCGCTCTGCGTCGGGTTTCCCGTTTCGCCCGCCACGCCCAACCAGAAACTGGGAGCAGAACTGTTGTCGGTCCAACCAGACGGCGGACCATCATTGTCACTACCGGTCTCGAAATCACCATTGACAATAACGATCGGTGTTGCCGCACTGATTGACACGATTGCCATTAGCATTACTACATACATCATTCTTTTCATCTTTCCAATCCTCCACAGATTAAAGTGAATATTTCATGCATTTAATCTACGCCAATTAAACACATTATTGAATTTCCAATATCGGATCCACCCAGAAACAATGATCGTTACTGTGAGAAACCGTATTGTCACCGAGAGCGTTGCCTCCATCAGTAACCACCAGCGTCAGAAATCGATCCGCCTGCGTCAGAGGAATTATGACCTCCTCGCTTTTCATACCCGGGGTCATCAGTTTAGTAAATCGTGTCTGCCCATCAACAAGAATCCAGAACTCCGCTCTTGGCCATACTTCCTTGATAACTTCACTGAATGTCGGTCTTGTTTTAAGCCCGATCACCGTGGTCTCTGACGGAATACTTTGTCGGATTGCGGCCAGATCAAACGTCAGGCCGGCATTACTGTGCATCATAATCGCTCGGTGAGAGCCGCTGCCATATTCGATATTGTTGTGGATCATTGCAATTTTGGTTCCGCCAGCATCTCGAAACGGACTAAAATTACAGATGTTAAACGTCGTATCACCATCCGTAGCCGGACAATCCTTAAAGATATGCCCTGCGCTGCTGACAACAACATCACCCTTCCTTGCATCAGGAATAAAGACGCCGTCGACATATTGGGAATAATCGGTCTGAACAAAGCGATTTTCACCAAAACGTTGACGATGCGAATTACCCTGAAACAGTTTGCCGTCGTCCGGATCAACAGCCAGAGGAGTGATTCCAGCGTCAAAACCTTTTCCGCCGCCGACAATATTCGCCAAAGAACATCCCTGCCCACGCCACACAACCCCAGCCTTTTCGTCAATATGGCGAACAAAGGCGGTTTTCTCAACAGAGATATTCTTGACCTGATCATTATTGGCGTTATAGCGAAGGGCATGATCCTGCTGAACGATTTGCCCGGTTTTGGAACGTCCATCGGAACCGGCAAACAACTGAACCTTGCCTTTGATGACATGCACTTCCGAAGAACCGTTAACCTCTGCATGAATGCCAAACTCTGTTCCTAAATCAATAAACTGAGACGTGGGCGTTTTCACCGTAAACCCGATCCCCGCCTCCGCAACCCGGCTATACAAGCGTCCGTATTCCAGAAAAAGTCCCGTCCGCTCAATCTCAAAAGCTGCGGGCCCTTCAATTACCACTCCTACCCCGTCATCATAGCGAATACTGACAAGACCTTTTTTCAACTCCAGCGTTCCCTCATTTGTCCACAAACGACTGTTGTTAGGAATCGCTGCATGTGATTGCCCCCATTGTACATCCATTTGATCGATCAGAGTTGCAACCTCAACTGCTGAAACCGGTTTGGGGGCAAATTTTAAAAACAGCACAAGCAGCAGGATTGCCGCCCCACTCATGACAAACGTAAAGATGTTGAACTTGCTCAGTTTCCGTTTTTCTCGCGGCGGATAAACAACTTTTTGAATTAACTCCATTTGCGGCTTTTCCGGAAATCGAATTGTTTCTGCAGTCCTTTCCTGTTCAAGAAGCTGTTCCCAGAATTTCATGTCCAAAGCGAACTCGTCATTCTGTGAAGAAACACTCTGGAAATTTAAAGGCATTCCCGGACAAATAAAATGGCCATAAAATTCAGCAACTTGAGTGTAGATGTGCAATAATTCGAGATCCTGGCTCAAATCCTTTTCAAAAGCCTGAAACTCTTCCGGGCTTACATCACCCTCGAAAATCCGGCAAACTAATTCGCATTTTTTAAATGTCTCTTTTTCAATACTCATGATTATTGTTCTGAAGCAAGAGTCCTTTGAATGCACTTATATAAGAAATAATGTATCCTAGAGAGAGATTTATAAAGCCCGTTCACGGAACGTCCAATACGTTCTGAAAGCGCTTTTGTCGTTATTTTTTGGCTATACTTTAACTGGACTAAACGCCGATCATTCGAAGGTAATCTTGACACACAATTCTCTAAAATTTTAATTCGATGATCTTTGCCTTGCATCTGTTTGGAATGGTAATTTGAAATCAGACGGACTGTTGCCTCTGAATAACAAATTGGGCTTCGCTTACTTTTTCGGATATAGTCAATGACTTTGTTGCGAGCAATTCGAAGTCCCCACGCAGTAAAATCAGTGCCAAGTTTATAATCACTAAAATGCTCCCACAATGACGCGGCAACTTCCTGAAAAATGTCGTCTACTTCATTACTTTGGGGAATTAAAGCCAAAATATATGAGTATATATAGCCCTGGTTTCTCGTGAACAATTGAAAGAAAACCTGATGCTTATCAGGTTCTTCGTTTCGGTTTTTGAACCCATTTTCAGCCATTTTCAATTCCAGCTATAAAAAAACTTTTCTTTATATATCAAAACGTAAGACAGTAAGAAATTGGTGTCAAAAAATCAAAAAAAGTTATTTTTGTCATTTCTGCCGTCGAAAAATCTGGAAAACTGATAGACAATTGCTGGCATAAAGCCTGATTTTCAAGATTAGTTTTGCCCGCGTCCTGAAATTGGTTAATTGACGCTGGGCAGTAAATTACTTTTGGCCTGACCCGAACCAACGACCTCCGGGGCAAGCAAATACAAGATTTCAAATGTCGCATTTAAGCAGGTTCTCGCGTATGTGCGTGCATGGAAAAATTCTCGGTTTTCCGAACCAGCGTCTCTAATTGAAGATTTGAAGAATTGCTTTTTTCTTCTATCATAAACAAATATCTGTTTGCTTTGCTCTTCTATCTTATTTTGAATTGCTTAAGCATTGATTGAGGGACAAAATGATGTTTTATTGGTTCAGATGCCATAAAGTTTATGGTACCTGCTAAGCACCTTATATTATAGACGTGGATAAATTTTCATGACGCTTATTTATTAGGTATCCTTAATATTCATCCTTTAATGCCATGATCACATCTTTGCGTCTGGAATTAGGCGTAACGTTAAGTTCCGTTATTGTACCGGATCGGAACTTACCTTCCACAATGGTTTGATAGGGCACGTGTAATTTGAAATCGATGTCCCAGTTCTTCGGCCACGCCGGTAATAGATAGATCTTTTTGCCGATTGTCTGTATTACCATTTCCTGTAAGCCCAGCATGCCGCTTCCTCCCCAGTTATGATCCGGAACCCAGTCATGACCTGGTCCCCAGAAAGTCGGAAACCTGCGTGGGCTATCCTCAAGTTTTTTCAGATTGTAATCGGCTGCCTCGTTTGCCATCCCCATACGAGCAAAAAAGATTCCATCCTGATGCCAACTCTTGACCATATTCTTGGGAAATTTACCATGCTTCCAAGTATTACGGAATGTTGTCAGTTCATCCAGGTCATTCCCCAACAAATCGAACCGATTAAACGGGAACAACGGGTAGAACTGGGGACACTCCACATTCTGATAGCGTTTCCAACTTGAAGCTGGCTTTAGAATACGATCCCCCTGAACTTCGTCAAACGTATAATCCGGTACGCGTCCCAGAAACGCCTGATAGTACGCCTTGTCACGAAGATTTAAGTAACCGTCATCAAGCTTCAACATCGCCTCGAGGCACGCCTGCAAGCCTGAGATCACATCAGAAGGATTCGTTGCTCCGCGGTATGACTCGCAGGATGTTGAAGGGTAAATCACCAGCTTACCCCTGGAATCAAGTTCTTTGCCTGATCGCATTTTTTTGCGAAGACGGTAGTGCTCGTCAAAGAAAATCACGGCGTTTTCGATAAACGGCATATACTTCGAAATGTCGGCGCCGGTAAAACGGTGATACTCCAGGATCATGTAGGCATGCTCGATCTGAGATTCCCAATGATAAGCAATTGATTGATTTGCCATGACGCCCTTTTCGACAAGGCTGTTATATCCTCGAGTCGCATCAGCCCGCGGATCGCCAAAGAGGATTTCCCGGCCACGTCCCCGTTGTCCGGACTCCCAGCCCCATCCAAAGCCTCCAGCAATCCCTGGAACTCCAATATATTCACAATAGACCGCTCCGCCATGCTTAAAGTACTTTTGGACCCGGGCGCAGGCGCCTCCAAGGGCTTTTCGGTACAGTTCAAACTGTGGCTGAATGGCATCAAAATCACCGGCTTTCAACATTGGCCAATATAAAAGACGCTGGTTTTGAGCCGTGAAAACACCGCCTCCCCAATCACGCCAGTCCGGACCATATCCCTTGCCCCTTCCTCCGACAAGATTGGCATCGAAAGTCAAGTTGCCGCCGTTGAACTTTGTGGGATATTCACCGAATGCGTTGCACCCAAGTTGATACCGGAAGAGATTGTAGTTACGCCCTGCTCGCCACGCTTTGCTGGAAGGATCGGTCTTTTCCGGGTTGATAACGATCCAACTTCGATCCCAAAAGGCCGACCACCAGTTCCGGGTTGCCTCGCGTGCTTTTCCCAGATCATTCTTCGACTCATCAAGCAGTTTTTGCAAACCATTGCGCCAGTCGTCCACCGTTTCCGTTTGGGCAATATGCGAGACAACACGGATATGGTGTTTTTGCCCCGGCTTCTCGGAGGCAATATGCCAAGCCTTGAAGGACTTAGTCTGATAGATTCCTTCAGTCTCACCTGCAGGGGCAAAGCCCATCCCAATCAGCATGCCGCCAAAAGTGCGGCCAAGCAGGTCATCGGTAATCTGTCCCTTATAAGCCTCAAGCCGCTGTTGCAAAATGATCATGTCCGGAATCAGTTTGTCGTCCGGATTACGATGGTAAAACAGCACACCTTGCCCGTCTCTTTTAATAGTATCCTTGCTCAGAGTCACTTTGCCCGGATATTTATGCAAGGAAAAGAAAGAACGACGCCGGTTGTTATTTGGAATATCCTCATCTGTCAGCCGCCAGTTTTCATACGCCACATCGGCTTTGACCGGCTGATTGGCTTCTATTTCAAAGTGTATCACCGGGCGGTTTGTTTCGACCCATATTCGGACAGTTGCCTCAATCGCTTGATCGCCCGGCTGAGGGGATTTGCCGCAAATTTCAACATATCCCTGGAGAAGTTTGAGTTCCTGGCGAAACTGCCCCTCTGAAGAAAACGGATTGGGATCAAGCTGAAGCCGTACCCGGCCTAGTTTGAGGTATTCATTTGTCTCGGCGAGACTTCCGCTACGCTGCATATAAAACAGCACATCACCGTCTTCGACCCAAATATTAAGCCCGATATCATGACCGCCGCACGGCATTGATCCCATCGAATTTTCACTTTGACTGCCCCAAACAACATTGTATTGATCCGGATAACCGGCTCGCATGTCCCCTGTCCATAACGAGCAGCTTATGACAAAGAAGACAAAATAGCATTGTACTATTTTTTCTGGAATCACAGACAACAGTGTCAAAACACTCGAATTCTTTTTAGATACAGTAAACTTTCGCAACTTTTAAGCCTCCAATTATGGTAACTTAATCAAAAATATATCAAAACCCATTTGTAAGGAAACCGCTAATAATTAAATTTTTGAAATTCATAATTTCAGTTAACATGTTTTGAGTAACTTTTTGAACACCGTATTTCAAAACTTCGGTTTTTTGACACCTGTCAACGGTCAATCGACATTCGAAGAAAGTTAAAGGAACTTTGGAAGGTCAGCAATTGTCGAAAGTTTCAAGTATGATTCATCAAGACGCTCCGACGCGGCTTCCTCGTGCTGCCACGTAGTATGGTAAGGTATGTGGACAGCTTGCGCCCCGATTGATACGACGGGTAATACATCCGACTTAAGGGAATCCCCTACCATCAAAAATTCTTTCGGATCTATTTCCCGCTGTCGAAGCAGCTTAACGTAATTTGCCTCTTCCTTTTCATGTAATATTTCCACATGGTGAAAATGGTGCGCGATCTTTGAACGCTGAAGCTTCCGCTCTTGATCCAGGAGATCTCCCTTGGTCACGACAATAAGGCGGTAATTATCTTTGTAGCTCAGAAATCACCTCCACAACATTCGGTAACAACTCAATAGGTTGTTCGATCATTCCTTTTCCAAGACCGACAATTTCAGATATTGTCGTTTGAGGCACCTTGTGATCTGAAACATCAAGTGCACATTCAAGAATCGAAAGAACAAATTCCTTTATACCATACCCATATATATAGATATTCCTCATCTCAACCTTGAATAGCTCTTGGTGAACCCTTTCAGGGACTTCGTAATCATCAAGTAGTTTCGCGAACTTCATTTCAACATCGCAAAATAGGTCTTATTAGCCCAAAGCGTGTCATCAGCATCGAATCCGATTATGCGGACATTACAGAGCTTCTTTTTTAATGCAACACCCCTAGTACTCTGTCCGTCCTAAATTGACGGATACAATTTTCTCAGTTTAATCCGGGCATCGGCGGTTGTAAATTGCCAGTCGATGCTCGTTTGTTCCTTATTTCGTTTTCGTTCCCACACTTTAATTTGCCGGGCCAATTGATCGGCATTCTCAAAATAATCATTCATACACTGCCGGGACAAGACACTCAGTTCAATTTCAGCCATATTCAGCCAACTGCCATGTTTCGGCGTATAATGAATCTCTAGTTTCTCTGTCAGTCGGCGAGCCATCGCTGGCTCAAACGCTTCGTATAACGAAGACGTGGTATGCGTGTTCAAGTTATCCAGCACCAAGACAATCTTTTCGGCATCGGGATATAGCTCGTCACAGCATTCACGAATCACCTCGGCAAAGTCAATCTTCGTTCGCCGGGGTCGAATGCGAACATGACGCTTGCCCGCCAACGGTTCCGACAGCATAAACACGCTGGTCACACCGCAACGACGGTATTCCGGATCAACCCGCTTGCACTGGCCCGGACGCATCGGAATCGACCGGCGGCTTTCGGCCACCAGTTGCTTGGACGTTTCGTCCAAACAAACCTGCGGTCTG
>JANQGW010000094.1 GCA_028282905.1 Sedimentisphaerales bacterium | reverse complement strand
GCAATAAGCTTATCCCAAACATCCGCCGCACCGGCGGCATCCATAAATAATTCAAAACACACGGACTCGCCAGTATAGCCGGTTCGGGCGGCACACACTTCTGTCTGCCCTACCGTGACACTGCCCAGCGAATTTCGTTTCGGCGCCGGCATCGTCCCGCCGGTCATGATCGACTGCAAAATATCTTCAGCCGCGGGGCCTTGCAAGGCGGCCATCGCCACCTGGTCGCTGACGTCTTCCAGAGTGACATCCGGGAAACCAGCCAACTGGTCCTGCAGGTGTGCCCAATCCTTGTCCTTGTTAGAGGCATTGACCACAAGCAGGTATCTATCAGCAGCAGGACGATACAAAAACGCATCGTCAATCGCCCCGCCAGTCTCGTTGGCGAAAATAGTGTAATGAGCTGAGCCAACCTCCAGCCGCTCACAGTCATTGGTTAAGACCCGACGCAGAAACACCGGCGCACCGGAACCGGTCAGACGAAATCGTCCCATGTGGGAAACATCAAATAAGCCGGCGTGCTTGCGAGTAGCTAAATGTTCGGCAACAATGCCTTCGGGGTACTGAATCGGCATCTGCCAGCCTGCAAAATCAACGATTTTGCCGCCTAATGTCACGTGCCGATCATAAAAAAACGTGCGTTTCACTTGCTCTGACATCATATTCCTCAGGTTTTAAAGACATAAAGACAGACTCACTTTTATGTGCTCTGTCCATCTACCTGAGATATTTCTTCCTTCGGTGCCGCTTTCGCGGTCTCTCCAGAGCTCCGTCAGGCTGAGATCCTTTTGCCTGAGAGTTTCTCAACAGGTCCGCCCTGTTGATTACACCTTCGGCGTTTCCGGAAATACGGAAATCTCTCTCTATCAGCCATCAAACGGTAAGGGCCAGACTATAAAAACATTCTGCAGGCCCGTCAACAAAATTTTAAAAAGTTCCCCCATTTGGGTCTCCAACACGGTGTCACGGCTCAAAAACCGTGTTTTATCCCAAAGACGAAGACTATCCCAGGAGGTTCCAATAAGACGCGGGCACTCTAACACAATCGCCGGGAAACGTCAATCGTTTTTGCATTATATTGCTACTTTCTGAAGCAGAACAGCAAGATTGTACCATTCTCAACAAAGAGACCCTGATTACGCTCCGCCCAGCAGCACGATTCCGACAATCAGCCCAACGATCGCCAACAGGCAAATCCCCAGTGAAATCCCAAAAATCCAGAAAAACCGCACCTGCTGGCGGGCCAGAGTGTATTTGATATAGCGTTCGCTGGCTGAAAATGTCCGGCTCATCTGCTGAATCCACTCGGTCTGGCTAACCGTATCAGCATCCAGTTTGCCCAATGTCTCGGAAAACTGGCTGAAGCTTTCACACATTTTCGCATCCACTTCAGCGGAGGCGGCCACTTTTTCATGAATGCCGCACAATTCTTCGGCCACTTTCTCATCGCGGGCAACTTTGCCCCGCAACTGCTCAGCCACCTGTGCGAACGCGGCCCGCTGCTGTTCGACAGCCTCCGGTAGCGGTGTCAGCATCGCCGGTAAAGCATCCATCTTTTCCACAAGCTGCTCATTCTGCTGGATTTGCGCCCCAAGGTTCTCGTTGATCCCCTCCAGCTTATCCACCAGCTTATCGACCGCTTCCTGAAACACCTCGGCACTATCTTTTTTCTTATTTACAATGGGTGCCGGGCCAGTCCGCAACGGTACCACAGATGCGTTATTATCGTCTGTCTCTGTTTGGGGAAGACTGTCAATATCCACACCGCCCTGTGTTGTTGATGAGTTGTTCTTTTTGCGTCCCAACCGTGAAAAAATCTGCTTAATCATCCTGAAAATCCCTTTTTCTCCATAATCACACCAATGGGTTCATAAATGAACCAAATCAGGCCTATTAGAGGCGTTTTTTTCTTTGAATGCAAGAGTTTTATATGATTATCGCGTCGGAAATCGCCGAAGTATTTTATAGACCGGTGTGTCTTAATCGTATATGATGGAAAGCAATCAGGAAGAAGCAACAGGGTTTTAAAGGCGCCCGCAATTGCAGTAGAGGGGGAAAGGTGATATTTGTATGAAATTGGCAAGTTATACACACAAGCACACAACCTCCTGCGGTATTGTGACCGATGACGGGATTATAGATATCCCTTCGCATACGGAAGGGGCTAAGAAGCTCCACAGTGTGAAGGAAATCCTGATCAAGGGCAAAACCGCGTTTGAGATACTGGAGGAATTGATTGCTGACGGCACTGCGACAATTACCCCCCCGCCGACGACTTTTAAATCGCCGATTCCGCGTCCCGGCAAGGTGCTGGCGCTGGCGGGCAACTATCTCAAACACTTGCAGGAAAGCGGTGCACAAACCCAGCCCTTTGATGACCAGACGACTTCGACCAATCCGTGGCCGTTTTTGATGCCTTCAACTGCGGTGACCGGCTGCGGCCATGAAATCCCCTGGCCAACGTATAGTGACCAAGTGGACTATGAGGTGGAGCTGGCGGTATTTATCGGAAAAACCGCAACAGCCATTACGCCGGAAGCAGCCGGCGATTATATTGCAGGCTATTCGGTCGGCAATGACATTTCCGCCCGCAGCACAACCTTTGCCGAAGGGCGAAAGGATCGTGAAAAGGACGGGTATTTTGACTGGCTGATGGGCAAGTGGTCGAACGGCTTTTTGCCGCTCGGGCCGGTTCTGGTTACGGCCGATGAAATTGCTGATCCGCAGAACTTGTCGATTGAGCTTAAAGTCAATGGTGGTATCCGCCAACAGTCCAATACCAGCCAGATGATCTTTAATGTTAACCAGATTGTTTCATTTATCAGCCATCTGTTGACGCTTGAACCGGGCGATGTGATTGTCACAGGAACGCCTCATGGCGTCGCCGCGGCGGGACTGTCGGACTTTTTAAAGTCCGGTGACACGCTGGAAGCGACAATTGAAAACATCGGAACCCTGACCAATACGCTCGGCGCCAAACCGAAGACATTCTATCGCGGCTTCATTCAGTAAACCGCTTACTACATAGTAAACGTCCGGCTGAAAATCTGTGAATAGCCTTTTAGAATGAAGTAAATCATAACCATGGCAACCACCGCGTAAACTAATCTGGGCGTCCACTGCGCAATGGCGGTCCATTTGGCTTCGGCGTTGTCGGCATGCATCCGGCCGAGCCGAAAAGCCGCATCGTCCAGGTCGCCGCTGTCTTCACCCGTCTGCCAGATACCAAGAAATTCGCCCGGCAGTGAACGGGAAAACCCCTTGCTCATTTCTTCGCCCGTTTTAACAACTTCACAAGCACCTTTGAGCCAGGCCAGCATCACACGATTTGCTACGGCATCGGTTGCCATTTGTGCACAGCGGACAATCGGTAGTCCCGCTTTGTAGGTCATGGCAAAAACCTTGCAGTAACGGCTCAGTTCCAGTTCGCGAATTGCCCCGCCCAACAGCGGCAGACTTATCGAAATTCGGTCCAGTATGTATCGCAGTGGTCCGCGTTTTGGCGTCCAACAGATGACAGCCATGATGACGGCGGCGGGAATGTAAAACAAGCCTAATATCACCAATACTCCGCGCACATACACCGCCGGATCAAATTCACTGAACGCACACGAAATGACCGGCACAATAAAAGCCGTGGCATGGATATAAAGAATCGGCAGGATCATGCCCGAACGAATCACTCGGCGAAGGCGGCGGCGAAAGGCGTACCACTGGCTCATCGCTTCAAACATTTCAGGGAGTTGGCCGGTTTCTTCGCCGACTTCGATCAGCGTGATATCCAGTTGTGGAAAACTGCGATGGTGACTGCGAACGACATCGGTCAGGCTGTGGCCGGCAGCGACTTCTTCTGCAATCCGCGTAAAAAGACGCCCTGTTTTGCCGCTTTTGTGAACGGACCGCAATGCCCGCGTAATCGGCACTCCTGCGGCCAGCATCACCGAAAGATTATGGTAGAGATGAGTGCGATCATCGCCCAAAACGCCTATGTCCCCAATGAGCCGGCTGAGTAATCCAGTTCCTGGACAGTTACCATAACACCGGCACATTCCATCAGGCTTCCGGTAATGCTTTCAATCCGTCGGATCACTTCATTACTGAGACGACGCTGGACAATCGCCGTAATCATTTTACCGCTGGTTTCATCAGAAGCCGGCAAATCATATAAATAACGAGCCGGAGTTTCGGTTTGGGTCACAGTCAAAGAGGTGCTTTCCAGCGAAGACAGTGATTCAAGAATTTCACGGAACACCCTGTCGTCCTGCACAAGAATCTGTACAAGATTTCTCCGAATCGGAATTCGTTCAGAAATATCCTGTCCGGCGGCTTCGAGGAAGGCTGCTTTCAGTGCCTCGGCGTCGGGAGCATCAATCATTTGCTGGACAAGCGCCTCGTCCTGAAGAGTTTGGGAAATCGCCGACAATAGGCGGATGTGTGTGTTGTCCTGATGTCGGGGTGCGATAATGAAAACGATCAGCCGCACTTTACGACGGTCATCCGACTCGAACTCAACGCCATTGGGAATCGTCATCAGCCCCACGACAAAGTCGTCCACATCACGCATCCGGCAATGGGGAATCGCCACGCCACGCCCAAACGCTGTCGCGCCGAGTGTTTCGCGGTCCTGCAGGGCTTCAAGAATAGCCCCCTCGGGAACATTCTTAAGTATATCGCATCGGCGGGCTAAATCGGCGATCTCACATAAGACCAATGCCTTATCGTCCGCCGTGGAACCGGCTCGAATACATTCACTGCGAAGAAGCTCTTTGAGTTTCATGCACCACATCCTTTGTACAAAAGACCTTGACTGTTCCATCCGTGTACTTAAAGCGTACACTGTTCGCAATCGGGAATCAAGCATTTTCTTGACAACTGACCCCGGAGTCCGTATTTACAAAAAAAGGCACCACGACGTCTGCCGAGGTGCCCTACTTGTTTCATAAAACCGATTTAAACGTATTAAACACCGCTATTGGGGTCATTGCTTACGGCTGTTTCCTTGAATCCGCGTTTCTGGGCGGCCAGCATTTCCTGCTTAAGCGGTTCCAGTTGACCGGCCAGTTCATCGCCATGTTGACCAACAGCTTCTTCGATCACCTGCAGATTGGTCAGGACAGCGGCTTCCTGCTCAGTAATCTTCAGACCTTTCCACTCCGACAATTTTTTCTTCAAATCATCCGCATACACCTGCAGATTCACCGGCAGCGAAGGCGTATAGTCAATCCCACTTTCAAGCATGATCGCCGTTTCGGACTTTGTGAAGGATACACCATATTCCTGACCGGCGGTTATTAACTCTTCAATCTTTGCAGCCATGGCGTCGGCAACATCATACTGACCTAATCTCTCAGCCAGTCTGTTCTTGCCGTCAACCGCCAACAACTGAGATTTAAGGACACTGCTTTGGGTGTCCTTGCCCAGACGTCCGGCGGATTTCAGAGCCTTGTCATAAGTTGCAATCGCATTGTCGAAATCCTCATAAGCCTGCTTGAGCAGTTCGGCATCAGGTTCTTCCTGGATCGGAAGTTTCTGGGCATACGACTCGGCAACCAGCGGATCGGCCGTATCCAGCAGATCCTGTAACTGGATCGACAGGTCTGTCTCAAGGGTCAGATAGGACGCACAAGACAACGCCGCGTAATGATAGCTTTCGGCCAGTTGCAGTGTTGCGGGGAAACCGGCATCTTTAGCCTTGACCTTATTGAAGTCCTCGCCCGCACTCTTGAACGCGTCACAGACGGCTGCGACCTCGTCCCGATAGGCTTTGAGACCAACTTTTAGATCACCGGCAATGGCGTCCATCCGTTTCTGCTTGTCAGCCATGTCTTTTTCAATGTCACCCAACTGGGTCCGCAGCGCGGCGACAGCCTGGGAACTGTTCAGCTCGTTAATACGGCCGCGGCTCTGGTCAATACTCTGCTTGAGGCCGTCGGTTTTCATTTGAGCCAATTCAATTTTACTGTCCAGAACGTCAATTTTGTTTTCAGCGTCCTGCACCTGAACGTAATACTCCTTGCGTTCACTGAGAATGGCAAAGCTTTCCTTCTCAAGATCCAGACGCTCCTGGCCCTTGGTCAATTCGGCTTTTCGCTGCAGGGCATCGGCACGACTTTGCTGGTCATCCAGGACCGCCTGCACCTTATCACGCTTGTCCGTCACAGACTTCTTTTCTTTCAGCAGTGTGTCCAGTTCGGCCTTGGCGGAATTATATTGTGCTTCCAGACCGGGAGTTTGGCCGTCACCGGCCAGCAGTTTTTTCAATTCGGCCACTTCCTGATCCACCAGATCCAGCAAGCCAAGAACAGGCTGTTCGTTGGCAATCGCTTTACGCCCGGCGATACGCTCTTTTTCCAACAGCAACGATTCGGTCTGCCGCAGCAATTCCTCAAACGTATTAGCCGTACTGCGAATGGGCAGTGTCCGCAGGCCCAAATCCGACTGCAATTGGCGTCCATAGGCCAGCTTCACACTTCCGCCGGCCAGCACCGCGGAATCTTTGGCCAGACCCTTAACGCGATTTTTGGGATTGCCGAGCACATTGTCCATACTGGACTTGGCGCCGGCGTAATCGCCGGTTTTGACCGCGGTTTCAAGAACCCGTGTGGTTTCCTTGCGAACGTTTTTGGCGGCCGCCTTATCCGGGTCGTCCGAACAGCCCGTCAAAGCCGGTAAAACAAAGCCCCCCACAAAGATCGCTAAGATGCAATAAATAAAGTACTTATGATTTCTTTGCCGCACCGTTACTCTCCTAAACTAAAAGTATTTATAAAGACAGGGTATCGTACCGGCCCTGCCCCCCTGCTGTCAAGACTTTTCTACGGCGAGATGGGCTTGAACGCCTTTTTTCGGGCATTTTATCCGGCCAATCAAATTTCAGATTGTTTACAGCTTCAATCATGTATAGCATCTATTCTGGAGTAGTGCCTGTCGTAACCGTGTTTTTTCTCGACGAAATCAGCCTTTTGTTTTATGATAGCCTTCGGAGAACTGGATTATGGACAAAGATACACAACAACACCTGCGACAAGGCGGCCGGATGCTGGTACCGCTGCTGCTGATTGCGGCTTTGCCGATTGCGGCGATGATTGCGTTCATTCTTTATCATAAAAAGGCAGCAAAAACGGATAATCCCCCAAAGACGACTGAAACAGTCTCGTTTGGCGATGCGGATTGGACAATTTTCCGAGGCAACCACGACCTGACCGGTGTGGCGGCAGGAAACCTGCCGAATAAGCTCAAACTAGCCTGGAAATTTCAAACCGATGGAGAAATCCTCTCGACAGTTGTGATTTCAGGCGATACCGCCTTTCTTTCTTCGATGGACGGCTTTCTTTACGCCATCGACTTGCATTCCGGCGAGCAGCGTTGGCGATTTGAAACCGATGATGAACTGGAGGCGTCGCCGCTGCTGCATGACGGGGTGGTTTACATCGGTTCCAACAGCGGGACGTTTTATGCCATCGATGCGGCCACCGGCAAAGCCAAGTGGACCTTCGATGACGCAGACAAAATTACCGGAAGCGCCAATATCGCAACCGTCAACGGCAATCTGTTGATTGTTTTCGGCTCGTATGACAATAATCTGTACGCATTGAATCTTGACGGCACACTGGCCTCGACTGTTGAGGCGGACAACTATATTAACGGGGCCGTCGCGGTATCAGAGGGCATGGCATTTTTTGGTTCCTGTGACGCAAACGTTTATTGTGTTCCGCTGGTGGAGACCACCGAAATGAAAACGATTGACGCGGGGTCGTATGTGGCTGCCAACCCGGCTGTCAGCGGCGGTGTTGTTTACGCCGGAAGCTATGACGGTTATTTTCTGGCCGCAGACGTTGCCACAAAAAAAATCCTCTGGCAATACGACGAAACAGAAGACGCGTTCTTTTCTTCGCCGGCGGTGAATGATGATGTAGCGGTCGTGGGTTGTCGGGACGGAAAACTCTACTGTTTTAATAAAGCAAATGGCGATACTCGCTGGACATTCGAGGCTGCCGATAACTTTGACAGCAGCCCGGTCATCTGCGGGAGCACCATCGCCGTCGGCAACGATGATGGCCGGCTGTACCTGATCGACCTGGCCAAAGGCACGGAAATCTTTTCTTATACGCTCGGCGATGCGGTCGCCGCGGCGCCTGCGGTCGCCCAAAACTACCTGCTCATTGGAGCCGCCAACGGCACATTATTCGCCTTCACCAGTCCTTAATGGAGAAACCATGACTGACGTTTATAAAATCACTCAACTGACGGACGAAAAATGGCTGAACCTTTACGATGTGGAGTATCAGCGGGTGAATATGCGTACCCCGCATCATTGGCTGATGTGTTCACGCAAGGATAAGCCAGTGGCCGATGCGCAGTCGCCGGATGCGGTGGTGATTGTGCCGGTGCTGCAAACGCCGGACGGGCCGCGACTGGTATTGACGCGCGAATTCCGGGCGGCGATCTGGGATTATGAAGTGGGTTTTCCCGCGGGATTGATTGACGAAGGCGAAACCATTGAATCGACCATTAGCCGGGAGTTGAAAGAGGAAACGGGGCTGGAAGTAACGAGGATCTGTCACATCAGCGAACCGGTGTATTCATCAGCCGGTTTAAGCGATGAATGCTGCAACATGGCCATCGTGGAAGCGACCGGCACACCGTCAACACACCTGAATGAAGAACACGAAGACATCGAAGTGCTAATAATGGACGCCGACCAGGTCAAATCGCTGCTAAAATCCAAAACCAAAATCGCCGCCAAAGCCTGGGGACTGCTCTACCACATCGCCCTGACCGGACGCATCGACCTGACACAGACAAACACCGACAGAAACGGCTAATAATCACCACAGAGGTCACAGAAATACACGAAACATCGCATTCTATAATCGCCCCAGTAATACCATACAACGAACACACCCGTGGTATAGATAAGACCAAACCATGTCAGCTATTAATCAAACCCCTTCAGGCATATTGGTAATTGAGGATTCAGTTTCCAAAGCTAATGGTCTATCTTCTAAAATCTCAGTATCCTTTTTCACTTCAATTTTCTTACGACCGGTTCTTTTTTTCTTTTTTGATTGAAGGTCCAGTTTGATTTTTGAGAGCTCTATTCCTGCATTTTCATTCAAGAGTTTACGAATACCTTTTACGAGATCGAGTGGGTCAATGATAACTCCGGTATTCTTTCTCAAGACCCGGCGTAAGGTTGACAGGCTTTCTAAACTTACGATTGCCGTCAATAGACTATCCGGTGACAAAACAGTTGCTTTTTCCCATAGTTTTTTTAAACTGCCGCGTTTCACCTTTTTGTAACTTAACATTTCAAACTTGAAAGCGATGTCCGTAGTATCATCTGTTATCAAATCCCACTGATCAACTAACTTAGTAATCGGAGGCTGTCCAAATTCCACATGATATACTTTCCATTCACGGCCATTTGTTAAAAGCACCCATTCACAACCGGAATCGATTGCATATGAAGTCACCTGCTTAAGGTGTTTTAGAGCCAAATCAACACCGACTCGCTTCAATTCAACCATAATTACCGGCTCTGCATCCTGCCCCACCTCAAGTTGAACAGCAAAATCGACATGTTCTGTTTCCCCCGCTCCTTTGACCGCCCTTTCCCGGCTTAAGTGATCGAACGCATCATACCCCATAACATTTTCAAAAATCCGCTCAACCCTGCGCCGCGTTTCAGCTTCATTACCGTCTGCCTTCATGACCTTTTCTATCATTCTTCGCGCATCAGTAATTTTTCTCCGTGTTTCCTTGTCGATTTTTGCCTGTGCCATTGTGTCCTCCAGTATTGAATATATTTTCAATTATCAACACACTGTCAGCGATCGGAATGGACTTCTCCCTCATTCCTTCTAAATCCAAAGTTGTCCTATTATTATATCGGACAACATTCTCGTTGCAAGGCTAAATTTAATCGGAGAGGCATTCGGCGATTAGTTTAATGGGGTGGATGGCTTGTTGGCGGGTGAGGTGTTCGATTTGCATTTTGCAGGCAGCGCATTCGGTGACGACGGCTTCGGCGCCGCATGCGGCGATTTTGCCGGTGAGCCTTCCACCGACGGCTTCGGCCAGTGTGTGGTTCTTTTTCTGCATGCCCGCGGTTCCCGCCAGGCCACAGCATCCGCCGTTGATATCAACCACGTCAATGCCGAAACGGCTCAGCAGTTCAATGCTTGCGCCGGCCGAACCGAGGGCTTTTAAATGGCATGGTGCATGGTAGCCGAGTTTTTTATGGATATCCATACCGGAAGTCTTACCCAATGCCTGCGGCGAATCATCCAATTGCCGCTTGAGGTAATCCATCAGTTCAAATGTGTTGTCACTGATCAGTTTCGCCTCGGCAGTGTCATTGAGCAGCCGCATTTCGTCGGTCAGACACAGCGCAGCACTGGGTTCGGAACAGATGACTTTATAGCCCTTCTTAACCCACGGCGCCAGTTGTGCAATGTTATAGGCGATATCCTTGCGGGCGGTTTTCAGATTGCCGTACACATAGGCCGGCAGCGGCACAGGACGCTGTTTGGGCACGACGACTTCGGCGCCCATTGCTCGCAGCACTTTCATCGTCGCAAAGCCCAGGTCATGGTCGTTCCAGTTTGCAAAGCTGTCCACAAAGTAAATCAGCTTGTCACGCGGGTTTTCAATCGGTTTGGACTTTGCCAAAAACCTGCGGGCCATTCGGACGAAACTGCCCCGCTGGAATTTGGGGAAATGCCGGTGGCGGTCCAGGCCAACGAGTTTTTCCAGCAACCATCGCATCGGCGACAGCGCCATGATCCAGTTACTCAGCGGTGCAAAGGCACTCGACAGCATACTCAAATAACGATTGTACGACAGTGTCAACTCGGCGGATGTAAAGCCACTTCGCTTTGCCAACTGCTGACGAGCCTCGATAATGAGCTTGGAGACATCGACGCCCGCGGGACATTCGACCGCGCACATCTTACAGTTGACGCACAGGCTCAGATGTTTTTTGAGTTCTTTAGCGTCAAACGTCACGCCGGATTTATCGCCGGCCATCCACGCCGCCAGCAAATTCGCCTTGGCCCGGCTGGAAGCCAGTTCTTCGTCAAGCCCGCGAAAAACCGGGCACATCCGGCTGCCGGCGGTATTGGCCAGGCACACACCGCAGCCGTTGCACTGCTCGATCTCAAAGCGAAATTCGTTCGGGGCAAAATTCATCTCCGTCTGGAAGCCGTCCGCCGCGGCCAATGCGGTCGCCCGCAGGTTTTGGCCCATCACATCCGGGTTGTCATTGACGATTTTTCCGGGGTTGAGAATGCCGGCTGGGTCGAACAACTGCTTGATGCCTTTGAGCAATTGATAATACTCGCTGCCATACTGCCCCTCGATGAAAGCCGCTCGCAGCAGACCGTCGCCGTGCTCGCCACTGATGGAACCGCCGAGTGACCAGGCCAGTTCAAAGACCTCTTCGGCCATCTGCCGCATCCGTGCAACTTCGGTTTCCTTGCTCAGGTCCAGGAATGGACGGATATGCAGTTCACCATCACCGGCATGGCCGTAAAAGGCCATCGTAAACTCGTATTTTTCGGCAATCGTTTTCAGCCCGGCGATGTATTCGTCAAGCCGTCGGTAATCGACCGAGGTGTCTTCAATGAACGCAATCGGATGCGTGCTGCCCTTCTGGCGGTTCAGCAGCGGCACCGCATCCTTGCGGCTTTTCCACAGCAGTGCCTGCTCGGCAGCGCCTGCATATTCTGTGCTGCCAGTTGCCAAATCGCCGACCGCCTGAATGGTTCGAGCAATTTTATCCTTTACTTCGGCGGCATTGTCACCAACATGCTCAACCAGCAGTGTTGCCACACAATCAGCCGGCAGGATGTCGTGATACTTCGGAAAGGCATCGCGGGCCATACCGATCAGCGTATGGTCCATCAGTTCACAGGCACTGGTCCCGCCATCAACAATAACAGACACCGCTTTGGCCATTGCCTCGAACGAATCAAACTCAAACTGCACCAGTGCCTTGGCTTTGGGAATCGGCACGGTCCGCAGCGTGATATCGGTAAAGACCGCCAGTGTGCCCTCGGAGCCGACCATCAGGCGGGCCAGATCGACGACATTATCCTTGACGATGTTTTGAATTGTGTATCCACAGCGGTTGCGTTCGGTGGCAGGTTGTGCGGCATCGATCACAGCCTGTTGATCGGCCAGTAGTTCGAGACAGCCGGCAGCTAATGTCGCACTCGAGTCATAATCGCCGGCGGGTGTATTGTTGACAAATTCGGCTCGCTTGCCGTCAGCCAGCACGGCATGAAGACTCTGGACATAGTCGGCAATATAGCCGTACTGCAACGAATGGGCACCGGTAGCATTGTTCGCAACCACCCCGCCGAGCACCGCACGATTTCCGCTGGACGGGTCCGGGCCAATCTTGCGTCCCCAGCGGGCCAGATGCGCATTGAGTGTTTCCAGCACCACACCCGGCTGAACTCGCACCCACGAACCGTCCGGAGCGGTTTGAAGAATCTTGCTCATATTACGGCAGACATCGATGACGATACCACTGGTCAACGATTCGCCCGCTACACCGCTGCCGGCACCGCGCGGAGCAACGGGAATATTGTTTTCCGCGGCATATTTGATCACAGCAACGATGTCATCGGCATGTTTCGGCTCTACGACGCATTGCGGCAAAATACGATAAATCGACGCATCCGTGCTGAACGCAACGCGATGGTAGATATCCATATGGACGGCGCCTTCTACCAAAGCCGCCAGTTCACTGCCAATGCTTTCCGCTGTTTTCATGGTGTTTTCTGTCAATGTTTTTGTTCTCTATGGTCAATCAATTTGTTCAATCTTATGTTTAATGTAGAACCGCTTCGCAGAACAATAAATGGATTCCTCAACTGCGTTCGGAATGACAAACGACGACACCGAAGGCTTTATTGCGATTAAAACAGCATCAACTCGGCCCGCTGAATGTCTTTTTTGATTTGGGCCGTGAGGTGGTCCTTTGAATCGAACCGCTGCTGATGGCGAAGGAATCGCATGAAATCCAGCGCCAGCCATTTACCGGAAAGATCTTCGACCTTGTTTTCCAGCAGATGCGCCTCCAGCAGGAGCGGATGGTCGCTCATAAAAGTCTTGGCCCGGCCGATGCTGATGGCTGCGGGCCTGCGCAGCCCGCCAAATGCCACATCCTCAAAGCTGTCACCAACCACTGCATAGCCCGCATAAACACCCTCGGACGGAATAATCTGACCGAGCGGGTCGATATTGGCCGTGGGGAAACCCAGTTGGGTACCGACGCCGCGACCTTTCATGGTTTGACCGATCAGGCGATACGGACGCCCCAGCACCTCGGACGCATCTCGCACCTGTCCGCGTTCAAGTAATTGGCGAATCTGCGAGCTGGAGCATTTGGCCGCCGTTTTATCCTGGCTCAATGTAATTTCGGTAAAGGGCACCTCGACAACGTCAAAGCCGCGGTCGGCACCAAGCTCACGAAGGGTCTGGACATTGCCGCTGCGGCCGTAGCCAAAATGAAAATCCGGCCCCTCCACCACAACCGACGGCGCGAGATTAGCCATCAGGAATTGATCGACAAAGGCTTCCGGCGAGAGGTTCAGCAGTTCGAGGCTGTCCTTAATGACAATCATTGTATGAACACTCATGGATGCGGCCAGCATCGCCTTCATTGCCAGCGGCGTCAGCACACCCGGGGCATGTTCCGGGTGCAAAAGGGCCACCGGGTGCGGGTCGAACGTCATCGCGGCAAACCCCACGCCCCGCTGACGCGCAATGGCGCGGGCCTCGGACAAAATCGCCTGGTGGCCGCGATGGACGCCGTCAAAGTTGCCGATCGTCAGCACCATGCCTTTCGGCAACTGCTGAATCTGCTGTGTGTTGTCAATCATCTGCATAAAACCGCCTCAATTCTATTTCACGCTCAAAATCACTCAACATCGTACAGAATACACCCAAAACAGGCAAGCATGTTTTGAAAATCCGGTATTTTCTGCATCTGTTCTTGAAATAGTAACGCCGTCAGTTCATCGAATCCCTGCTGACAGAATAAGGCTTGAAGAAAGCCGAATAATGACTTAAAATCCCGAATATTACATAAAAAATATGATTTATCACATATTCGCCAAAAATATCACTGCTTAGCGGCGAAAGGAGTCATATGAAGCGTATTCAAAGCAGACGTGATTTTTTGAAATTAACAGCAATGACAGCCGCTCCGGCTCTGCTTGCCGGCTGTTCGGGCTTGTCAACGACTGTCCAGCCAAAACGGAAAAAGCCCAATATTGTCATTATCTTTCTCGACGACTCCGGGTGGGCGGATTTTGAGCCGTTTGGCACGCGGCATTATCAAACCCCACACGTTCAAAAATTAGCTGAAGAAGGCTGCCGATTCAACAATTTTTATGTGCCGCAGGCGATCTGCTCGGCCTCGCGAGCGGCCCTGCTGACGGGTTGTTACCCCGGGCGCACCAAGGTATTCGGTGCGCACGGCCCGAAAGAGCGATGCCTGGAACCGAAGTACCCGGTCATGTCGGAAATCTTTAAAGCCAACGGCTATAAAACCGCGATCTTCGGCAAGTGGCATCTCGGCGACCAGGACGACACCCGGCCCTGGAACCGGGGATTCGACGAGTCCTGCGGCCTGCTGTATTCCAATGATATGTGGGAATATCATCCTCAAAATCCTGATTATTGGGGCCGCTTCCCGCTGCAGTATTTTGAAAACGGCAAGGTCACCATTGACCGCGTCACCAAAGAACATCAGCCCATGCTGACGACGTGGTACACGGAGAAAGCGGTTGACTTTATCGGCCGCCATCGGGACGAGCCGTTCTTTCTGTATGTCCCGCATTCGATGCCGCATGTGCCGCTGTTTGTCAGCGATCAGTTCAAGGGCAAGTCAGGCGCGGGGCTTTATGGCGACGTCGTCATGGAACTGGACTGGTCAGCCGGGCAAATCACACAGGCCCTGAAAGACAACGGCCTTGAAGAGGATACGATGGTTATCCTGACCAGCGATAACGGGCCGTGGATCGCCTACGGAAATCATGCTGGCAAAACGCCCTTCCGTGAATCGAAGGCCACCAGTTTTGACGGCGGTATTCGAAGCGCCTGCATAATGAAGTATACCGGAAAGATCCCCGCCAATACCTCCAGCGACCGGATATTCTGCAGTGTGGATATGCTGCCGACACTGACAGGGTTGACCGGCACACCGCTGACGACCAATGCCATTGACGGCAAAGATGTCTGGGATATCATTACCGGTAAGCCTTCAGCGACCAATCCGCATGACTATTACCCCTTCTCCAGCAATACCGAATTTCAGGGCGTCATCAGCGGTGATGGACACTGGAAACTGCACATTCCGCACTCGTATCACACACTGACCCAGCCCGGCAAAGACGGAATGCCCGGCACCTATAAAAATGAAAAAATCGGCCTGTCACTGTTCGACATAAAAAACGACCCGTATGAAACAACGGATGTCAAAGAGCAGCACCCGGATATTTTAAAACGTCTGAAAGGTTATGCCGATAAGCATAAAAAGCGATTCTATCCCGATCAGAAATGAACTAAATCAAACAGTTAAGGAGCAAAACTATGGAAAAACAGCCGGATTTAACGCGTATCGGACTTATTGTAGTCATCATTACCGTGCTTTCCGTAACTTTGTTTGTACGCCTTTTCGTTAGACCAAACATCCCTACATCAGGAATGGTCTGCGGTACAAATCTCAAGGGACTGGGTACCGCGATCACCGTCTATGCGAATGATTATGACGATAACTACCCGCAGCTTCCCGGCAGCGGTCCCTGGTCCAAGCGGATGGGCTTTGACTATGACCTGACAACGCCGAACTTTACCGAAGGCGGCAGTGAATCGGATGTTTCCCGGACGATTACCGCAAGCTGGTATCTGCTGGTGCGAGAAGCCGATGTATCACCAAAATCCTTCATCTGCCCAAGCAGTAAGTATTATGAATACGAAGGACAGGAACTGCAAACAAAAGACATCGTAGAGCTTTGGGATTTCGGAGGCGACCCGCACAAGCATGTCAGCTATGCCTATCACAACCCGTATGGAAAATTCCCCGCCAACGGCACCCTGCCGGCTGATTTTGCAGTCGCCGCCGACATGAACCCGTGGTTTAAGGACGGTAATATTCAAAAGAAGGGGCCGGAAGGCTTTTCGCCGCAAATCTACCAGCTCAAAGAGAAGACCTCGCCCATCCAAATCCAGAACAGCAACGCCATCCAACACAGCTACGAGAGCCAGAACGTCCTGTTCGCCGACGGCCACTCGGCCAATGAAAAAACCACCAACGTCGGCGTCAAAAACGACAACATCTACACCTTCTGGAGTACAGAGGAAAACCCAACAGACCAGGATCGCCAAGGCGGCACCGCCCCCACCAGCCGCAGCCCCGAAAATGATGCTAAATCCGACGTTGACTCGTTTTTGGCCATCTGATATAGTTCGCTTTGCTATATTAATCTTGCATAATACTTATAATTTAAGGAATCAGGTGATGACAGAACGATTGGATGTTTTTGAGCATTCTCGCGATGAAGCGGATGCGTTTTCGCAGTATCCGCAGTGGCTTCAGGAGCGTTTGCGGTGGTTTAACTCGCTGAAATTCGGGTTGATCATACATTGGGGCATCTACTGCCAGTGGGACTGCTGCGAGTCGTGGCCGCTGGTGCCGGAAGATGACTGGTCCCGGCGGGACAGCATGAAATGCTGGACCGACAGCGGCAAGGACATCGCCGTCTTTCAGCAGCGGTACCGGGCGTTGAACCGCACATTCAACCCGATCGCTTTCGACCCGGATGCCTGGGCGGAACTGGCCGCACAAGCGGGCTTCAAATACCTCAACTTCACCTCGAAACACCACGACGGCTTCTGCATGTGGGACACGCAAACCACCGACTACAAAATCACAGGCCCGGATTGCCCGCATCATACGCATCCGCGGGCCGATGTTATCAAAGAAACCTTCAACGCATTCCGAGCCAAAGAGATGGCCATCAGTCTGTATTTCAGCAAATCCGACTGGCACTGCCCGTATTACTGGACACCGGGCAAACCGGCACTGACGCGAAATCCGAACTATGACACGCATCAGCATCCGGAGATATGGGAAAAGTTTGTAAATTATACGCATACCCAGCTGCGGGAACTGCTGACCGATTACGGCAAGATCGACATGCTCTGGCTGGATGGGGGACAGGTCCAGCCGCCCGATCAGGATATCCGGATGGACGAGATCGCCCGAATGGGACGCCAATTGCAGCCGGGGCTGATGATGGTGGATCGGACCGTCGGCGGAGAATACGAAAACGTCATTACGCCGGAACGGATGATTCCCGACGAGCCGCTGTCGCATCCATGGGAAGCCTGTCTGACAATGGCCGACGACTGGTGCTATACACCCAATGACCGGTATAAATCCGCAAGCGAGCTGATTATCATGCTGGTTGACATTGTCTGCAAAGGCGGCAATTTCCTTCTGGGCGCCGGGCCGACACCGGAAGGCACACTGCCCGAACCGGCCGTCGAACGGATGAAGGCCATCGGCCAATGGCTGGACGTCAACGGCGAGGCGATTTACAACACCACCCCGCATCCACCGTATAAGCGTGACAACCTGTGCTTTACCCGCAATGATGAGGCGGTTTTTGCCATTGTTCTGCCGAACGAAAAATTGGCACAAACAATGGAGATTGTCCTGGATGAGCCGCCCGCGGAAGCCAAACAGATCACCCTGCTCGGTCAAAACGAACCGCCCGCCTGGCAGCGGGACGGAAATTGTCTGCGGATCGATATTCCGGCCCATCTTGCCGCAGCTGAAAATCCATTTGTTATCAAGCTGGTATAATTGCACTGTAAACAGCTCTGCAGAAGCCCACAATCCGGCTTCTGCAGAGATCTCCTCAAGCATAACTCCTTTAAAAACAAAGAGATAAAACTTTCTTCCTATGCCGCAAAAACTTCTTGCAACTTAGTTGCGAATTTGATATTATTGTTTTTGCAACAAAGTTGCATATTGTGCGTACATAAGCCATTATTCTTATTTTTTGAGGTGTCTATGTCAGTCGGTTCAAAATTGAAGCAGATTGGTCGGGAATTGAAGATCCATTCGCCGTTTACGCTCATCGGGGCGGCCACGGGGATTATCTTTATGCTGATCGGCAAAAAATTCCTGTCGGGTCACGAAAACACGCTGTTTTCGATCTTTCACCCCTTGCACGTCGTGTTGAGTGCGATGGTCACGGCGGCGTTGTTTGAGATTCACCGCAAGGCCAAGAATTTCTTCCTGATTATGATTGTCGGTATCGTCGGTTCGATTGGTGTTGCCACGCTGAGCGACTGCGTAATACCGTTTTTCGGCGAGTCCATTCTTGGCGTCGCCATTCCGAAACATGCCGACCTGCATGCACACAGCCACACAGACGCGGAACTCATCAAAGAACTCCAGAGCGACCACGATCATTCGCATGACCATGAAGCAGACGCTGCGGTAGGTGCGCACACACATGAACACGGCGAGACGGATACCCATGAAGCGGGAACCTGCACGGATCCCAGCCACGACCATTCACACGATCACGAAACAGACGCAGCGGCAGGTACACACACACATGAACACGGCGAGGCGGATACCCATGAAGCGGGAACCTGTACGGATCCCAGCCATGACCATTCGCATGACCATGATACACACGCAGCGGCAGGCGCGCACGCCCATGAGCACGGCGAGGCGGACACACACGACGCGGGAACCTGTACCGATCCCAGTCATGCCCATTCGCATGATCATGAAACAACTGCGGCAACAGATGGACACGGACATGTACACGGCGAAGGCTGTGGTCATCCCCTCCTTCACATAGGATTTATTGAAGAATGGTACCTGGTCTTTCCGGCGGCGATTTTCGGCGTCCTGCTGGCCTATTTCTTCCCGCATACCAAGTATCCGCACGCCGCGCATGTGCTGTTCAGCACCTGGGCCTCGTCAGCACATATCCTTATGAATACACAGGCAGACATTACCGCAGTACTGCTAACGGGCATTTTCATCGTCCTGTTTTTGGCGGTGTGGCTGCCCTGCTGTGTGAGTGATATTATCTTCCCGCTGCTGTTTGTCCGCTCGGATGGGGCGCATGTGGGCCATTCCTGCTGCGTCCTCTGCGGCAAGAAGGAACCCAAACCGCAGGAGAATGACGCGTGAGAGACAAGGCCATCGACCTGCTGCATTCAGCCAAGCTGCGTCAAACGGAGCCGCGGATCGCGATTCTGCGTGCCATGCTCAATGCCGGAAAACCGCTGACGCAGGAGCAGATCGCCGAACACATCGGCCAGGATGCGCCGAACAAGACGACGATCTACCGGACGCTGATGCAGTTGGTGGAAAAGAACATGGTCCACGAAGCGTACATCGAAGAACGCAGTCAGTATTTTGAACTGGCTCACCACTGCGGCAAGGTTCAGTGCCATCCGCATTTTACCTGCACGGACTGTCAGCAGACATTCTGCCTGACGGGTGTGTCAGCCCCGCTGGTGGAAATGCCGAATGGTTTTATGATGCAGCGACAGCAAATACGTATTGAAGGAATATGTCCCGAATGTCAAAAGTAGCCCGGACAATTCGTTTGCTACTGCTGTTGGCAGGACTGGCAGGGATTTTCTCGGTAGCCGCCAACGCGACACTTGCCGCGCATTTACAAGCCAATGCCACAGAGAATACCTGCAGTCATGACGGCTGCAGCAACCATCACGACAGTGAATCCGAAGAATCTCACCACGACAAAGAACACTGCTTCATTTGCCAGATTCTTCTGGGGCCGGCCGGTAAGTACATTTCCGAAGCGCCAACAACATTCCTTGTTCTCATTGGGCAAACGCCCTCTGAAGATATATTACCAACACATGTAGTTTCACACCATTTCCCCGGCACCGCCGAAGCCCGCGCACCGCCCTGCGTCTGATCTAATCTATTTTTACTATATTTATTTAGATTATGGACATTCTCTTTTTGCGATTTCATTGCGCGAAAATGGAAAGGTTTTGATATGGGAAATACAGGGAAAAAGTACGCTTTTACACTGATCGAACTGCTCGTGGTTATCGCGATTATCGCGTTGCTGCTGGCAATTATTATACCAAGCCTGAGCCGTGCGAAAACACTGGCCAGACGGCTTGTTTCCTCAAGCAATATGCGTCAAATCGGCATTGGTATGGGCATGTATGCAGATGACAATAAAGGGTTTTTTCCGGAAACGATGCATACATCTGTCGATCACAAAGAAAGCTGGATTTACACTTTGAATTCCTATCTGTCAGATATTGACGACATTCGTATCTGTCCGGCCGACCCGAAGGCCAAAGAGAGGCTCAAATATAACACAACCAGTTATATTATGAACCAGTACATTGCGCCGATGGAACACTTTGGAGTCATTAATCAATCCGAATCGTTTCACAATCTGCACCGCCTTCGGTCGCCCGCCAACACGATCACAACCTTTGTTGTAGCCGATAACAGGCCTGCCGATGATCGGAATGCCGACCACGTGCATTCACGCAATTGGTTTTCAACCGGTGACCCGACTGCCCAGTGGACCGCCATTATCGCCGACATCCAACCGGATCGATATAAATCACGCCGGTCCGATGAGATCGACATGAAAGGCAGTACACTCTTTCTCTATGCCGACACTCAGGTCAAAACGGTCAAGGCGGAAACGATCAAAGAGATGGCAGATGACTCCAACAATTTTGCCAGGCCAACAAATTAAAAAGGAATAGAACGATGCGTTCACGAAGTTCGAAGAACATAAACACATTAACGGCTGCATTCTTTGTTTTACTGCTCCTGTTCCAACCCGTTTTCGGCAGATGCGTTCAGTCTCAGAGCGATGTTGTCACGATACATTTTGGCGTAGAAACCGAAACTCCAAATCCGGACCATCCACACACGGTCCCGGTTGCCCATACGGACATCGAAATCCCGCTGAAATTTTCCGGCTGGGATATTCACCTGAAAAACGGAACAGACGGGCGAATTGAAACAGAACAGGGCTTTTTTGCGCTTGATGCAACCCACAGAACTTCGTTACCATCGGTCCCCGGCTATTACAATTTTCTCGGTGTCGGTAGCAATGAAACATTCTGGTACTACAATAAGGATCTCTATCCAAGCCCCGGCTTTGATTCGGAAGACATGCAATTCGAGACAGATTCATTGTGTGTCTGGGATCCTAATGATCCGAACGGTCGCGTCACCACCGCCGGCAAGTGGTTTCAGGTCAACCTGATTGACGTTCGCGGCCCGGAAGGTGCCTATATCTCGATGTTTCAGGAGAATGGGACCAATCCATTCGTTTTTTTCTCAACATACGTTGGCGGCATTGATGCCCATGACGTCTATTTCATTCAGGCCAAACATCATGCACATTGCAGTTGGGTATTCACACAGCCGGGATTGTATGAAGTTGACCTGCAGGTATCGACCTGGCATGAATGCGACGACACGTTAACAGCAGATCTGAACGCGGATTGTTTCGTTAATCTGGATGACTTTGCGATTCTGAGCCATTACTGGCTTCAAACCGACTGCGGTGATCCGAATAACTGTCCGGAACTGACAACGTTAACCGACCCGAACGAAATCGACACGGCAGACTTAGATGAGCTGACCAGTCAATGGCTGATATGCGGTAGCCCATTTGAATCGGAATGTCCATAATCAATTACATCTGAGTTACCTTTGAATATTAAACAACAACTTCAACATCTGGAGTATAAAAAGATGAAAAGATCATTATTGACAATTGCTTTAGTACTATTGTTTGGCAACGCTGCTTTGGCGGCAATCAACATTACCGAAGGACACATGGATATCGGCCTCGGAGATGAGGGAACACTGGAATTGCATGCGCATACACATGAACCGGTGGATGAGGAATACACCCCTTCTGAAGTGGTTATCGTTGTTCCCAATACCACCGCACAGGCTCGCCAATCAGGCACTGCATGGGACTTTATCGGCAACAGTGCAGGCGAAACCTGCTGGATTCTCCCCGAAAGCGAAACAGCCGCCGAAACCCTGGGGGCTCCTTTTGTGGGAATCAGCGCTGGACATATTGATTCCGGCGTATTTGTGAACGATTCGATCACCTTAACGCTGACCGGCGTAAGCGGCCCGGGCCAGTTCTCCCTATACGATGAAGACCTCACCGGCCCGCAGGTTCTCATGGCAAGCTCTGACGGCATCTCAGCCGTTGACAGTATAACCATAGGCCTGGAACACGGTCACGGTAACTTCGCATTCTCGCAGGCCGGAATCTATGGTATCACATTTCAGGTCTCGGCAACCGACGCAGCAACAGGCACGCTTGTTACTGACGAGGCAACCTTCACATTTAATGTCGTACCTGAACCGGCGACTCTGTCGCTATTGGCGCTGGGAGCCGTGGGATTCTTAAGAAGAAGAAAATAGACTTGCTATCAAGGGTGAGAGTTTTAATAGGCTCTCACCCTCATTGACTGCAATCATTAACATTCCCCACAAATCTGTCGTTATTTGTACATAACATCCCTTTTTTGCATTTCGCATATCCAATGACAACTTTGATAAGCTGCGGCTTTTTTCTTGAAAGTGACCTGAAAATTCGCTAAAAGAGACAAACTAAAGATTTTGGGGATGAATGACCGATGCTTTGGTGGAATCGTTTCGGAATGTTTAATTATTCACAGGAAATCTGCGTGTCTTCTAAATACAGCAAGCAACTCATCATACTCACTGCCCTGCTGGCGTGTTTACTGCCGAGCGGGTGTGCCGGGCCGCAATCAGGCGGCGGAATAACTCAACAAAGCAGACCGGCTTACTGCATTACTGTTGATGAATTGGCCTCGCGATTAGGATTGGCCGTCAAACAGTCCCAGACACCCTACCGCGAACTGACCAACGCCAACAATACCGTCCGGCTGTTTATGTACGACGGCGGACG
>JANQGW010000092.1 GCA_028282905.1 Sedimentisphaerales bacterium | reverse complement strand
CGCCGCGCATCGAACATTCGGGATTGGTTGTTTCACGGTAGAGCCGCCCCGCCCCGCCGGTCGCCAGAATCGTCGCACCGGCCCATAAAATCTGCAACTGCCCGCCGGGCCGGAAACCGACCACGCCGACACATTGGCCCTGCTCATCGGTCAGCAGATCCACCGTAAAATAATTCTCAAGAACGGTGATCGACGGTGTACTGCGTGCTTTTCGTATCAGTGTTTCGGCAATGCCCCTGCCTGTCGAATCGCCGTGGGCGTGGGCCACTCGCGCATGGCTGTGGCCGCCTTCGAGTGAAATATCAAGATGGCCGTCAGTACGGTCAAAATCGGTGCCCCATTCATCCAGTTGGTTGACTAATGCCGGGCCTTCCTTGACGACCTTTTCGATAATCGCCTTGTCCCCCAGGCCGCAGCTTGCTTTGAGCGTATCATCAATATGCGACTCGAAGCTGTCATTCACGTCGAGCACCGAGGCAATGCCGCCCTGGGCGTTCCAGGTATTGCTGTCGGAAAAGGTGCCTTTACAGACCAGCGTCACATTGCAGGTCTCAGCCGCTTCCAGCGCAGCCCGCAGGCCCGCGATCCCGGTGCCGATAACCAAACAGTCCGTAAAAGACTGCTGCATCGAAACCGTATTGACCGGTACCAAATACCGCCGTATTTCCGCATGTCGTGTCGGCATGATGATTCCTTTTATTGCCAATTTACATCTTTTTATGGAAAAGATGATTTTACCATGAAGTTCATGAAGTGCATGAAGTTTTTTTATTTTTCTTCATGGTCTTCACGCTCTTCATGGTTAATCTGACGCTATTCAGGACCTAAATCAGGGTTATAATCCACTGAGGGCCTGCCAGTCGCAGAAGGACAGGACTTCGACAACGCCTTCACCAAGCTGCATATTTTCGACGCTGGATTCTTCGTCGTAAGGGACAATCGACAACAGGTTGGTATCGGCAAATTGGCAGATCACATCCGGCGAGGTTTCTTCGGCAATATCCGCCTCTAATGCCTTGTAGCCGCTAATGACAATCCCCGCCACCGGCAGGCCGGCGTTTCGTACCGCTTCGACCGTCAGCAGGCTGTGGTTGATTGTCCCAAGATTTGGGCGGGCCACCACCACCATCGGCAGGTCAAATTCTGCCGCCAGATCCAGCACGGTATGCTGCTCATCAATCGGCACCATCGCCCCGCCAATACCCTCAACGAGGACCACATCGGTATTCTCACAAAGGTAATTATAAGCAGTCACAATTTCCTCATAATTGATCGGCCGCTTTTCCATCTGCACACAGGTTATCGGTGCCGCGGGTATTTTATACGTCACCGGCGAGATCACGGTCAGTGAATACTGCGCATCGGCGCACATTGCCAAAAATTCCGTATCGTCACTGACCAGCACACCCTCATCCCGACAGCCCGAGGCAATCGGCTTAAAAACCCCGACCGTCAAACCCTGGTCCCGCAAAACTTTTGCAATCCCGCCGGTAATCAGTGTCTTTCCAACGCCCGTATCGGTTCCGGTAATGAACAAACCCCGCTTCTTCGGTAAATTTAAGTTCAGCATCGTTATCTCATTTTTCTTGTCGCCGAGGACACTGAGGATACCGGTTAATTAATAATAAATCGGCGTCTTCGGTGTCCTCGGTGTTTATATTATTTTTGGAACATCGTTGACGAGTGTGTCTTCGATGATATCCAGCAGTTTTCGCAGTGTTTCAATATCCATCGCCGGGGCAGGCATCAGGACGATCACGTTACCCAGCGGCCGCATCATCGCGCCTTTGGGCCGCATGGCCGCACAAACCTTGGCCCCGATTTTCTTCTCGGATGCAAACGACTCTTTCGTTTCTTTATCAGCGACCAGTTCAATCGCGGCAACCATGCCGCACTGGCAAACATCGCCGACAAAGGGAAGGGTTTTAAACTTTTCAAAATAGTCGGCAATCAATTCAATCTTTTCCGGCATGGTCTCAAGAATCCTGTTTTCGGAAAACATCTCCAGAGAGGCCAGCGCCGCCGCACAGCCTAAGGCATTGCCCGTATAAGTATGGCCATGATAAAAGGTTTTGTGGATATCGCCGGAGACCGCGAAAGCATCGAAGATTTTTCGCGTGGTCAGCGTCGCCGCCAGCGGCAGATAGCCCGCACTGATGCCCTTGGCCATGCACAGCAGGTCGGGATGCACACCTTCATGCTCACAGGCAAACATCTTACCCGTCCGGCCAAAGCCCATCGCCACCTCATCGACAATCAGCAGCACCCCATACTTGCGGACCAGTGCTTCAACGCCCTTGAGGTATCCTTTCGGATGGACAATAATCCCGGCCGCCCCCTGGACCAGCGGCTCAACCACAATGCCGGCGATCTGGTCGCCGTGCCGCTTGAGAATCACTTCCATCGCTTCGAGGCTGTTTTTGAGACACTGTTCGGCCGTCCCCTCGCATCGATACGGATCGGGGCTCGGCGCATAGTACGTCTCAAAAATCAGTGATTTGAAGATCCCGTGAAACAGATCCATCCCGCCGACACTGACCGACCCGACGGTGTCGCCGTGATAGGCCTCTTTCAGCGAGATAAATTTGGTCCTCTCAGTCTGGCCGATATTCTGCCAGTACTGGTAGGCGATTTTGATGGCGATTTCCACCGCCGTCGCCCCGCTGTCGGAATAAAAGACCTTTTCCAACCCCGCCGGCGTAATCTGCACCAGCTTTTCGGCCAGTTCAATCGACGCCGTCTGGCCCAGCCCCAGCAAAGTACTGTGAGCAATCTTGTCCAGTTGTGATCGAATAGCATCGTCGATTTTCTTGACCCGGTGGCCGTGAACATTGCACCACAGGCTGCTGACACCGTCGATATAGCGGTTGCCATCGGTATCGATCAGGTAAAATCCGTCGCCAGACTCAATCACCACCGGCGTATCGTCCAGCCAATCCGCCATCTGCGTAAACGGATGCCAAAGATATTGCTTGTCCAGTTCAATCAGTTTTTGTGTATGTGTATTCATAGCGTGCCATTATCGCGAAAAAGCCCCCGCCGTCAAGACATGTGAAAGCGCAAAGGTGAATTTAAACCATGAAGATCATGAAGTGCATGAAAAAAAACACACATAAAACTTCGTGCTCTTAGTGTCCTTCGTGGTGAATAATAACCTACGACACCTCAAAAGCAACCTAATCGGCTTTCACCGGCGTCAGTTCAACCGGGTCACCAAAGAAGTCTTCAATCTTGACGCCTTCCAGCAAAAACTTTTGCAGATTTTCCGGTGTATCGGTCAGCACCACCCGCCCGTCTTCGACGCGTTCGTGTTTGACCATCGCCGGTTTTTCTTTAAGCAGTTTATCAACCTTATCCGGATTCACCGCTGCCAGTGAAAAACCGCCAGCTGTTTTATCCACCTTGAAAAACAGGTGTACCGGGATAATATGAAACTTCAGCCAGTCGCCGCCTTCCAATTCGGCATCTTTGGCGGGATAAAAATCAAAGAACCGCACACCGCCAGCCTCAACTAAATGGCCGGTCAACTTGCTCTTTTTGTCCTCTTCTTCGGTGATGGTAATGGCATACGATTTATGCTCCGCGTCACCCACAAATTCCCACACCTGCTCGTCTTCCTGGAATTTTCCAACCAGCCCATCATCATATACCAATGTCTTTTTCGTGTACAGTTCATGCAGCGACGGCACACACCCGGCAATAAAAACAACGCCCAGAACCAACAAAATTCCTTTAACCTTCATAATCGCTTACCTCCTGAAAAAAGTGTCATCAATATATATTATGACACACCGGCACTGGAAATGTTACAAGAATTAAAAAAATAATCCGTGTAAACTTGTCTTGCCGGAGCCTTTGGCATAGGAGGATCTGCGTGAATCAGTGTCAAAGATTAGAAGTGCGCAAAACAAAGGCAGGGCAAAACGCCCTGCCGTTTGTTTTAGATGACTCTTCTCGTATTTGCTACGCCCGGTAGTGAAAACGCGTATCGAAGTTACGATCTGCCTTGTGCGCCTGCGCTCGAGGTCAACACGCCCATGTCCCGAACTGCATTTGGCCTTTTGGGCCACTTATTAAGAGTCATTTATTTACTTTTTTATCCCCATGTTAACTATTATAATAGGTCGGTCAGACGGGCCAAAAAAGTTTAATCGTTTTTCGCAAAAAACCAAAATATCAGTACTGAAAACCGGCTTTTCAGGGAATTATTTATCGGGTTTCGGCCCCGGTAATTCACAGCCGTTCTGTGAAAACCGGCCGGGAAAGGAGTCAGTCACAATGCAACAAAAACAGCGCTTCAAACAAGCCTTTTTGTATCCGGCTGTTCTACTGGCGATCTTATCGGGACTGTACACACCCGGTTTTGCCTCCGACCACCCGACACCGGCCCGCCCGCAGCCGCGGCGAATTCGCACTGCAAACCACGCGCTGCTGCAAAATACGCATGTGAAAAAAAATATTATTTATGCGTCGGTGGATAGTGCGGATTTAAAACTGGACCTTTACATTCCGAAAAAGGCGGAAAGTCCATTACCGCTGGTGGTTTGGATTCACGGCGGCGGCTGGCGAGGCGGCAGCAAAGAAAATTGCCGGGCTCTGGGATTACTGGAACACGGCTTTGCCGTCGCCAGCATCAACTACCGCCTCACGGACGTCGCGATGTTCCCCGCCCAGATTCACGACTGCAAAGCGGCAATCCGCTTTTTGCGAGCCAATGCCAAACAGAACGATATCGACCCCGACCGCATCGGCGTCTGGGGTTCTTCGGCGGGTGGACACCTGGCCGCCTTAATGGGCGTAACCAATGAAAACAAAGAGGCCGAGGGAACCGTCGGCAAACACACCAAGACCAGCAGCGACGTACAGGCAGTCTGCGACTGGTGCGGCCCAACGGATTTCATGACCATGCCCGTCAACCGGCGCCAGTTCAGGGACAACAATCCCGTCGATGCACTGCTGGGTAAAAAAGGCAAACGATCGCGGCAGTTGGTCGAACTGGCCAGTCCGCTCAGCCACGTCAATAAAAACACCCCGCCGTTTCTCATCATGCACGGCGATGAGGACAATGTCGTGTCTTTGCATCAAAGCCAAATATTTTATGACCGTCTCAAAGTCGAAGGCGTCGATGCCAAGCTCATCATCGCTAAAGGCCTGGGCCATAACGTGGGCCAATCACCGGAGTCGTTTAAGCCGGTCATCGAATTCTTTCAGCGAACCTTAAGCAAAACCGAAAAAGGACTTTCATCCGAAACTGATAAACACAAACTGCCGCCGACCAACCGGAATGGAACCGACACGAACATTCGAAAAAAGCAATGAGTCTGTTTGCGGCCAGCAGAAAATATCCTTGTCGCTGGATTGGGTTTTCCTGTATAATGTCCATACCGTAAAAATCTGTTAAAAACATAATATAAGTTCAAATAATTTGAGACTTATCGCCAAACAGAATTATTTCACGGCATGGGGATATATGGCTTTATAATTGAATTTCATCCGCTAAGGAACCTCGATGATGATAAATGACTGTCAAAACCGCTGTAGCCTGGCAACCAGAATCTTATTTATTTGCGTCCTTCTATTGCCGGGAGTGCTGTTCGCAAAATCACCCACACCTCCTTCACAGACCCAGCATACCCGAAAGAAGGCCTTTATCGATCTGGCCGACTCAAATCGCACCAACAATCAGAAAAACGGCTTTGTCATCATCACCACCAACGACCTGACACATCGCCTGAGTCATCTGCAGGATTTTATCACACACAAATCAAAAACGATGGGCTACCGAATGTATGTCGCTACCGAAGATGATTTCGGCCCGGACATCGGAAGAAAAAAAGCCCATGCCATCCGCCAGTGGCTTTGCAAAAATCACCGTCGAATGGGATTGCAATATACGCTGTTGATCGGCAACGGCCACCCGGACCAGGGAGACATCCCGATGATCAAGGTAGGTAAGCGTCGGGCATCCGAAGAAGAGATTCAAGCCGGATACTGCGGTCCGGAAGGCGCAAAACCAACCGACGACAAACTACTGAAAATCAATGGCGACGGAATTGTACTGAATGACGGTTCGCTCCCGACAGATTATTATTTTGCAGACCTGAGCGGCGAGTGGGATTTAAACAACAACGGTATTATCGCTGACAGTCCGGACTACGAAAAAGGCGGTATCGACTGCGTCCCGGAAGTGTTTGTCGGCCGCATTCCCTATTACGGCGAAAAAAGTGAGTACGGCCGGGCCGCCGATACCGACATTATTCTTGCCCGCAGTATCCGCTATGACACGGAAAAAGACATCAGCTGGCGATACAGTTTTACTCAACTGCAGCAATGGGATATGATCCGCGGTGAAATCCATTTTGAGCGTAAGACGCTTGAGCCGCGAGGCATCAATTATTACCGCGATAAATGCTATCAGGACACGATTGGATTTCCCTATTACGATCTTCACGCCAAAGCCTCGGGCATGCAGAAGCATGTCGCCAAACTCCATAAACTGGACCTGGGCTTCACCCGCCTGGGCGGACACGGTTCATCCACTCACATGGATGGCATCAGCAGCAATCAGGTACGTCGGTTTCTTAATGACCGAAAGCCGACCGTCATCAATATGGGCGGCTGCGGCGTCGGACAGATCGAACATCCGCAAAACCTGGCTTATACGCTTCTGCGATACTGTGCCATCGCCACACACGGCGGCACGCGAAGCGTCACGGGCTCTCCCGGTAATCCCGCCAAAACCTACCGCATGCGACTGCTGGAAGACGGCCAAACCGTTGGTCGGGCCTGGTGGCAAACATATGGAGACAAGTTTGTCGGACGCCGCATTCCGGGAACCGCTTTTCTGATCAATGTTTACGGTGACCCGACGGTACGCCCTTTCCCGGATGGTTTTAAGCTGCCCTACTCATTTATCGCAAAACCGGTTGCCCCCTATCACGGCTCGGTTAAAGATCAGCAGCAAATCGCCGCGCTCAAACCGCACCGGCTGACACTTCAGAACAATAAAGACAAAACGGTTCGGATTACAGTTTCGTGCAGTCAGGACTGGCTTGACGCTGACAGCGACAGTATTACCCTGTCGCCCGGCCAGACACGAACAGTCGAGGTCCGCATCCCCGCTGACAAGACCTCCACCTTTGCCCCCGGGCGCCACCTGGCGGAAATCCATCTGGAAGACGCCGACGGGTATCTCTGCAAACGCTTTTTCTATCTGGACGTCACTGACGGACGGTTGTTGAGTATGATTGACTTTGAGCAGGAGGACGGGAAATTCAAAAACAACGTTAGCGGTGACCGTCGCTTTAACGCCCGTCAAAAAGGCGGTGACGATCAATCGCCAACTGCCAAGGGACGGTTTGGAAAAGGATTGAACAACGCTCACTATTCCGCCGAAGGCTATATCCCGCTGCCGAACCGGGAAGATTTCACTTATGGCCTCTGGATCCGCCGGGACGATGTGAAAGCCAGGGCGCACCTGATTCACATGCCGGCGTTTCTGGATGTAACTGCTGTAGATGCACGTCAACTTGAAATTCACCTTGAGGATTTTGACTACTTTGGATGCGAAGAAAAACATCGTTTTGACCAAACCGTCAATTTCCCGTTCAAGCCCGGTCAATGGGTCCATCTTTGCCTGACCTATGACCGACAAAAAGGCCGGCTGGTCGTTTATCGTAATGCCCGCCCCGTCGGCCAGCTGCGTACACAGCCGAACCTGACCTTTGGCCCCAAAGGTTACTATCTGGGTGAATTCGCCGGAGCTATCGACGAGTTTGCCGCCTTTAACAAAGTACTGCCGGCCAAAGAGGTTGCTCAATTAATGTTTGGTGTTTATATGGAGACGCCATCTCCGGGAAACTTGGCGCAGCGCGTTGCCCCCGGCGATGTGGAACTGAAATTTGTTTCCGGAACATCCGTAACCGCACAATCGATTCAAATCTCTCCGGCTGATAAATCCGCCCCGCCGCAGCGACTCAAGCCGGATGAAAACGGCAAGTGGATCGCGCGAGGATTGGAACCCGACACCACCTATCATTGGCGCGTCACTTCCGAAGGTAAAGGTAAAACGTTCACCGGGCCGCAGTGGACCTTTTCCACTAGCCGCACGCTGATTGACAACGGCAACTTCGAAAAGTCGGCCACGCACAAATGGACCGGTGACTGTCGTATTGTACCGGCTTCCGAATCACCGCTGGCCGGTGAACGATCCCTGAGAATCCTTCAAGGCAAAAGCGGTGTGGTGCGGGCCACCGAACCGATCAAGGGCGGCTGTGGGTATTCCCTGAAGTTCCGGGCCAGAACCGCCTGGAAAAAACGTTCCCGCTTTGAACTGTTCACCAAAATCGGCAGCGATGAGACGCTGCTGGTTTCGCGTGAACTGGACATGTACCAGGATCGCACCGGCAAGGCTTATGAACTGGATTTTTATGCCTATCCGGGCCAGCCGTATGTCGGCAAACCAATGTATGTCCGCATCACCAGTGATCCGAAACTGGGATCGGACATCGTCGTCGATGAGTTCACGCTGATGCCCTACGAGCACAAATCATCCAATAAACCGCCGGAGCTGCTGCGGCCGTTTACCGACGCTAATCTGACGGCCGAAGTGTTTAACAACCTGTTTTTGCTGCGGCTGAACGATTTTATTGTCGACCCGGAAGGACAGCCCCTGACCTACCGTATCCTGGAGGGGCCGGTCTGGATCAAAGAACGCGACGGTGAACTGGCAACGAATTTCGGCCCGACGTCTTCAGACGTGGGAACCAACCGTATTCGCATGGAAGTACGGGATTCACTGGGCGCCAAACTGGAATTCGAGGTGCGTGTAAAGGTAGTCAAATCCCTTTCAACTCAGATCGAAATACGTTTGAATGCGGAACAGGCCGAATGCAAAGGAAAGACCATCAAATTTGACGGCTCGGTTATTCGCGGATGGAACCAGCCGGGGGATTCTTTGCGATGGACGCTGCCGGACAACATCCCCCCGGGTCGCTACCGTGTCACCCTCGACTACGGCTGCGACCAAAAAAACAGCGGCTCATCACTGACACTGAAAACCGGTCCTGCAAAGCTGGATTTTCAAACCCAAAGTGACGCCCAACGCTGGACCTTTGCACAACAGCAGGTCGGCCAGATACAAATCCGCCCTTCCACAAAAACGATCGAACTGACCTGCCGCAAGAAAGCTGCCGACTGGGTACTTGACTTAAAGAGTATTACACTGAACAGAATCTCAAAATAAAACCTGTATAAGATATTGAGGTCCATGCCTATTGAATGGATCTCTGAGCCGGATGACAATCTAGTATTTGCTCAATCATATAACTATCCTCTCTTTAGGAGTGTTTGCAATGAAGATGATTCGACAGATTGGATCGACGGTATTTGTATTAGGCTTATTTGTAACCATTTTCGCGGGTGTGCCATGGCATGTCATTGTTGAAGATGATCCGGTGGTGCCATGGTGGCTGCGGACAGCAATTTTTTGTCTGCTGGGCGGCATTCTTGTTGTGCTGGGTTCGCTGGCGATCGAGCAGTTCTCAACCAAGTCAACCGCGGAGATTCCGCCCGCCGGAGAAATAGACACCGGCGTCCTGTTGCTGAATTCCGATAGTGTGCCCAATCGCGACATCACCGAGGTGCTTGGTCTGGCGCAGGGCCATACGGTCTTCGCCATCTGGCTGGGCAATGATATCGCGGCCATCATGCGACTGATTCTCGGCGGCGAACTGACCGAATACACCGACATGATGGGACGCGCCCGCACCGCCGCGGCCAACCGTATGATTGCCCAAGCCAAAGACATGGGCGCCGACGCGATCATCAACGTCCGCTACATGACCACCAGCGTCGTCGGAACCGCTTCGGAATTATTGGTCTACGGCACCGCCGTCAAACTGGCAACATAGCCAATCAACATTAATAGATGGCAGAAAAGCCTTTTGATATGCCGTCTGTCCGGGACTCGGGATTTCATATTCCCCCTTCCCCGGGGTTTACGCTTGGCGGCTACTGTCTTACCACCCCTTCGGGTTTATGTTTTCTACAGAGCTAGTCTATCTTGGTTTCTGTCAGCACCTATTGGTAATCATCTTTGTCAAAGGTAATATTCGTTTGGGCTTCCGGGAAATGTTGAAGGACGTATTTTTCGAATCTTTCAGCGCTGGTTCGTTTGCTGAAATTAAAAAGGATTACTCGATAGGGTTTGTTAAAACTTCCTCCGATGAAACTCCCTTCATCCTTTGCTGCAAATTCCAGTTCCCCCTCCATGTCCGCATCTAAAGGTTTGCCGGTGCAGATATATTTCACTTCGATGCAGCAGGATTCATCCGGAGCAATAAATTGTCTATCCATGGCAAAACAAAAACTAGCTTAATTATTACTATTTCCAATTCGGACCGTTTCAGGCCCAATTGTACCAATTAATAGCAAACTCTCAATATCATAAATTGATGTTCCTGTTCTAACCTGTTAAAATGCGTGCATGGCAGGATTTTTTTACAAATTGGGTCGCATGGCCGGGCCGAAGATTCGTCAGGCACAGTGGATCTGGGCGTCTGTGACCGCGCCGGAGGCCGAGGCCATTGAGGCGGAATACCGCGTCGGGGCGGAGATGGCCCGGTCTGTGCGGACAATGAGTGCGGCAAACAAAAACAGTAAAAATACTGAGCTTATCCAATCGACTGAGAAAGAACTTAAGCCTCTTATTAAAAATACTTTACGAAAATTCTCATTCGAGTGCATCACTAGTGAAAGCCCCCAGGCGTTTTGCCTGCCGGGCGGGTTTGTCTTTATCAGCGACTCAATGCTGAAATTGTGCGATTACAATAAAGACATTGTCGCCTTTATCTGCGGTCACGAAATGGCCCATGTCCTCGAAGGCCATGTCATGGAGCGGATGGTGGCCAATTCGGTGATTACCGCCGCTGCCAAAACCGGCCCTGCCCGTCAGATCGCCGGCGGTGTCCTGCAAAAACTGGGCGTCGATTTCCTGCAAAGCGCCTACTCCCAGGATAATGAATACCGGGCCGACGAACTGGGCCTGAAACTGGCCAAAGCCGCCGGTTTCAATCCTCAAAACGCCCTGCAATTGTTCGACAAACTGGCCGCTTTTGAACACAAACCCCTGCTGGGCAAATACTTCTCCACACACCCGCCCTGTAAGGAGCGTCTGGAACGCCTGAGAAAGCAGCTATAAAGCCTCTAAAAACGCTTTTTAATACTGAAATCGCCGTTTTCAGGCCGTTACCGGACAAATCCTGCACACAACTCCACGGCCGCTGTCTTTTTCGTATTGACGGGGCGTTTTTTGTCCCAAATCCCGCAAAAAAGCCGTTGCCTGTTGGGGGTGGACGTGGTATAAGATTAATCTATTTTATCGTACTGAATTTGGGCCCGGAAACCAACACGGTCCCGTAACGGAGTTATTTTCAAATTTGGAGAGTTTTATGAAGCGAAAAATGGTAACAATTGACGGCAATACCGCGGCCGCACACGTGGCACACGCGACCAACGAGGTCATTGCCATCTACCCGATCACCCCGAGTTCTCCGATGGGTGAAATGTCAGATGCGAAGACCGCATCGAATCAGCCGAATATCTGGGGAACCGTACCGTCTGTCACTGAAATGCAGTCTGAAGGCGGTGCCGCCGGTGCCGTTCACGGCTCGCTGGCCGCCGGTGCCCTGACGACCACCTTTACCGCCTCGCAGGGTCTGCTGCTGATGATCCCGAACATGTACAAGATCGCCGGTGAACTGACGCCGACCGTTTTCCATGTTTCGGCTCGCTCGCTGGCCTGCCAGGCATTGAGCATTTTCGGCGACCACTCCGACGTGATGGCCTGCCGCCAGACCGGTTTTGCCATGCTCGCTTCTTCCAACGTACAGGAAGTAATGGACCTCGCCCTGATCGCACAGCAGAGCACGCTGGCCTCTCGCGTTCCCTTCCTGCACTTCTTTGACGGTTTCCGCACCAGCCATGAAGTCCAGAAAGTCGAAGAGCTGACCTATGACGACATGAAGGCCGTCATCGACAGCCAGCTGGTCGCAGACCACAAGGCCCGCTCGCTCAGCCCGGACCACCCGACCATCAGCGGTACCGCTCAGAACCCGGACGTTTACTTCCAGGGTCGCGAAACCGTCAACAAGTTCTACGATGCCACACCCGCTATCGTCCAGGAAACCATGGACAAGTTCGCACAGCAGGTTGGCCGCCAGTATCACCTGTTCGATTACATCGGTGCCCCGGACGCGGAAAAAGTCATCGTCATGATGGGTTCCGGTGCCGACACGATTCACGAAACCGCCAGCTATCTGAACAACCAGGGCGAAAAGATCGGTGCCGTTCTCGTTCGCCTGTTCCGTCCGTTCAGTGTTGACCACTTTATCAACGCTATTCCGAAGACCGCCAAGAAAATCGCCGTTCTGGACCGCACGAAAGAACCCGGCTCCATCGGCGAACCGCTGTACCTCGACGTTCGCACCGCGATCGGCGAAGCGATGGCCCAAAAGACCACCCACTTCCACGAATACCCGATTTGTGTGGGCGGCCGCTACGGTCTCGGCTCCAAAGAATTCTCCCCGGCAATGGTCAAGGCTGTCTTTGACAACCTCGACGCCGAGTATCCCAAAAATCACTTCACCGTCGGTATCAACGACGACGTTTGCAATACCAGCCTGGAAGTCGATGAATCGTTCGACGTTCCGACGACCTGCTTCAGTGCGATGTTCTACGGCCTCGGCTCGGACGGTACCGTCGGCGCCAACAAGAACAGCATCAAGATCATCGGTGCTGAAACCGACAACTACGCACAGGGCTATTTCGTGTATGACTCCAAGAAAGCCGGTGCGGTGACCGTTTCTCACCTGCGTTTTGGCCCGGACCTGATCCGCAAGCCGTACCTGGTTCAGAAAGCCGACTTCATCGCCTGTCATAACCCGAGCTTCCTCGAAAAGTATGACATGCTTTGCCACCTGAAACCGGGCGGCACCTTCCTGCTGACCAGCAGCCATGACAAGGACGAGATCTGGGATCTTCTGCCGATCGAAGTACAGCAGCAGATCATCGACAAGAACGTCAAGTTCTACGTCATCGACGCGATCACCATTGCCGAAGACCTCGGTCTGGGTGCCCGCATTAACGTCATCATGCAGACGGCCTTCTTCAAGATCAGCCAGGTCATCGACGCCGACACCGCGATCGCCGCGATCAAGACGGCCATCAAGAAAAGCTATGGCAGCAAGGGTGACAAGGTTGTTGAAATGAATAACAACGCGGTTGACGCGGCCCTCGATAAGATTCAGGAAGTCACTGTTCCGGCTACTGCCGACAGCAAGCTGAAAATGCACGACATGGTTCCGGCTGACGCTCCGGACTTCGTCAAGGAAGTCACCGCAGAAATCATGGCCGGCCGCGGCGACCAGTTGCCGGTCAGCAAGATGCCCTGCGACGGTAAGTTCCCGACCGGTACCACCAAGTACGAAAAACGCAACATTGCCGTTCATATTCCTGTTTGGGAACCGGATGTTTGTATCCAGTGCGGCCAGTGTTCACTCGTTTGCCCGCACGCCTCTATTCGCATCAAGGCTTATGAAGAAGATCAGTTGACCAATGCCCCGGCAACCTTCAAGACCGCCGACGCAAAGGGCAAGGACTTCAAGGGTATGAAGTTTACCGTCCAGACCGCTCCGGAAGATTGTACCGGTTGCGGCGCCTGTGTCGCCAACTGCCCGGCCAAGGACAAAGAAAACCCGGACCGCAAAGCCATCAACATGGCTATGCAGGAACCGCTGCGTGACGCCGAAGCCGAAAACTTCGAGTACTTCCTGTCACTGCCGGATACCGACACCAGCAAGTTCAAGCTGGCCAGCATCAAGGGCAGCCAGTTGGTTCCCCCACTGTTTGAATTCAACGGCGCCTGTGCCGGTTGCGGCGAAACTGCCAATGTCAAGCTCATTAGCCAGTTGTTCGGCGACCGCATGTACATCGCCAATGCCACAGGTTGTTCGTCGATTTACGGCGGTAACCTGCCGACGACACCTTACACCCAGCGATTTGACGGCCGTGGCCCGACCTGGTCCAACAGCCTCTTTGAAGACAACGCCGAATTCGGCATGGGTATGCGGCTGGCCGTTGATAAATTTACGATCTTCGCGACTGAAATGCTCGACAAGGCGGCCGAAAACGGCTGCGTTGACAAGGCTCTGGCCGAAGAAATCAAGAACGCTGACCAGACCACCCAGCAGGGTATCGAAGACCAGCGCACGCGCGTCGAAAAGGTTAAGGAAGCCTGCAAGAGCACTGAAAAGTGCGAAGCCTGCGAACAGCTTCTGACCGTTGCTGACTACCTCGTCAAGAAGAGCGTCTGGGTTGTCGGTGGCGACGGCTGGGCCTATGACATCGGTTACGGCGGCCTCGACCACGTCCTGGCCAGCGGCGAAAACATCAACGTCCTGGTTCTGGATACCGAAGTGTACTCTAACACCGGTGGTCAGATGTCTAAAGCAACCCCGCGTGCGGCCGTGGCTCAGTTTGCCGCCGCCGGTAAGAAGATGCCGAAGAAGCACATGGGCCTGATCACCATGAGTTATGGCGGTATCTATGTCGCCCAGATTGCTATCGGTGCAAACCCGAATCAGGCCGTGAAAGCACTGGCCGAAGCGGAAAGCTACGATGGTCCTTCGCTAATCCTGTCATACACGCACTGTATCGCACACGGTATCAACATGGCAACCGGCCTGGAAGAACAGAAAAAGGCTGTCGCCTGCGGTCACTGGCCGCTGTACCGCTTCGATCCGCGTCTGGCAGGTACCGGCAAGAACCCGCTTCAGTTGGACTCGAAAGCACCGTCGATGGACTTCAGCGAATTCGCATACGGCCAAAACCGTTACCGCTCGCTAACCAAGTCGCAGCCGGATGAAGCCGCTCGACTGATGGAACTTGCTACCAAGGATAATGCCAGCAAGTTCGCATTGCTCGAAAAACTGGCAAATCTCAACTGTGACAATTGCTAAATAAGTTGTTTCGAACTCGGCTCTGCGACAATCGCAGGGCCGAGTTTTCTTATGGTATTATCAATTTTATCGTACAGTTAACTTTTAATGGGGAATCGAAGCATGAATTATTCAATCCGACTCATATCCATCATCCTTATGCTGAGCCTTTCACTGATGTTTTCCGGTTGCGGCAATACCACCCAAACATCGCAGCCGACAATCACCGCCGATTCCGCGATTACCACCGATTGTATTGTCAGCTATTTTCGTCAGGGCAAAGCCCCGTACATTACCAGCCAGCAATATCAATTTGACCCCACAGACGAAACCCTGTTAGTCACTGCCAACGAACCGGCCAGCGACTATACCTTTACCTTGACGAAAAAAGGTTTTACACAATCCAAAGACCTGACGGAATTTTTATCGGCCCTTCCCGCCGGCTTCGTCAATCAGCCGCTGGCGGAAGCAATATATTTTGGCTTTTTGGCCGCTTCGAATGTCCTGGATACCGATTCACTGGTTTCCGGTGAAAACATGAAACTGGAAGGCCAGTGGTTCCAGCCGCTGCAGGCGGATTGGCCCCAGGCCGACACACGCATTATTCTGATGAAAAACACCAGCACCAACCGCATTGACACCGTCGGTATTACCCAGTTTGACTCAGCCTCAATAACTGAAAACAACGAAGAATCTGCTCCCATCAAGACTCGGTGGCTTGTCAAGGGCTACAATTTCCGATATAATGAGGATTTGGGGACGCTCGTACCGCGTAAAATCGACATCTTTGATATCCAGAATGGAATCGCCTCCAAAGAATTGATCATTCAAATTGAGTATAGGACGGTTCAGGTGAATATGCCGTCGATGATTTCGGAGTAAAATCAGAAAGCCGGTATCGCTCCTGTGCGGAGCCGCGGCTTTGAGTCCGATAAGAAAGAGGGATAAAAGACCTTTAAAATATTTGGTCTGGATTTGTCCAATTTTAATTCTTTTACCTCGCATTAATGACATAATTTTATTGTTTTCGGCATCTTATCGCCGAAATAGTCATTAAGCAGGACATCTATTTTACCGATGAAGGCTCCGATTTCCGGTGATGGAGAACGGAGACTTTTTGCGTATATTATGGGACGTTAAGGACTTTATTTGATATGGATAGGATACTCATGGCTAAAAAAAGTTTATTCGCAGCGGTTGCGTTACTGTTTCTGGGTATTTGCGGCTGTCAAAATGACATCCTGGACCCGACTCAGATCGGGTATTTTGAGCCAACGCCGGCCGTCAATGTCATCCTTGATACATTAGGTGTTGCCGATGAGCCGTCGCCAACCTATGAAGGCGCTGAAGAACCTCGTCCCGAAGATCTCATCGAGCATCCGCTGGACTATGTCCTCGGCCCGGGCGACATTGTACGTATCAGCATTTTCGAGCTGTACAACGAAGGCGTCAACTATGTCAACGACTATGTCGTCACCGAAACAGGACGTATTTCCATTCCGGACGTAGGTCTGGTGCGTGCCGACGGCCTGACCGAATCCAGACTTGAGCAGGAAGTCGCTGACATCCTGTCACCGAACATTATTAAAGAACCGTCCGTCACCGTTACCCTGCTGCGTTCACAGGCCCGCTTTTATTCGATTGTCGGCCAAGGCGTTTCGCAGGCCGGACGTTTTGAATTTCCGCGTCATACCTTCCGTTTGACCGATGCCATTGCACAAGCGGGCAATTTGAATGATTTTAACGTCAGCTATATCTATGTCTCACGTGATGTTCCACAGGAAAGCATGACCGGCAGTGAAAAAGATCCGTTCAATCTCAAGACGATTGATCCGGACACTCGAAAACTTGAAAATGAAATGCTGGAGATCATTACGCCAAGCACTCACGCCAAAAACGGCGGCATCCTGATTGCCTCGGCGGAAATGGCCACTCGTAATGAACTGGAAGCGCTGGCCGCGCCGGAAGGCATTGAGCCGGTCATGGTTACTGAGGAAATACGCAATGCCGAAACCCTGCTGCCCGCTCAACAGTCTAAACGCATCGAATGGAAGTTTGTGGACAACAAATGGGTGCCGATAGAAACTGATACAGCCGCGGACGCAACCGCCCTTCGCCCCGAAGTTCTCAGTCCCGAGCAACTCACACAACCGCAGCAGCCTACCGGTGATGTTCCGGGCAACTTCGGCCTCAATGACGTCGGCGCCGCAGCCACCGCCACACGCGTGATTGTAATTCCGACCGACCGCCTGCTGGCCGGCGACCCGAAATATAACATTGTCATTCGTCCCGGTGACCGGATCACGGTTCCGCGTGACTCCGTCGGCGAATTCTGGATTGGCGGCAACGTCAATGCTCCCAATGCCTATCCCATCACCGGCCGTCCGATTACGCTCAAGCAGGCCGTCATTACTGCTGGAGGATTGAATCAGATCGCCTGGCCTAAAAAGGTCCAGGTGGTTCGCCGCCTCGGCAAAAACGATGCCGGACTGTGGCAGGAAGAATCCGTTCTGGTCGATTTGGATAAAATCGGCAAATTCCAGCAGCCGGACTTTCTCATCAAGCCCAACGACCTGATCAACGTCGGCACACACGGCACCAGCCGCTGGCTGGCACAGTTGCGTAACGCTTTCCGTGCAACATACGGATTCGGATTTATCTATGACCGCAATTTCGCGGACCGTGATTTCGGCAATGACCCATTACCCTTCTAAGCAATAAGGGCATCATGAATACAGCACAGCCAAATGAAACCGTCCAGTCGTCCGAAGAAGCGGTCAGCGAAAAAAGCTGGCTCGACTTGGGAATGCACGCCTACACTAAAATAGCCGTCATCGGCGTTTTGATCTGGTGGTTTTTCCGAAGTGAAATCAGCGGCATTGTCAACAAGTGGTCCGACCCAAGCTGGTCACACGGCCTGTTGATTCCCGTGTTTTGTTTGTACTTTCTTAATCAAAGCAAAGATGAAATCCTGGCCCTCAAAGACGATCTGAAACCCAGTTGGTATGTCGGAATGCCGGCATTGATACTGCTGCTGTTTGTCGTTTATCCGGTTAACTTTGTCGGACTCAAATTCATGTACGGCAAACCTCTGATCATGATTGCATCAATTGGAGCTGCTGTTCTGTTTGTCGGCGGCTGGAAACTGCTGAAATACACCTGGCTGCCGGTGGCATACCTGTTTTTCGCCGTGCCGCTGCCGGCCGGTATCTATTTCAGACTGACCAATCCCATGCGGGCTTGGGCCGCACAGGTTTCCGGTTTTGTCCTGAGCCTGGTGCCGGATCTGGAAGCCACAGTTCGCGGCGTCGTCATTGACATTGAATACAAAGGCAAAGCTATCGAGTCCGCCCTTAATGTCGCAGACGCGTGCAGCGGCATGCGGTTGTTAATGGCGTTTGTCGCCCTCGGCGTAGCGATGGCCTACCTGCACTGGCGGCCCGCCTGGCAGCGTCTTGTCCTCCTTTGCAGTACGGTGCCGATCGCAATTTTCTGTAACTTTGTGCGGGTGACGATCACCGGCTTTATTTATGTCCTCGGCAATCCCAAATACGCCCAGGGCATTTACCACGATATGCTGGGGATGCTGATGCTGCCGCTGGCGTTCTTCCTGTACGGAGGACTGGCCTGGCTGATGGGCAATCTATTTGTCGAAGAAGATGAAGGTGACAATGAAGACATTATTGTTCGCCGGAAACCGTCAACAGCACAGGAGGCCGGTCAATGAGCGTCAGAAAACATTATCTGAAAGCGGCGTTTCTTACCTGTGCATTGATTCTGTTGAGCGCAGCGGGAACCAAGGAAATCATTATTGAATTGGGCGACTATATACTGGTTAAAAAACCAATCCACCTGAAAACACCGCTGGATAACTTTGATGAAAAGGCTCTTACGCCCTACCGTGTTCTTAACAAAGGCGCCATTGACGGCGCGACCCTTGAGAGCCTGGGTACGGATAAATACCTGCAATGGATTTTAGAAGATACGGACGCCGAACCGACCAGCCCAACACGCTTCTGTTCTTTGTTTATTACCTATTACACCGGCACCCCGGACATGGTGCCGCATGTGCCGGACGAATGCTACGTCGGCGGCGGCAATGCACTCAAAAGCAAGCAAACATTATCACTCGTATTACCGCAACAGGGAAAAATTGGGTTTCAATATATCATGTTCACCCATACCTCACAGGCGGCACTGGGCAGCACATCGGAATTTTCCGTCGAATATCTGTTCCATGCCAACGGTCAATACTGCGAAAGCCGAACGGATACGCGAACCACCCTGTTTGACTTGTTCAGCCAATATGCCTACTTCTCAAAAGTAGAATGGAAATTTTTTGGCAGAGACTCCTTCGGAGACGTTTATCCCAATAAAGAACAAGCACTGGCAGCGACTGAAAAACTGCTGTCACTGCTGTTGCCGGAATTAGAAAAGAATCATTGGCCCGACTGGGAAGCTGCTAACGCATCGCCGGCTGATAATGAACAAGCAGCTGATACTCAGTAGCCGGTATCTAAAATAAAACTGATTAATAACCGATCACGACCATTGCGAAAATCCACAGCAGCGGTTGCGATGCTTAATTTGATAAAAATCGAAATCATAAGCGATACAACGCGATATGTATGGAGGTCGATAGTTTATGGCTAAAAAGCTGAATACAAAAATTGCCGTTATCGGAATTGTTCTGTTGGTAATGGTTATTGTTGGCGGCACCGGGGCGATTGTCTTTCTACAGGTACGACGCAATCCCGACCGTGCCCTGGCCAAAGCCGAGCAGGCGTTGGAAGCCGGCGATTATGAAACCGCCAAAACGTATTATCGCAACGCCGTGGGACTGAGCAAAACCGATGAATACAAAATCGACCGCTGTTTCGACCTGGCGGAATTCAGCCTGATCCAAAACGACCAGCATGATGCGGACTGGGCTACCGCTCGCGGCTGCTGGCAGGAAGTTGTCAAGCTTGACCCCAAAAACATGAAAGCCCGCCGACTCCTGCTGGATTTTCTCTATCAGGCCGCCGATGCCGGCAGCAGCCAGCTCTGGAAAATGGTTAAAGAGCAAACCACCCAAATGATCGAAGTTCTGGAAGAACAGAATCTTGAACCGGAAGCGGATTTGCTGATCACCCATACCCGGGCAACACTGGCGATTGCCCAGCGCGGCGACACTCCAAACCGCAAGGAACTTCTGGACGAAAGCATTGAACGTCTTGAAAAGCTGATCGAACAGTACCCTGAAAATGATATCCTTTACAAATATCGTGCCGAAGCGGCTATGTTATCAGGTACACTAAACGAATTAACCGGTATCCGAAATGCCGCCGAAACCGCCAAAGAAGAAGCGTTTCACTGGCTGCAGGCAGGCATCGAACAGGCCGATGACAAGGCGACCGCCACGGCCACCTTCTGGGCCTACAAAATGCAGACCGAACCGGTAGACCCCAACACGGTCGATCAACTCCGCACTGACATTGAAACGGCCGCCAAGACCATCCAGCCCAATGACGCATTTCATGTCGTCCTGTCTCGCATTTTCAGTGAACGTCAAGGCCGCATGGATCCGCTATCCGAAACAAATCGCGCGATTGAAGCGATGAATCAGGCCCGCAAACTAAAGCCCGACAACATCGAATATATTCTCCGAATGTGTAACCTGCTGTATCGAAAGGGTTCGGCATTCGAAGATACCGATGCGATCAACGATGCCGTTCAGCTTGCCGAACATGCACTCACCATGCCGGGTACACAGGATGTCCCGGGGCCACTGCAGGGACTCAACCTTCAGTATCGCTTTTTGATGAATTCATTCCTTGCCAATATGTATCTGGAAAAAGCTTTTATCGCCAATCGTCAAGCAGACGAAACCACCGCGAAAGAATGGGCCGACAAAGCGCAGCCCCGCATCAAGGAAATCAACGATTATATTAAATCCGCAGAAAATACCATCGTTCAAAAGTACAAGGGTATGCAGTTACTGGCGAATGGCGAGCGGAACAAGGCCGTCCGCATCATGTACAAGGCGTATGAACAATCCAAGGCGCTGGACAAAGAAGGGCAAGGGTCCGCGATCGATCCGTTCCTCTGCCTGGCGCTGGCCGATGTTATGAAACAGCAAAATGAGCCGGGAATGCAGATCGAGTTCCTGACCAAAGCCATTTCCAATCGATCTCTCTTTATTCTGCAAAAACCACAGTTACGGCTGGACTACGCCGAACTGCTTGCCCAACACCGGGCATGGGGCAATGTATTGAGCCACGTTAACGTATATCAGTCACGCTATGGCGCCAACACACGCAGTCAACACCTGAAGGTACAGGCGTTGATTGCGGCCTACCAATCTGAAAAGAATGCGCAGATCGCGGCTAATCTATTTGAGCAGGCCCAGGCGGAAATTGCGTCCATGGATGCCGATGCATCGGAAACCGTTCAATTACAGATTGCCTTGCTGAGCGGACAGATCGGACAGCAGACTCGAACCATCGAATCCTTGAAAGACGAAAACAAGGAACCAACTGCCGAACAGACACAAAAGCTGGAACAGTTACGGCAGCAACGGCATCAGCTTGTCACTAAACAGCTCGAAGCCGATCCCGCTAAAATTGATCCGCAAACCCTGACGGCGATATGCTATGACCTCATCCGGAACGATCAGGCCCCGCAGGCCTCTGACCTGCTGGATCAGTACCTGGCTGTAAACCCCGATAACATCGCCCTGAAAGTGCTTCAGCTTCAGACGCAGGAAGACAACCCAAAAAACATTACCGCCGAACGCCGGCGACAGCTTCAGGAGCAGGTTCTGAAAACCCTGGATGATTCCAAAGATAAACACCTCGCGTTGGCACAACTTTATCGAACAGCGAATGAGCCTGAAAAGGCCTTGGAGCAAGTGAATCAAATTTCATCAGACGAGGCGGACGACAGCCAAATCCTGCAGGAAAAGTTTGAAATCGCCTTGCTGCAGGAAGACTTTGAAACCGCCGAAAATCTGCAAAATAAGCTGCGTCAGCAGGATGCTGACGGCTGTGACGGCGCCTTGTTTTCCGCCCGCATCGCGTTGGGGCAAAAAGATTATGATCAGGCGTTGAAAAGACTGGAAGAATGCCTCATCGCTCAGCCGCTGGCCAGTCGAACACACTTTCTGAAAGGCCAGGTTTATACGCAGAAAAAAGAGCACAGCTTAGCCGTTGAAAGTTTCCAGCAGGCGGTTCGCATGAATGCCCGGAATCCCGTCTATGCACGACATCTGGCACAGGCTCTTTTTGACCGCAACAAAGAACTCGGAAGCAAGGTAACCCCTCAGCAAAAAGCCGAAGCGCTCCAAGCTATCGTGTTGGCCAGCCAACTCGACCCCGGCAACTGGCAGCTCCAGAGCGTCTATGCCGAAAGTATCGCTGAAAATAATCCGGACCAGGCCCTGCTGATTCGCCGGCGTCTGCTGAAAAGCTATCCTACTATTACCAATGCAATGCTGCTGGGCAGAATGGCCGAGCGGATGGCCGGTTCCAAATGGGATACTGCCAAAAGGACCAAACTGGCCGAACTGGCCCTCGAGGCCTATCAGCAGGCGATGGAAATTGACCCGGATAACGAAGAGGCCCAATTGGCTCACGCCAATCTGCAGCGTCGATTGGGTAAAGATCCTCTCGATAATATGCCGGATGACGACAACCTCCTGTGGAAATACTACCTCAGCGGCGCTCAGTTCGAGCAAGCCCGGGAAATTATCATCAAGCTGCTGGAGAAAACGCCCAACGATGCGGTATTACTGAGAGGCTTGGTGACCGTTGATGAGGGGCTGGGCAATCGCTCACAAATCAAAGAGCATCTCAATAAACTCGCAGCAGCAGACGACAGAAAAGAAACACAACTGTGGATACTGCAAAAATACCTCGATAACGGCCATATGGACGAAGCGGAAAAGATGTTAACCAACTTTAAGGCAGCCTATCCGGAAGAATCCGTCGTCCTGCTGGTTGAAGCCTGGATCCAAATGGGCAACGGCGAACTTCAGGAAGCTTATGACAAAGTCAGCGGCTACCTTGAGACGGAAACTGAAAACCCCGGTGCCTGGCGTCTCAGTGGGCGTCTGAACCGCCTCATGAGCCGTCCACAGAAAGCGATTACCGACCTGCAGCGCAGCAAGACTATCCTGGCCGACCCAATGGTTCGTCTCGAACTGGCAACGGTCTATCGGGAAACGGGCAATCTGGAAGCAGCTATCGGTGAACTGCGTCAGGGACTGGAAGATCCGCGGACACCGCTGCAGTTGCGGCTCACGCTCGAACAAATCTATCGTGAGAGCGGCAAAAACCGTGAGCTGGAAGAATTCTTTAAGTCCACCCTCGAAA
>JANQGW010000196.1 GCA_028282905.1 Sedimentisphaerales bacterium | reverse complement strand
AACGCCAAAGGAGACATATGTGTGGCGGTATTTCGCTTTTTCGGTCGAAATTACCTCCTATTTATTGCGACCAACGCCTTCGCTGAAGGCTATTCCAATCAGAGCAGGCGGATTTATATGGAACGTGCCGATAAAAGTGTGCATATTTGTGATTTTTTCGCTTTGCTAAGTCTTTATGGGAGAAATACCTATCTGTTTTTTTGCTTGGGGTGAATTTATTTTCTATATTTTAGACGGAACGGACGATAAAACCTTTGGCAGGTCGCGTGCGTAGTAATGGCGCATCGGCAGCCTCATTGGCCGGTTTGCAGTGTTAGAAATGGGATAAGACGTCAGAAATAGGGTTTCGGCGCGGGCTTAAACGCTATGACCGACATTGAATAGTTTGTACCTAAGTAAAGACGTTATCGAGAGGACAGCAGCGATGAATTTGAAACCGACCGTGGTCCATGTGACCCACGAAGCAACCGGGAAAATCGGCGGTATTGGCGCCGTATTGGAAGGGACATTCACCAGCCGGGCCTATGACCAGGCCGTCGGGCGGACCGTACTGGTCAGCCCTTTATTCAGCACCGAAGGCGACGCGGCTCATCGTTTAGGCGAAGGCAGCGAAGTCTTATACTCATCTATCGACGGCTTGAACCGCGGCAGCTATGCGGCGGGATTCCAGCGGGTTGAGGATGCGTTTAACGTTGAGATCGTTTACGGCCGTCGGACGTTTACCGATCCGATGACGGGTGTGGTCAACCGGCCGGAAGTGCTGCTGGTTGATATCAACCGAATGGACAAGGGACGTGTCGATGAATTCAAGGGCGCATTGTTCCGTGAGTATGGGATACGCAGCGACCGGTATGAGCATATCTGGGACTATGAGCAGTGGGTACGATTGGGTGTGCCTGCGGTGGAAGCGCTGAAGGTGATCGGTGCGGCTGAGCCAAACAAACCGACGATCATCGTGGCGCATGAATATATGGGGATGCCGACGGCGATCGCCGGGGTGCTGGACCCGCATGATTTTAAGACCGTGTTTTATGCTCATGAAGTGGCGCCGATGCGGCGGATTGTCGAGGGCAATACCGGTCACGATACGATGTTCTATAATGTGCTGGCCAAGGCGCATGAGAATGAGCAGTATGTCAACGATGTCTTTGGTGACCAGAGTGATTTTTACAAGTATGCACTGGTGAACGCCGCCAAGAGTTGTGACAACATTCTCGCGGTCGGCGACTGTGTGGTGGATGAATTGAAGTTTATGGCGCCGGAGTTTGAGTATGCCGATATCGACCTGACGTATAACGGTATTCCCGCGTATGAGATCAGCCTGGCAGAAAAATACGAGTCGCGTGAGAAGCTCCGTGATTACTGCAATAATATTCTCGGCTGGAAGCCGGATTTTGTGTTTACCCATGTGACCCGCCTGGTGCTTAGTAAGGGACTGTGGCGTGATCTGCGGGTGCTGGAGCACATGGACCGGGAGTTTACCGCACAGGGCAAGACGGCGGTGCTGTTTGTGCTGAGTACCGAGGCCCACAAACGCCGGAGTAAAGATATTGTCGAGATGGAGGCCAAATACAACTGGCCGGTGGCACATCGTGAGGGTATGCCCGACCTGACCGGCGGCGAAGCGGTGTATTATGCCGGTGTGCAGGAGTTCAATGCCCGAAGTCGGAGTATCAAGGTGGTGTTTATTAACCAGTTCGGCTTTACGCGTGAGGCGTGCGGAAAGCGCATGCCGGCGGATATGGACTTTATGGATATTCGCAAGGGCAGTGATGTCGAGTTCGGCCAGAGCATCTATGAGCCGTTCGGAATCGCTCAGTTGGAGCCGCTGACGTTTGGCGGTATCTGCGTGGTGACGAATGTCTGCGGATGTGCGGGGTTCGTCAAGGACGTCGCGGGCGTACAGGCGGTACCGAATGTGATCGAGGTCGATTATACCGACCTGAACGGCGACGCTGGCAGTGATATTGACGCGATGCTGCGAATCGGCAAACCGCAGCGGGATGCGGTGGAGCATAAGATCAGCGAAAAGGTGGCGCTGGAAATCTGTGCGAGAGTGCCAAAGAATGATGATGAGTTTAACCGCATGCTGCAAAGCGGATACGAATTGGCCCGTCATATGGGCTGGGAGAGCGTTGTTGAGAACTATGTGATGAAAAGCCTGCATAAGGCGGTCGTCAAGAAGCATGTCTCAAAACAAACGGCAGCGACGGTTTAAAAAATGTTTCGCCGTGTTGGCGGAATTGTATTAATTAACCCTGTTGAAAGGCGATCTCGAAAGAGGTCGCCTTTTTTGTTTGACCTTGTGGATACAAGTCTTAGAATGGCCGCGATGAAGCATAAGATTCGACATCTTGTTGATATGAATGTTGGGCGAGTTTGTTTTGATGAGCCTTTGAAGAATCACTGCACATGGAAGATCGGTGGGCCGGCCGATGTACTTGTGGAGCCGGGAAGTGTTGAACAGATAACGGTTTTGCGGCGATATCTGCATGAGCAGAAAGTTGCCTCGTTGACCATCGGGCAAGGCTCTAACCTTCTGTTTGACGATGCGGGTTTTCGGGGCGTTGTGGTCAAAGTGGGGCGGTCTTTTTCTGCTGTGGATATCGATGGTGAGACGGTAACGACTGAAGCGGGAGCTTCGGCTGTTCGATTGGCCCGACAGTGCGGACTGGCGGGGTTATCTGGATTGGAGCATATTGTCGGGATACCGGGGACGCTGGGCGGACTGGTCGCGATGAACGGCGGCAGTCTTCGTCAGGGTATCGGTGATGTGGTTGTCAGCCTTGAAGCAATGGATAAAGAAGGGCAGTGTCATAGTTTCATGCGGGATGCGTGCGGGTTTGCATATCGCACAAGTATTTTTCAGGATTCGGACTGGTTGATTCTGCGGGCTACACTTCGGCTGCGAAAGGAGTCTCCGAATACGATACATGCCAGAATGCTTGAGATTCTACGGGAGCGGCGTGAGAAATTTCCTCGACGGCTGCCAAACTGCGGTTCGGTCTTTCTGAGTACCGAGCAGATGCATGCGACCATCGGCCCACCGGGAAAAGTGATCGAAGAGACGGGGCTGAAGGGCACGCGTATCGGTGACGCAGAAGTCAGCACGCAACATGCCAATTTTATCATCAATAGGGGCAATGCCGGTTCTGAGGATGTTTGCCGGCTGGTTCGCCTGATTCGTGAAAAGGTTTACGCCCGAACCGGATTCCGGCTGCAATGCGAAGCTCGAAAAGTTACTCCGGCCGGTAACGTGGTAAGGCTTGATTGCGAATCTTACTGAAATATCGGTTTTGCGACGTCTTCCGAAGATTTACCCACTGCTTTATGGGAAAAAACTTGACATTCTATCCCATTCAGGTATAATTTATCGTACATATCGCCAGTCATCTGTCTATCAGCGGCTCGCGAGGGTGAGAAATTATCGGAAACGGATTCCATTTGTTCTGCGGGGGTCGCTGAATATCCGCTTACCAGTCCCAATAATATAATGTTGATGAGATTTAGGAGAGGGTACTATGAAGACTCAATGTTTGTACACATTCATCTGCGCGCTGTGTTTCTGTCTGCCGGTTTGCTTTGCGGAAACACCGGATTATGCCAACGATCATACCGGTGCTTTTGACATTGCCAATGATGGAACACTGGTCTATGGTGAATTGGCTGCCAGTGATACGGATTGGTTCAAGTTCACCAGTCCTGGACTGGCACACATCCGTCTGACGGTGGGCAGCCAAAGCGGTTGGAAACGCATGTTTGTTTACTATGCAGATGAATTTGGCGATCCAATCGAGGTCACTAGCTGGTGGGCGAATAATGCCAGTGAAACGCGTACCCTGTTTATTGAGTACCCCGGAACGATTTACCTGATGGTCAATGACGCCGCCGGCGGGTATTATGTCTCGGCGGAAATTGTCGATACCACCCCGGCTGACAACTATGCCGATGTCTGTGCTGATGCCAACGAGATTACTGTTGGTGCGGCTCCGATTGAAGGCGTCTTGACGCATGGTGACACATTGGACGAAGACTGGCTGTACTTCCAGACGCAGCCGCTGCATACCTACCAAATCGATTTAGTGCAGGCAACCAACTCCGGATGCTACTTTAAAACATACACTGAAAACTGCGACCTCGCTCTCAGTTCCTATCGTTCGGTTACGGTGACGTCCTGGACCGGAGAAGACTATAAGATCCAGGTACACGGATCAGACACATCGGCCGGCGAATACTATACCCTGCAGGTTACCGACATCGGAACCTATACTGACGATGTGCCAAATGTGTATTCGCAGGCGGCTTCTATAACGACTGACGGTGTTGAACACCTGGGAACGCTTGAATACTGGTCAGACTACCACAAAGACGAAGACTGGTACAAATTCACCCCTGTTGGTCATGCGAAATATGTCATTACTCTAAACAATGCACATCCTCACTATAAAAAGATTTTAGTGTATCAGGAAGATGAACTGGGTAATCTGGAACATATGATTGACTGGTGGACTATTAATGAAGTGGATTCCCGCACGGTCTTCATCGAACACAATCGCCCCTGTTATCTACTTGTGCATGGCGACACAAATATTGTCGGCACTTACGGCGTCTCTGTAGAGCAGTTGGAAGTTCGGCCTCCGGACAGTTTTTCCAATGACTGTGCGACTGCCACGGCATTGGCGGTCGGTACTCCCGTCACCGGGACACTGGATCACAGCAGCCCGTTTGACGTTGACTGGTTTGAATTCCAAACTCAGCCGATGCACAGCTATCGGGTGCAGCTGACCGATCTGGACAACTGCGCGGTTTACTTTAGAACGTACAATGACGGGTGTGGTCAAGTCTATGGCGACAGTACCGATATGACTGTTTCATCCTGGACGGGTGAATCATTTAAGCTTTATGTTCATGGCAGTGATTCATATTTTGGTTTGTATTACACGCTGACGGTGACTGACCTTGGCGTCAATGGTGATGATTACGGCAATACTGCTGCAGAAGCTCACAGCATTCCAAAGGACGGGACTATGACGGCAGGGTATATGGACTATTATTCGTCGGTGCAGGCGGATGAGGACTGGTTTACCTTTATCGCCGGTCAAGACGGCGACTACCAGATCCTGTTTGAGGAGCCGGACTCCCGGTATAAACGTGTCTGGATCTATTCGGAAAATGCGGTCGGAACGCTGGTGCGGAAGGGTGACTTCTGGGCAAACGGCAACACATATAACAAAACTTATACGCTGCCGGCAGGCAAGGCGTATATCCGGGTGCAGCCCGATACCAATGTGACGGGTAACTACCGCGTGGGTGTAGTTTCGCCGGAGCCGCGCTGCGGTGACCTGGACCATCCGTATCCGGCAGGTGATACGAATAAGGACTGCTATGTGAATATGGAAGATTTGGCCAATATCGCGGAGACGTGGCTGGACTGCACCAGCCCCGAGCCGCCGTGTGATTATCAGCCGACGCAAGGCTAAGTTTAGCTGATTTGCTTTCTAACAGCCCGGTATTCTTTTCGAGTATCGGGCTTTTTTATTTTATGAAGGAGTGTTTATGGGTAAAATGTTGGTATGTTAAAGAAAGCTATTATTGGAATACTTGGGGGAATCGGATCGGGTAAGAGTACTGTGACAGCTGAGTTTGCGCGGCTGGGTTGTGCTGTGATTGATGCGGACCGGATTGCTCATGATGTGCTGGAGTTGCCGGAGGTGGTTAAGGCGATTGCTGAGCGATTTGGGGATTCGGTGCTGGATTCTGATGGGAGGATTGACCGGTCGGTTTTGGGGCGGCTGGTTTTCGAGGATGCAGAGGGACTGGCGTTTTTGAATGCTTTGATTCATCCGCATGTTTTGGGGCGGTCTGAGGCGCTGATTGAGTTGTATCATGCGAAGCCGGAGGTGTGTGGGATTGTGCTGGATATGCCGCTTTTGGTGGAGGTAGGGTGGGAAAAAAAGTGCGATTTTTTGGTTTTTGTGGAGTGCGATCTGGAAAAAAGGCTGGAAAGAGCGTCAAAAAACGGAAAAATTGATGTAAATCAGCTAAAAAAACGAGAAAAATGCCAGATTTCTCTGGACAAAAAGCGTGAAATTTCTCATTATACGGTAAATAACAATTCTGATATTTCAGATGTAGCCGAGCAAGTCGCTCAACTCTTTTCAAGCATAACAAAAGGCAAGTAGTAGTTCGTATCAGTTTGATCAGCCCTGTAGAGCCACAGGAGATGCTGATATATACAGGGGTGAGAGTGTATAAACGAAACGGAGTTAAGGATCAGTAAACAGTTCCACGGATGAGGACAGCAGCACACGTTTAGCCCATCGAAAAATGACATACAGCCATCGCGGGGGCCGCTACCATGGCGAGTGAGAGTTGTGTATCGGCCGCAGCGAGTACAGACATCATTTCCTGCTTAAGTACAGGAGTAATAACCAAACTGCCTAATCGTCAGTTTGAAATATTAAAAATCAAAATCCAAAAAGCAAAATTAAGGATTCGCCCTTACAGGCGAGACATGCTTATTTGAAAAACTGTAATTTTCTATAGCGTAAGAATTTACATAATAACGGTTTTTGCAAGACCGTTAGAATTATTTTATTATATTATTGTTTTTCTACCTGACAAGGAGAACACATGGCCAAGACAACGGCAAAAACAACGCGTAAGAAGAAAAAATCCACACGCAAGAAGACCATCACCGCCGCAGCCGAAGAACAGGTGCCGGAAGAAGAAGCCGTCGAGGCGACCGCTGAAACAACTGAGCCGGAAACGTTTGAGGAAGTAGAAAAAGCGGAAACGGAAAGCCCTGAGCCTAAACAGCCGACTTCCAAGAAGAAGAAAAAGAAGAAGAAATCGGCTAAGAAGAACGGCAAAAACGGTAATCAGGAGGCCGCGGCTGACGAAAGCAAGGAAATGACTGAGGAGGAGTCGGTTCACGCCAAATATGAACGCATCAAACGGGGAAATCTCCACATTACAGACCTTCAAAACCTTGAAGTGACAGATCTTCACGGCCTGGCGAAGAAAGAAGGCATTAACGATTTTATCGGGATGACCAAGCAGCAGTTGATTTTCCGCATTCTGAAAGAACGAATCCGCCAGGAAGGGCTGATGTACGGCGAAGGCGTCCTGGAAATCCTGCCGGACGGGTTTGGTTTCCTGCGAAGTCCGAAGTATAACTACCTGGCATCGCCGGATGATGTGTATGTGTCGCCGTCGCAGATTCGCCGGTTTGGCCTGCAGAGCGGTAATATTGTACAGGGACAGATTCGTCCGCCGAAGGAAAGCGAAAAGTATTTTGCGCTGCTGCGTGTTGAGGCGATTAACTACCAGGAGCCAGATAAGCTGTCGGAAAAGGTTGTCTTCCGTGACCTGGTGCCGCTTCACGCCGAAGAACGGCTGGTACTGGAAACGACGCCGGAAGAGTTGAGTATGCGAATCATTGACCTGGCAACGCCGGTGGGCAAGGGCCAGCGTGGTTTGATCGTGGCTCCGCCGCGAACCGGTAAGACGGTTCTGCTGCAGAAGATTGCCAATGCGATTAGCAGCAATCATCCGGAAGTGAAGATGATCGTGCTGCTGATTGACGAGCGGCCGGAAGAAGTAACGGACATGGAACGTAAGACCAACGACGACGTGGAAGTTATCAGTTCGACATTTGACGAGCCGACCGCACGTCACTGCCAGGTGGCTGAGATGGTTATCGAAAAGGCCAAGCGGATGGTTGAGTACGGCGAGGATGTTGTTATCCTGCTGGATTCGATTACGCGTCTGGCGCGTGCGTATAATACCGAGATGCCGCACTCCGGCAAGATTCTGACCGGTGGTGTGGACGCCAACGCGATGCAGATGCCCAAGCGTTTCTTTGGGGCTGCCCGTAATATCGAAAACGGCGGCTCACTGACGATTATCGCTACGGCCCTGGTGGATACCGGCTCCAAGATGGATGAGGTTATCTTTGAAGAGTTTAAGGCGACCGGTAACTCGGAGTTGCACCTGGACCGACGGCTGGTGGAACGGCGGACGTATCCGGCGATCGACATCAGCAAGTCCGGTACGCGGCGTGAAGAATTGCTGCTGGATCCGCGTGAGATGGAACTGGTATTCCGGCTGCGTAAAGTGCTGAGCGAAATGAACATGATCGAGGCGATGGAACTGCTCAAGAGCCGGCTTGCCAAGACCCACAGTAACGGTGAGTTCCTGATGACGCTGAAGCTCGATTAGGCCTTTACAATCGCTTTTTTGACGATATAATCAAAAGTCCCGGTATTCTGCGGAAAATCGGGACTTTTTTTATGATAAATTAAAGGGCAAAATGCAAACATGTGGAATCCCGACTTCGTCGGGATAGCTGTTTAAATAGATTCCTCGGCTGCGCTCGGAATGACATATTGCTATTTTGAAATGACACTGAGGGCAGGCTGAACGTTGTTAAGCTAAGAACAGGGTAGGATTTTTTATGGCACGCGAAATACCGACGATTTATGATTCGACCGCCGTTGAGGCCGAGGCCGCAAAGTTGTGGGCCGACGGTCATTATTTTCATGCAGACGAGACATCTGAAGCTCCCAAGGGAACGTATGCGATTGTGATTCCGCCGCCGAATGTGACGGCTGCGCTGCACCTGGGCCATGCGCTGAATAATACACTGCAGGATGTGCTGATTCGCTGGCGACGGATGCAGGGGGCTGAGACGCTGTGGATGCCGGGAACGGACCACGCGGGCATTGCGACGCAGACGGTTGTGGAAAAGCGTCTGCTGGCCGAGCAGGGCAAGCGCCGGACCGATTTCCAGCGGGATGAGTTTGTCGGGCATGTTCAGTCGTGGAAGGATGAATATGAGGCGTGTATTCTGGGGCAGCTCCAGAGTATGGGGTGTTCGTGTGACTGGGATCGTGTGCGGTTTACGATGGATGAGACGTGTGCGAAGGCGGTGCGGACGAATTTCTTTAACCTGTTCAAAGACGGGCTGATCTATCGCGGCAAGCGCCTGGTGAATTGGGATCCGGCGACGCAGACGGTATTGGCTGATGACGAGGTGGAACATCAGAATGTGCAGGGTTTTTTCTGGTACTTTCAGTACCCGCTGGAAACGCCGGTAGAGATTGACGGTCAAACGGTTGACCATGTCACGGTGGCGACGACGCGGCCGGAAACGATGCTGGGCGATACGGCAGTAGCGATGAATCCATCTGATCCGCGGGCAAAGGCACTGGTCGGCCAAAAAGTGCGGCTGCCGATCGTTGGGCGGCTGATTCCGATTGTGGCTGATGAGCATGTTGTCTTGCCGAATCCGGAAAGTGATGATGACAAGGCGAAGTTTTCGACGGGCTTTTTGAAGGTCACGCCAGCGCATGATCCGGACGACTGGCAGATCGGTCTGCGGCATGATCTGGAGGTGATAAATGTGATGGCACCGGACGGCTCGATCAGCGATAAGCACGGATGGGAAGACGCGACGGCACCGGAGGCACAGAATCTGCTGGGGATGGACCGGTTTGAGGCGCGTGAGGCCATCGTCGATTGGTTCCGCACGGAAAAACTGCTGGAAGAGGTACGCGATTATGCGCATGAGGTCGGTCACAGCTACCGCAGTCATGTGCCGATTGAGCCGTATCTGTCGGATCAGTGGTATATCGCCGTGAAGAAGCCGATTGACCATCTGGCGGAAAAGTTCGGAACGGAAATCCTTGAGGGAACCGATGTGCCGGCCAATTCGCTGGCAGGGCTGGCCTTGAAGCCGTTGCTTGAAGGACGGCTGAAGTTTTATCCCGAACGCTATACGAAAAATTATCAGCTCTGGTTGGAGAATCTGCGAGACTGGCCGATCAGCCGGCAGCTGTGGTGGGGCCACCAGATACCGGTTTGGACACTTGATATGCAATGTCCATCTGAAGGCGATTTAACTCTTGTAGAGGAAGATGAGTATCCAGAGCCAGTCATTTCTGAAATGCAGGAAGTTGCTGAAGAACAAGAAACAACAGGTGTTTTCAATTTTGGAAATCACGCACACTTCCAACTGCCTCACTCGGAAAAAGAAGGCTGGATTCGTATCTATAAGTGTGTTGATGCCGGAAATCAAGAGTATGAAAAGAAATTAGAAGAACAAGGCTGGGTTCGTGACGACGATGTGTTGGATACCTGGTTCAGCTCGGCGTTATGGCCGTTTAGTACGATGGGCTGGCCGGATGAGAATGACACATTGAAGAAATTTTACCCGACACAGGTGTTGTGTACCGCGCGGGAGATTATCACGCTGTGGGTTTCTCGCATGGTCATGATGGGCCAGTACTGTGTGGGCGAGATTCCGTACAGTGATGTGTATATTCACGCGATGATCCAGGACGGCCAGGGGCGCAAGATGAGTAAGAGTCTTGGCAACGGGATTGACCCGCTGGTGGCGATTGACAGCCACGGTGCCGACGCCATGCGGTTTACGCTGGCGAATATGACGACCGATACGCAGGATGTGCGGATGCCGGTGGCGGAGATCGAACTGCCGGACGGTCGGAAGGTCAACAGCAGTCCGAAGTTCGACAACGGGCGGAATTTCTGCAATAAGCTGTGGAACGCGTCACGGTTTGCGATGCTGAACCTGGAAGGCACTGATCCGAATGCGTTTGACGCGGCAAAGTTGGATATTACGGATAAGTGGATTCTGTCGCGTTTGGCCAAGACGATTGACGCGGTCACCGAAGGTCTGGAAGCATATAAGTATAACGAGCCACTGAATGAGATTTACAAATTCTTCTGGAACGATTTCTGTGACTGGTATTTGGAATGGTCCAAGCCTCGGATGCAGGATGATGCTCAGAAAGCAACTGCCCAAAACGTGCTGGCGTTTGTGCTGGACCAGGTGCTGCGGCTGCTGCATCCGTTTGTGCCGTTTATTACTGAGGGTATTTTCCAGAATCTCAACGCCATCGCTCCGAATCGCGGCCTCAATGGCATTATGGAACTGACGGCGGGCAAGTCAATTATGATCTCGCCGTGGCCGGAAAGTATCAGCGGGCAGATTGATGCGCAAGTCGAGGCGGATATCGAAGTGGTTCAGAGCGTGATTCGTTCGATTCGCGAGGTTCGCAGCCAATACAATATCCCGCCGTCAAAGAAGGTGCCAGCTTCGGCTTCGGCATCGGAGGCGATGTGCGGTTTGCTGAATACCAACAGTGCTTTGATCGGCCAGCTTGCGGGTGTGGCTCCGTTTGAAATCGCAGCGGGACTGGAAAAGCCTGATAACGCTGCGGCGGTGGTCGCCGGTGAGGTGCAGGTCTATGTGCATGATGTGATTGACCCGGACGAAGAACGCAAACGCCTGCAAAAGCAAAAGGAATTTGTCGAAAAGGGAATTCGTCCGCTGGAAGGCAAGCTAAGTAATGAGAATTTCGTCAGCCGGGCCAAGCCGGAAGTGGTTGAACAGAGCCGGGCGAAGCTGAAAGAGCTGCAGGAACAGCTGGCGGCGATTGAGAAGCATCTGGCGGAGCTGGGATAGTAATAGGAATCGCAGATTTCGCAGATTATTTTTGAACCACGGATGGACACGGATTAACACTGATTAAGAATATTTTGTGGAATCGCCTTTGGCGATGGCTGTTTAAATAGATTCCTCGCCCCGGATCGGTGTCCGGGGTGACAATACTTCGCTCGGAATGATAGAGAACGAGTCTTGCATAGTACAATGGTAACTGTTTACTGATTACTGGGAACTGAAATCATGGAAATTCCGGTTGAGTTGGCGCAGATTATTATTAATGAGCAGACCGATGAGCAGGTGGTGGTGTTGCGGGAAAAGGGCGGCGATCAGCGGAGTTTTCCCATTGTGATCGGGATGGCGGAAATCTGCGCGATCGATCGGCGGGTCAAGCAGATTGTACTGCCGCGGCCGCTGACGCATGACCTGCTGGTCAATGCGATTGAGCAGATGGGCGGGAGGATTCAGAAAGTGGTGATCAGCGACCTGCGGGAGCATACCTTTTTTGCATCGATTCATGTCTTGCGCAACGGCGAGACTATTGAAATTGACAGCCGACCGTCAGATGCGCTGGCGATGTCGGCGGGGCTGGAGATTCCGCTGTTTGTGGAAGAAGGCGTGTTTGAGCAGTTGAAGATGTAGCGATGCCGGCCTTATTATTTACCACGGAAATCACGGAAGGTTAAATTTAACCACCGAAGACGCTGAGGACACTGGTTTTTAGACGGGATCGACGGGATGGGAAACCGTGTGAATAGTGTTGGCACAGGCATAATGCGTCTTGTCGCTATCGCTCCACGCTTTTGTTGATCAGTCGAAGCGTTATGCTTCGAGTTCTTTTTCGTCTGGTTCTTTGTGGAGGAGGTTGACGATGATGAGCAGTCCTACGCCGATGCAGAGCATGGAGTCGGCGACGTTGAAGGTTGGCCAGTGGTAGTCACCGACAAAGACATCGATGAAATCCCGCACCCGGCCTTCATTAAACATTCGGTCATAGAGGTTGCCGACGATGCCGCCGGTGATGCAGCCGAGTGCAAACAAGACCAGTTTGTGCGTCACCTTGCGGGAAAAGAAAACGGCCATTACCACCACAAACGCCACGCAGGAAATGCCCACCAGAAAACCACGCTGGCCGAAAAACATGCTGAAAGCCGCACCCTGGTTTTCACGCATGATGAACTGCAGAAAGCCGTCTATCAAAACATAGCGATAGTCCGGAACAGGGTCGATCTTTCCCTCAACGATGAACCAGCGATACGGCTCTAATGTCGGCAGCCAATTAAAAACCGCCGCCTTGGACCACAAATCCAGCGCCGCACCGGCAATCGCCACCGGCCAGAACAGCAGGATTGCCGTTTTCCATGGAATGTGTTCGGAATTTTCTGTTGTCATGAAAAAGGGGCTCCCGGTCTCGCGTGCAAATAATAACCGCTCCGGGTTTTAAGCCGAAGCGGTTCATTGCATGTATTGATATCCCTGCTACTTTGTATAACGGTCGAGCAGTTCTTTGAGGCGGGGCTGGTCTTCTTTGATCTGCAGCGAAATGCCCCATTGCTCAGTTGCCAGTGCTCGCAACTGCTGGTTATTGTCCTTCATGCTCATCAGCATGTAGGCGACGCCGAGGCCCTTGTGAGCCATCCAGTCGTTATCGTCAATCTCGACGGCTCGCTTATAGCTTGCTATGGCGGCCTGCGTGTCTTTGAGCTTAAGCTGTGCAAAACCGAGGTACTGGTGAGCCATGCCGTTGTTATCATCGGCAATGATGACATCGGTCAGCAGTTCTTTGGCAGAGCTGTAGCGGCCGGAACGAAGATAAGCCCGTGCCAGTGAAACCATGATTTCCGGGTTGTTGCCTTCCAGTTCCAGTGCCCGGCGGTACGCGTTGATGGCTTCAGGGTGGTTTTTCTGGGCTTCAAATAAATCGCCCAGCAGTTGTTCGGGGTCAGCCTTTTCCGGATCCAGTTCTTTCGCCTTGGTCGCATAAGACATGGAGTTATCGTATTCTTTCAGTTCATAGTAGCACTGAGCGGCACCGATGTGGGCACCATAGTGTTCGGGTTCCAGGTTACAGGCGGCGACATAGGCTTTGACGGCGCGGGCGAACTGTTTGATGATCTGGGTGACTTTACCGAGGTTGAAGAAGTCCTTGAACGACCACGGGTCCATTTCGGTGGCTTTTTCATAAGCATCGGCGCTGTCTTCGTACTTTTCCATACCCTGCAGGATATCGCCCTTGAGCGAGTAGGCCAAGGCAAAGTGCGGGTCCAGTTCCAGTGCCCGGTTAAGTTTGCGGATGGCGTCTTCGCGGTTATTCAGGTCATTGAGCATCATTGCATCGACATAGAAGCCAACGGCGCGGTTGCGCTGTTCTTCGATGGTAGCGACGGCTTCCGGCATTTCGACATCAATGTCTGCCTGATCCATGAGTGCGTTGGGATCGGTTGGCGACGGTTGCGGTGCTTCGCAGCCGGTTACTGCCAGAAGAACAAATGAAAACGCGATAATCGAACATAAACCCCAGTATTTCTGTGCTGTCAACATACAAAACATCCTTTCTAATCCGCCTTTGCCGGATAAATTCCTTTTTTTTCGATAAAAAATGAGGATTATTCCAGTCGGCGATTATAGCAAAAACGCATCGACTGTCAAAGGATTTCGGGCAGAAAAGTCGGGATTATCTGCTTAAAACCGCCTCGAAATGCCGCATTTGTGTACGCCCGTCGTCAAATTGGAGAATTGGCGGAATACCATTGACACCGCGCAAGCGTTTTTTTACACTGGTCGGGCTATTGATGAACAAATCCTATTGAGACAGAAAGGTTTAGAAAATATGTCCGAAAAGACGGTGAGTTTACGAAAACGTCCGTGTGTGATGATTATCCGTGACGGCTGGGGCTACAACCCTCGGCCGGAAGAAGATGACTATAACGCGATTATTCAGGCCAAGCCGCCGGTGGATGCGAAACTGATGGCTGAATATCCGAATTGCCTGGTGCGGACCTACGGCGAAGATGTGGGGCTGCCGGAAGGAACGATGGGCAACAGTGAAGTGGGGCACCAGAATATCGGGGCCGGCCGGGTGGTTTATCAAAGTTCGGTGCGTATTACCGTGGCGATTCGTGACGGTGAGTTTTTTGAGAATAAAGCGTTGAACGACGCCATGGATAAGGCGGTTGCTAACGGCAAAAAGCTGCATTTGATGGGCTTGTGCAGTGATATCGGCGTACACTCGCTGCTGGGGCATTTGTATGCACTGCTGGAAATGGCCAAGAGCAAGGGGCTTGAGGAAGTTTACTTGCACGCGTTTATGGATGGGCGGGATTCGCCGCCGACCAGCGGAGCGGGGTATCTGAAGGATATCGAAGCAAAGATGGCTGAAATCGGCGTGGGCAAGGTTGCTTCATTGTCGGGACGGTTTTACGCGATGGACCGGGACAAACGCTGGGATCGCGTCGAGGTGGCTTACAAGTGCCTGACGCAGGGAATCGGCAATACGGCCGGCAGTGCCGCCGAAGCGATTGAGGCCAGTTATGCCAAAGACGAGACGGATGAGTTTGTTCTGCCGACGAATATTGTTGATGCGGACGGTAATCCGCTGGCACTGATCGAAGACGATGACAGCGTGATCTTCTTTAACTTCCGCGGCGACCGACCGCGTGAGTTGACCCGGGCGTTTGTCGATGGGACATTTGAAGGCTTTGAGCGGGCGGTTCAGCGAAATGTTAATTATGTCTGCATGACCGAATATGACGCGACGATTGATGCGCCGGTGGCGTTTGAACCAGTGACCGAGATGCCGAATATTGCCGGCCAGCTATTCAGCGATCTGGGACTGACGCAGTTCCGTTGTGCGGAAACCGAAAAGTATGCACATGTGACATTTTTCTTTAACGGAGGGCGCGAAGAGCCGTTCGAGGGCGAAGACCGCCAGATTATTCCATCGCCGAAGGTTAAGACCTATGACATGAAACCGGAAATGAGTGCGGTTGAGGTATGCGACGAAATCGTCGCCCGGCTCGATACCGGAAAATATGATATAGTCATTTGCAACTTTGCCAACCCGGACATGGTAGGCCATACCGGTGTGTTGGAGGCGGCGATTACGGCTTGCAAAACGGTGGACGCCTGTGTTGGGCGTGTGGTTGACAAGGTCAAGGAACTTGGCGGCAGCAGCGTGATTCTGGCCGATCACGGCAACTTTGAGCGGATGTGGGATTTCGAGAACGACATGCCCTATACCGCGCATACGGTCGGCGATGTACCGTTTATTATCGTCGATGACGAGTTCAAGAACCGTAAAATGGCCGAAGGCGGAAAACTTGCTGATGTTGTGCCGACAATGCTGGAAGTAATGGGCATCGATCAGCCGGAGGATATGACCGGTAAAAGCCTGCTTTTATAACAAATTAAAAATCAAACATTAAAATATAAAATATTGGAATCGCCTTCGGCGATGCTGATTTAATAGATTCCTCGGCTTCGCTCGGAATGACAAGGCTGAGAGATTTGAGAGTGTGAGCATGGGCAAGATCGCCGTTCTGGACGACAACATGATAAATATGATCGCGGCCGGCGAGGTTATTGAACGGCCCGCCAGCGTGGTCAAGGAATTGCTGGAAAACAGTATCGATGCCGGTGCGACGAAAATTACCGTCGAGGTCGAAGAGGGCGGACGGTCGCTGATTCGCATTATTGATGACGGCTGCGGCATGGATGCGGACGATTTGGCATTGGCGTTTGAGCCGCACGCGACGAGTAAGCTGCGAACGAGTGCAGATTTGAGCGGGATTCGCACGATGGGGTTCCGTGGCGAAGCGTTGGCCAGTGTTGGCTCTGTGGCAAAGGTATCGGTCACCAGCCGGACCGCGGACGCGATCGGCGGGTATGTCATTGAGGTTGACTGCGGCGAAAAAAAAGAGATTCGTCCCTGCAGTGCGGTGGTTGGCACGACGATTGATGTGCGAAATCTGTTTTACAAGCTGCCGGTGCGGCGGAAGTTTCTGCGGACGCCTGCGACGGAGATGACGCATATCAAAGAGCATTTTATCCGCATCGGGCTGGCCCATGACAGCCTGGATTTGACGTTGCGGCATAATGGTAAGGACGTCTACCGCTTACTGAGCGGACAAAGTATTCGCGAGCGTATTGGGATTTTATTCGGCGCCGAACTGGCGGAGGATTTGCTGAGTACCAGCCGGGCCGAACGCGGCATGGAGATTCGCGGGCTGATGGCACGACCGGTGGATGCGCGGGCCAGCAGTAAGTACCAGTACCTGTTTTTGAACGGGCGGTTTATCCGTGATAAATTTATTCTGCATGCGGTTAAAGAGGCGTATCGCGGTCTGATGGAGCCGAATAAGTACCCGGTGGTGTTTTTGTTTATCCAGATGCCGCCGGAGGACTATGATGTCAATGTGCATCCGACGAAAACGGAAGTGCGGTTTGACAATTCCAATCTCGTGCATTCGGAGGTTCTGGCGGTATTGCGGGACAAACTGCTCAGCACTAATCTGGACGTTGGAGGTCGGGTGCCGACATTAGCAGCATCAGATGACAATGAACCGCTTGATATACCGCCGGCAACACAGGCGGACGCTCGGCGCGAGCGAATTCACCGGGCGATGGAGGATTTCTTTAAGAAGCCGTCGTCCGCGACGTCACAGCAGACATTTACGTTTTCCAAGCCCTCGCATTCCGGCGGCAGTCAATCTGCGATGTATCATCCTGAAAAGCCAATCACAAGTGTTCCTGAGTTTTCTGAACAGCCGGACCGGGAAAATTGGATTGCCAAAGAATTCTTGCAGGTTCACAACAGCTATATTCTTGTGCAAAATGATGAGGGTTTCGTGGTCATTGACCAACATGCTTTGCATGAGCGGATTATCTATGAGCAAATGAACCGGCGGCTGAGAGAGGGCAATCTTCCGAGCCAGCGGCTGCTGATGCCGCATAGTTTTGAAGTGACCAATGCCCAGCTCGAAGCATTTGAATCGCAGACGGAGTTGTTTGACAAGCTGGGGATTGAGCTGGAGCCGTTCGGGCCGAATACGCTGGCGATTCAGGCGTTTCCGACGATGCTGGAGAAGGCTGACCCGATCGAATGCGTGATCGAGATGCTTGACAAACTCGCTGACGATGACAAAGCCGATGAAGAGCGGCTGTTGCATGAGATTCTGGATATGGCGTCGTGCAAGGCCGCGATTAAAGCCGGTCAGGCATTGTCACAAGGTGAAATCGCGGATTTGCTGGCGGATAAGGATATCGTCCAGCGAACCAGCCGCTGTCCGCATGGGCGACCGACGACGATTGCGTTTTCGATTCAGGAATTGGAGAAACAGTTTAAGAGAACCGGGTTCTGATGAAGAATTTCCAATTTCCAATTTCTAAATTCCAAGTGGCAATCTTTGCTCCATTGCTGATGATTTTTCTTCTTGGATGTGACAAGAAAGTGGAACCGGTTGACATTTCCCGAAAAGAGTCATCCGGAATGCGGATTATTTCGATGGCGCCGAATCTGACGGAGATATTGTTTGCGTTGGGGCTGGATGAGGAGATTGTCGGGGTGAGCGAGTACAGCAACTATCCCGAACAGGCCCAGACGAAAAAAAATATCGGCAGCTTCTGGCAGCCGGATATTGAGTCGGTATTGAAACTGAAGCCGACGCTGGTGGTGACACTGGCCTTTGAGCAGCAGGCGGTGTTGGCTTCGCGGCTGAAGCGAATCGGCTGTAAGACACTGACAGTCGATATTGAAAGCATTGAACAACTTTACAGTGCCATTGAAGAAATCGGCATTGCGGTTGACCGGAAACCGCAGGCACAACAGATGTTGGACCGCTTGAAGTCTAAACAGCAGGCAATTGCACAACGTGTTGGTCAATCTGAAAAACCAAAGGTTTTGTGGGTAATTCAGCGGGATCCGCTGCGAGTGGCGGGAACGACTACTTTTGTCAATGAGCTGATCGAACTGACCGGCGGGGTGAATGCCGTGGGGGATACGCTTCAGATTTATCCGCCGGTGAGCACCGAAAATGTAATTCGGGCGATGCCGGAGGTGATTATTGAGCCGACGATGGATCCGGCTCAGCTTGAAACGCAAAAGAATACTGTCGAGACATTTTATCGCCGCTTTCACCTGACACCTGCTGTTAAGAGCAAACGCATCTATGTGATTGATGGCGATTTAGTTTCGCGATTAGGGCCGCGATTAGATGAAGCGATGGAACTGATTTATAACTGTATCCACAGTGAGCAGGAGAAATAAGATGCTGACGGCAGGAAAATTAATTGCTCGAATAGGGATTGCCTTGGTGATTCTGCTTGCAGTGATGTGTTTGTCGCTACTTGTGGGAAAGGATATCGATAATAAACTGGAATTGATTTCTATCAGTAAGGTTGTTCAGGGCATTCAATCAGAGTGGCACTACTTGTTTTCGGGGTATCATAATACTGCAGATGAGCCGCCGAATGTAGATTTTCAGATTTTTCTTTATTTCCGCCTGCCGCGTGTCTGTCTCGCCGTCGTTATCGGGGCGGCGCTGGCCTGTTCGGGTGTGGTATTTCAGGCGATTTTGCGAAATCCGCTGGCCGACCCGTATATTCTCGGTATTTCCAGCGGGGCGGGATTGGGGACGATGCTGGCGGTCTGTTTCGGCTGGACATTCCGCGTGGCCTGGCTGGGACTGTCGCCGATTATGGCATGTTCATTTGCAGGAGCGATGCTCACGGTCTGGCTGGTCTGGGGCATTGGACGCATCACCGGTCGCCAACATGTAACAGGCTTGCTGTTAGCAGGCGTGGTAGTGAACGCGTTTTTCTCGGCGATGATTATGTTCCTGTCGTCCATTCTTGACGCTCGCGACCTGCAATCGACCATTTTTCGCTTAATGGGCAATTTTCAAGAGCTTGAATGTCCGCTTCCAGTAGTAGCGTCCGCGTTGATGGTGTTAGCGGGGACAGTTATTTTAACGATGATGGGCAATCGCCTCAATATCCTGAGTTATGGCAGCGACGACGCCCGCAGCCTTGGGGTTTCTGTTGAACGGACGAGTCTGATTGCGTTTGCCCTTGCGGCTTTGATGACATCGCTGGCGGTTTCTTTGAGCGGGTTGATCGGCTTTGTGGGGTTGATTGTGCCTCATGCGGTGCGGTTGGTAGCCGGGCCGGACCATCGCCAGTTGATTCCGCTGAGTGCGATCGTCGGCGCGGCATTTCTTGTCGCGGCTGATGCTGTCGCCCGCGTGATTGTTCCCAATGAACTGCTGCCGGTGGGCGTCATCACGGCATTGGCGGGCGGGCCTTTTTTCCTGATTTTGCTGATTCGCTATACTAAATCGATACATTGGGGGAGGGCTTAGCATGATTGATATTCAGAACCTCTCATTTGCCTACGCTGAACAGGCGGTCTTGAGCAATTTATCTGTTTCGGTTGCTGAAAACGAGTTTTGGGCGGTTGTCGGGCCGAACGGGGCAGGCAAAAGTACTTTTTTGAGCCTTTTGTCGGGACAATTGACACCGCAGGCCGGATCGCTTCAAATCGAGGGACATTCCATTCAGGACTTTTCAACGCGTCAGCTTGCGGCCAAGTTAGCACTGGTGCGTCAGGAATTTGTGCCGGCGTTTGGTTTTTCCGTGCAGGAAACAGTACTCATGGCCCGTTTTGGACAGAAAAATGCCTTTTTTGCTCAAAATGCGGATATTCAAGCTGTTCAAGCCGCTCTGAAAGCGACGGATACACAGGATTTTGCTGACCGGCCGCTGGGCCATCTCAGCGGCGGCGAACGTCAGCGAGTCTTTATCGCCCGGGCTTTGGCCCAGGAAACACCTGTTTTATTGCTGGATGAGCCGACCAGCCACCTTGATTTGAAGCATCAGGTGCGAATTTTCGACCTGCTCAAGCAAATGCAGTGTGAGCAGGGTAAGACGATATTGCTGGTGACACATGATATTAACCTGACCTGTCAGTATTGTGATCGGGTGCTTTTGTTAGGCAGCGAGGGAAAATCGTATCAAGGCAGCCCAAGGGAAGTATTGGATGTCCGTCATATCGAGGAAACTTTCGGTGTGAAAGGCTATCAGGGGCATATCCAGCAAGAAAAATTCTTTCTGCCGTTAGGACAGTTCTCGAAAGACCGTCCGCAGGAATAGGGCGGAGAAAACTCCCTTGGCTTGTATTTAACCTGTTCTAATATAAAGAGTTATATAAGTTCTCTGAAGGTTGCCCCGTATGCGCTTCGTTTTCACTTTTTCTCTTGCTTTCTTGTCCAGATATACGTAATCGCCACGCTTTTTTCGTCAAAAACAAGATTTTTATTGTCACCATAAGTCCATTCTGTATATTATAGCCCGTCGTTTTGTAGGCAGGAGTGTGCCTGAAAAGCCATCAAACTGATATTTAGAGACCGGAAAGGCAAGTTTTAGTGGCAAAAAAGGTTAAGAAGACAACGAAGAAGGCAGTTGCCAAAAAAACTGTCGCGAAGAAGAAAACCGTGAAAAAAGCAGTCAAAAAGAAAACCGTTGCTAAAAAGGCAACGAAAAAGAAAGCCGCTTCAAGCAAAAAGGCTTTATCGAAGAAAACTGCAAAGAAAAAAGCTGTCGTTAAAAAGAAAGCTACTGCTAAGAAGGCTGTTAAGAAAACCGTTAAAAAGGCGACGAAAAAGAAAATCGCTGTTCGCAAAAAAACGACTGCTGCAAAATCTGCTCCTAAACGACGAAAACGGCGTAAAACGAATCTTTCCAAAACGGAACTGGCACATTACCGTGAGTTGCTGATTACTAAACTCAAGGAAATCATGGGTGATGTGAATCATATCGAATTGGAATCGCTCAAAAAGTCCCGGATGGACGCCAGCGGCGATTTGTCCAGCATGCCGATTCATATGGCCGACGTGGGCAGTGATAATTATGAGCAGGAATTCGCCCTGGGGTTGATGGACAGCGAACGCAAAATTGTTAAGGAAATTCATTCTGCTCTTAAACGTATTGACAGCGGCACCTACGGCATCTGTGAAGGCACGCAGGAACCGATTCCGAAGCCGCGACTGGAAGGAATTCCCTGGACCCGCTATTGTGTTCAATACGCTGAAATGCTGGAAAAAGGATTAGTCGTCGTCGAGCAAAACTGGTATGATGACGATGCTGAAGATGACGAGGATGATTCTTACGATCAAGATGATGCCTTGGGTGATGATGAGGATGATTACAATGATGGAGCGGAAGATGATATTGATGAGATGTACTTCGGCTTCGATAAGGAAGAATAGACACTTTTGTAAGTGTTTATGAAAGTTTCAGGATTTCGTTGACAATGAATTTTAAATGCCCGACATGCGGTAAGGTAATTCCTTCGGCGACGTCGAAACCGGACGGCAAAAAACAGATGAACGCCCGGTTTTTCCCCTTTTGCAGCGAACGCTGCCGACTGGTGGATTTAGGGGCCTGGCTGGATGAGGATTACCGTATTCCGGCCGGTCGGCAACAGGGCAGCGACGGTTTGGACGAGTCGATATAAGTAGTACCTGCGGTATTTTCCATTGATCCGCAGAAGGTTTGAGGTTGAGGTAAGGAAAGGATGACGTTTTGTCAACGCGGTACTCATTACGAGTTATTTGGGAGGATTTGGCGCTTCCCGATCTGACGCTGAGTTTCAAGCTGGCCATCGGCCCGATTAAAATGATTCTGGCATTTTGCGCGGTTGTGGCGGTTTGTACGCTCGGTTTTGTGATGGATCGCTGCGGCGGACGTGTGGCAGTGTGCTCGGCCAATAATGTTGCCGGTGCATATACGGCCGGTCAAACCGAATTGGATGTCTATATCCAAAATCCTTCACAAACTCAGGCATTTATTGACACCTATCGTGACAATCGCGACCAAGGGATTTTTTCAACATTATGGTCATTTATGTCTGGGCGTTTTCACGAAGCTACCACACAACTGTTGAATCTGAGCAATAAGAATATCTTCAGCAATGTTCGCTTTGTCCTGGACAGTCTGTGGCAGTCGGTGAGGGCGATCCTTTGGGCCTTTCGATTTCATCCCATCTACAGTATTCTTTATTTCAGCATCAGTTTTGCTGTGTTCAGTTTTGTCGGCGGGGCCATTTGCCGATGCGCGGCACTTGAATTTGCGCAGGAAGAACAATTGGGACTTTTCGAGGCGATGCGATATGCGTCTGAAAAATTCCGTTCCTATCTGTCGGCACCGCTGATTCCCATTGGCATGGTAATCGTTTTTTCGCTGGTGGTGCTGGCCGTCGGACTTGCGGCACGGATTCCCTGGGTGGGTGAACTGCTGCTGAGTGTCATGTTTATCTTTTTACTGCTGTTTGGACTGATTATTTTCCTGCTGACGATTGGCGTGGCCGCCGGCGGTCAACTACTGTACCCGGCGATTGCTTTTGAGGGCACCAGTGGTTTGGATTCTATTGGTCGCTCTTTCAGCTATGTACTGAACCGGCCGGTGTGGATGTCCTATTATGTGTTTATGTCAGCCGTTTTTGGTACTTTTTTCTATCTGGTGCTGCGGCTGATTATTTATATTGTGCTCGGCTTTACTTACGTTTTGCTTGGCTTTGGGATGCGTCTTGCCGGAACCGGCGACAAGATTGAACGCCTTTGGGTTCGACCTGATTTCCTGGCGATTTTGAATAAGGCCGGCGGTGCTGAGAACTGGAGTGAATCGCTCGCGTCCGGCGTGATCTATTTCTTTATGCTGATGATTGTCGGGGTTTTGCTGGCGTATATTATTAGCTATATCTTTAGTGCCTCTACGGTTATTTACGCGCTGATGCGCAAGAAGGTGGACCGGGTGGATTTTGATCAGATTTTTATGCACCTTGAGCAGGTGAAAGACTAATTGAAACGGAATGACGATGCCTCAAACAACGATGGAAACTGACAAGAAACTGCCGAAGGGGTTGCTGAGTTTTCGCCGGGTGCTGATTATCCTGGCGCACGTGGGATGCTTTTTTGTCGCAATGACGCTGGCATTTACGCTGGCGTTTGCCTACGGCGATTATTCATCGCGGCGACGGCTGGTTTTTCAACTGCCACTGCTGTTTGTGGTGGCGCTGCCGATTAAGCTGATCGTTTTTGGCTGGTTGCGTCAATTCCGGGGTTGGTGGCGGTATGTCGGCTTGACGGATTTACTGCTGATCGTCAAGGCATCGCTGATCAGTTTAATTTTACTGCTGGTGGTCTGGTATGGACATATCTATTACGGTGCCAAGGTGATTTCCCCGAAGGTATTTGAGGATGTCAGCCGTAAACTGGAAATCTATGATACCTTAAGAACCGATTCCGTCACTGCCGAAGAACGAACCAAGTACTCTAAGAAATACGCTAATCTCAAGGGGTTGAACGACATTTTACAGGTCGCACAAATTCCGGTTGTCGGCAAGCAGCGACAGGAACACCCGGCCGGCAGCCGGCAGCGGCAGGAAACGGAAGAACTGTATATTGAACTGAATGACGTCAAACGCTCAATTGAAGGCGTACTGGTACTGGATTTCTTTGCGGTTGTGATTGTCCTGTCGGCATTGCGGATGATGGTGCGGTTGTATCATGAAGAATTTTTCTCGGAGACACGCGGAACAGCCCGGCGGTATTTGATTGTCGGGGCCGGTAATGCCGGCGAGGCACTATTGCGAGAGATGCTCCGGCGTAAAGATGTGCAGTATGATGTGATCGGTTTTATTGACGATGACCGGCACAAGCAGGGGATGAGCATCCACGGGATCACTGTGCTGGGAACCGTAGAGCAATTGCCCGCCATCTGCGAAAAGAATGATATTGATGAAATCGCGATTGCTATTCCCTCGGCGACCCGTAAGCAGTTGCGTCATGTGGTGCAAATTTGCCAGGGCACTAAGCTCAAATTCAGCACGGTACCGTCGCTGACGGATATTGCCTCCGGCAAATTGCAGGTTTCGCAGATGCGTAACGTGGATATTAATGACCTGCTTGGACGCGATGTGGTGCAGTTGGATCTGTCGAAGATCGAAACATTCCTGAAGGACAAAGTTATTCTGGTAACCGGTGCCGGCGGGTCTATCGGTTCGGAAATGTGCCGTCAAGTGTGTTCCTTTGGGCCGAAGCTTCTGCTGCTGGTTGAGCAGGCTGAAAACCCACTGTTCTTTATTGAGCGGGAGCTGCGCAGGAAATTTCCGGACGTGCCCATGCAGGCGGTCATCTGTGATATTGGCGATAAAGTCCGTGTCGATCAGTTGTTCAAAGACGCCAAACCGCAGGTGGTTATTCATGCCGCGGCTCATAAGCATGTGCCGTTGATGGAAGGCAATCCGGGTGAGGCGATCAAAAATAATGTGGTCGGGACGCGCAATATTGCCAACGCGGCGGATACTAATGGCTCGACGGATTTTGTGATGATCAGTACGGATAAGGCGGTTAATCCCACCAGCATTATGGGCTCGTCCAAGCGGATTGCGGAGATGTATATTCAGGACTTGAATAATACCAGCGATACGCATTTTGTGACGGTTCGTTTTGGTAATGTGCTTGGTTCCAACGGCTCGGTTGTACCGATCTTCAATAAACAGATCGCCGCCGGCGGGCCGGTAACGGTGACGCATCCTGACATGACGCGTTACTTTATGACGATCCCGGAAGCCAGCCAGTTGGTGCTGCAGGCCGCGACGATGGGACAGGGCGGTGAAATTTTTCTTCTGGACATGGGCGAACCGGTGAAGATTGTCGATCTGGCACGTGAACTGATTACGCTGAGCGGATTCCGTCCCGGCGAAGATATTGAAATCGAATTTTCCGGCCTGCGCCCCGGCGAAAAGCTTTTTGAGGAGCTGTCCATTGAGGGTGAGGATATGATCCCGACTCATCACCCGAAAATTGCCATCTGGAAGACGATTGCCAAGGACAGAGAAACGCTGCGAAGCAAAATCGAAAACATCGTCGCGATTGCTCCTACGCAGGATCGCGTCAAAATTGTGGCAGCTATTAAGGAGCTTATTCCTGAGTTCATCGGGAAGGATTAGATGTTTCTCTACATAATGGCATGGCGAGACAAGGATTATGGAATCCTGGCTTCGGCGTGATGGCTGTTCAAATAGTTTTCTCGATTGCGCTCGAAATGACACATAGGCATTCGGGACAGCACCGAAAAAACGCAAATCCGGTACACAATCCATTGTCTGTAAAAAAACTTCGGAAAGTGAACCATTTGGGTCGATTCACAGACTGTATAAGCATATGAGAGGTGAACATTCACATCTTGAAGATCAGTTGCTGGTTATGGATGCTCAGGACGGCAGTCGAGAGGCGATGGATAAGCTGGTGACTCGCTGGCAGAAACGGTTATGGGGACACGCTTGTCGGCTAACCGGTGATTCACAGGCTGCCTGGGATGTCACACAGACGGCTTGGTGTGATATTATTCGGGGATTGAGGAAACTGCATGACCCTGCGGGCTTTCCGGCGTGGGCTTACAAGATTACTACTCGGAAATCCATTGACTGGATTAAGCGTAAACGCCGTACAAAGACCGCTTCGCTGGAAAACATCGAGGTCGCTGCTGTCGATAAAAAATCATCGCTGGAAATCGAAGATTTGTTGAGTCAATTGGATATTGACAAGCGAACCTTACTGAGCCTGTACTATTTTGAGGAATTAAGCATCTCAGATATTGCATCTGCACTGAAAATACCTGTCGGAACCGTAAAATCGCGTCTGTATGCGGCGAGAAATGAGTTGAAGAAATATTGGCTTCACAGCAACCCATAGAAAGGGCAGAAAAATGGACGAAAAACAATTACAAAAAATGATTGACGATACTTATGAACAATCCAGAGAGGAAACACTGCGCGGGATGCTGAAAGGGTTTTATAACACCCGAATGCGTTCGATTGTGATTCTGGTGTGGTCATTTGCATTAGTTTTTATCGCTGGTGCGGTCATTTCGGCGGTGAAGTTTTTTGAGGCTGAGGAGACCAAATCGCTGATACTGTTTGCGACGATATTTCTTGTGTGTGCTCACTGGGTGGATTTGATGAAAATCTTCGCCTGGCAGATGATTCACAAAAATAATATTAAACGCGAAATCAAGCGTCTGGAACTTCGCATTGCTGAGCTGAGTCAGACGGTCAAAGAAAAATCTTAATTTGAATTCAATTGGTGAGTTCAAAATTACGTCAATAAAAGACTTTGAACACAATGAACACTCTTTTTCTGATGAATATCGCTAAATAAATGGCTCTTGCCCTTTTGGGGCGATTGGGTATAATATGGGCTTTGTATGCCCTTTAGGGCAGTAAATTCCCGCGTTTAAAGCCTAAACGACCGGCCGCAGCGAGACATAGCCGCGCAGAAACGGGAAATTATACTCGTAAGCACATTATAAATACCAGAAACCAACGGTTTAGCGAGATTTTAGGACAATGGACGCCCCGGATAAAGGACGCTACGATTTTAACGGCATTGAGCCGAAATGGCAAAACTACTGGCAGGAAAATAAGACATTTGCTACGCCGGACGGGACTGATCCGGCCGCGGCGGGAAAACCCAAGTATTATGTGCTGGACATGTTTCCGTATCCGTCGGGACAGGGCCTGCACGTGGGGCATCCGGAAGGTTATACCGCCAGCGATATTGTCGCACGGTATAAACGCATGAGGGGGTTTAATGTGCTGCATCCGATCGGCTGGGACGCGTTTGGGTTGCCGGCCGAGCAGTACGCCGTCCAGACCGGCACGCACCCGGCGATCACCACGCAGAAGAATATTAACAATATGCGCCGACAGATTCAGTCGCTGGGCTTTTCGTATGACTATGACCGCGAGGTTGATACAACGGATATCAACTATTACAAGTGGACGCAGTGGATTTTCCTGAAGTTCTTTAACAGCTACTTCGATAAGGTCGAGCAGAAGGCCAAGCCGATTGACCAACTGCCGATTCCCGATGGCCTGACCGGTGCGGAAAAAGAAAAGTACATTAACGACCACCGATTAGCTTATGAAAATGAGGCACCGGTGAACTGGTGCCCGGCGTTGGGGACGGTGCTGGCTAATGAGGAAGTGGTCGGCGGCGTCAGCGAACGCGGCGGACACCCGGTGGTGCGAAAGCCCATGCGACAGTGGATGCTGCGGATTACTGATTTTGCCGAACGCCTACTGGATGGGCTGGATGATCTGGACTGGTCGCCGTCGATTAAAAAGCTCCAGCATGACTGGATTGGCAAGAGTGTCGGCGCCGAAGTCGATTTTAAGATCGACGGCCATGATGATGTGATTCGCGTGTTTACGACCCGTCCGGATACGCTGTTTGGGGCGACGTATATGGTGATGGCGCCGGAGCATCAACTGGTTGATGAAATTACGACCGATGAGCATAAGACTGCTGTTGAGGCATACAAGGAAGAAGCGGCGAAAAAGAGCGATTTGGACCGGACTGATTTGGCCAAGGACAAGACCGGCCAATTTACCGGGGCCTATGCGATCAACCCGGTCAACGGCGAAAAGATTCCGATCTGGATCAGTGACTATGTGCTCATCAGCTATGGAACCGGTGCGATTATGTCCGTTCCTGCCCATGATGAGCGGGACTTTGAATTTGCGACGACATTTGGCCTGCCGATCATTCCAGTTGTTGTACCGCCAAAAGAAGCTGGTCAAAAAGATCACAGACTTGAAGAATTGAGAAAAGAAGTATTTAAAAATCGAGAGAAATTAGGAATAGCTATTGAGGAATCAAGCTGGAATTATGATGAAATAATCCAGCCTATTCTGGATGGGAAGATTTGCTATTCTTCCGATGGTATAGCAATCAACTCAGGCGAGTTTTCGGGAATGAAGACGCCGGAGTTTAAGGAAAAAATCTCTGCTTGGCTGGCCGAACAAGGACTGGGTGAGAAGGCAATTAACTATAAGCTGCGTGACTGGCTGTTCAGCCGGCAGCGGTACTGGGGCGAGCCGTTCCCGATTCTGCATACTGAAGACGGGCGGATCATTGCCCTGGATGAAAGCGAGTTGCCGCTGGGCCTGCCGGAAAT
>JANQGW010000135.1 GCA_028282905.1 Sedimentisphaerales bacterium | reverse complement strand
AGATCAACCGTCTGGAAAGAAGCATCCGCGAACGTATCGTCGAGCACATGACGCTGCAGCCAACCGTTGACACGCCGATGTGCCTGGTTCTGATGAGCGTTGTCAAGGACGCCGAACGCCTCGGCGACTATACCAAGAACCTGTACGAAGTCATCGATCTGCTGAATAATCCCATCGATTCAAAGACGTATGAGGATTACTTCAATGGAATCGACAAGAATATCCTGACCCTGTTTACCGAAACGAAAGACGCATTCGTCCAGGAAGATGACAGCAAGGCCAAGGCGACCTATCGCCTGGAAAGTAAACTTGTCAAGGAATGCGACGCGATCCTGACCAAGCTGGCCAAAAGTAACCTGACCACCAACGAAGGCGTCTGCTACACGCTGATTGCGCGTTACTACAAACGCATCGCCGCCCACCTGGTCAACATCTCCACGTCCGTCGTCCTGCCGGTCAGCCAACTGGACTACTTCGACGAAAAGAAGGCCGAAAAAGACAATTAAATCGTTTAGCCCCGGCAACTCTGTTGCCGGGGTTTACCTAAACCAGCCACACCCCCTCAAGTCTCATACCTCAAGCCTAACCCTGAAGTCTACCCCATAGCAATACTCACCGCCACATACGGGATGATATTAAACATGAACACCATCAGCTTATAAGCCCCAATAAACGCATACATCGACACATTAAACTGTGCTTCGGTAATCGGAAACAGCTTACTGTGCATCTTATAGACCACCGGCCGCAGCACCGTCACCACCAAAAACATAAACATCAGCAGAGCAACATTAATCACCGAACACCATGCCAACAACTCACGAATCTGTTCAATCGTCATAAAACACCTCTCCTTATTGAATTGTTTAATCTATCTCATTACAGTCTACTATCTCTCCAAAATGGTCAATTTCATCTGCTTGACTATCCCATCTATCCATTATAGTTTTCAGCCATTCAAGATTTTCTGAATATCTTTTTTTCTCTGCCATATCAATTGGTTTCAAATCCGCATCAACCACACCATGAATCACCCCCGCCTCAAGCAATTCATGAACCGTTGGATACCACATGTCATCATGTGGTACAGAATTTATCCTTTCAATAAAATCCTTTGTAACACCTTGATTTACAAAAAGGGCCTCCTTATTCTTTTCATGATTTGCATATTCCCGTGCTAAAAAACTACTAAATTTATCACCATATCTAATTTTTTTTGCCAAAGAGAATTCGCACTGATGAAAACCAAGACAGGCATCAATCACGATATTCCGGTTATTCCCCGCAACAAAAGAAAAAGTACCCGCAGAAAAACAATAATCAGTCACATAAGTATCCAATTGACGCTCATTAATGATCTCCGCCATACGAAAACCTTCGTCTGCAAGTCCCCCCGGCGTCTTAAGGATGACGGCTCTAATCTGCGGATGATCATTTAACATCTCTTTAAAGGCTTTTGACACGCCAACAACATACTCACCATCAAACTGCAAGACCGCTCCATCATTTACGACTGTAAAAGTATAGTGCTCGGTCGGTTCCATCATATACGCAATGTATAAAAGATGTTGAAACACAGGGGCAAACAAAACCAGAACTATTGCTGTCCACAGAACAGATATCGCAACAAGCCCCTGGGCAACACGTGCCCAAAAAAAACAGTGATATTTATGGATATGCGCAACACAAGCCCTCCATAGTCCAATGACCTGCCATGGATAAACCAGCAACTGACCGAGAAATATCGTAGCACGAATTCGATAGACCGCCATGCCATCTTCTTCATAAGTGGCAAGAAACACCGTCTTCACTATCCCGAATACCAAATTGAATAAAATACAATTCACCCAAAAAGATCGAGCCAACGACAGCTCACCACGCCAATGCCGCTGAATATAACGTAAGACTACCTGTCCCGCCCTAATTATCATTGAAAATCAGCTCTCCTTTTTTATCCGCCACATCGTAAAAGTCCCATCAACCGGTCCTTTATAATATCCTTCAAACTGGTTACCGTTAAGTTTTCCACTACCGGTATATATTCCTTCATCAGCGGTGTAGTTAAACTGGCAATCCTTCAAAACCCCATCCATCACATGCATCGGCTCTTTCTGTATATCGATGCGGTCGAGTATCAGCATCCTATACTTGCAGTCTCCCAAAGCGATCACCTTCGCAGCAAAATGAAACTCATTGCCCTCTGAATCCACGCCGCTGCCCTGCCAGTTTCCCGCAAACAAACCGCCGCATTGACTCTCCAGCCTGCTCTCCGAATTCATACAAGAACAAAGCGTAACGCACGCACTTACTATTAATAACAAGATAGATTTTTTCATTCTATTTCTCACAAAAAAATATAATCGCCATATAAATCAACGTTGAATCTCTATATCAATCGTCAGTCGTCAATCGTCCATCATCCTTCCCTTACCAACAAAACTCCGCCGGCACAATATTACAAGTCAGCCACACCTCCGCAAACATCGCAAAATCCTCAAAGTCCACCCGGCAGTCGCCGGACAAATCCGCCGGGATCGGCGTCGAGCAGTATTCGCTTTTGCTCGCCTGCGAAGTGTTGCCGTACATGCCAAGATTCAGCCGCTCGCCATTCGGCGTCGGCTCACTGCTGTAAGATTCAGCAAGGTCACCCGCGTCAATACACGGACTGTGCACCGGGTCCACATTCCAACCGCCCGTAATCGGATTCAGCCGGCCCACCATCGACTTCAAATGATAATCACCGGGAATCCACTGCTGGATATTATTATCCCAATAGCCCGGCGACGCAAACAGCGGATCAACATTGATATTACCGCCAAGATTTTGAATCACCCAGCCGCCGGGACTGCCGTGAGACAGATGCGACGGGTTAATATCACAATAGCCGTATCGAAAAATACCGCCAACCGTCCCAACGCTGGCCAGATACGCGACATGACCGCTGCCGCCGGCACTGTTGGAACGAAAAATACTGTTTCGACAAGCCGCCTCGTGATTGGCTCCCATATACCCAACCCAGAAACATCCACCATTGCCACCGCTGGCGTTTCCGAAAAATGTGCAATTGGCAAATGTCAATGCACCGTCTTCCACAAACGCCACACCGCCGGAGTTTTTTGCATAATTGCCTTCAAACAAACAACGCTCAAATGTCGCGTCATAACGATATAAATACATCGCTCCGCCGTTGCCGCTGTTACTCGTCGGCTCCACGCGGTTGGAAATAAATCGACAGCCCTGGAATTCAACATCCGAACTCAGGTAGAGATACACTCCCGCCGCCCGGCAAGTGATGTATTCATGCGTACCGGTATTGTTTTGGATGCGACAATTGACAACCCGGGTACCGGTACTGTTGCGAATCAGCAGACCGGCTCCTTCTATTGCGACACAGTTTTTGATAATACAGTCCTCAATCGTTATCGCCGTCTGACTCAGATAGATACCTCCACCCCCGCCGCCGGAGGTCATCAATGTATCACTAAATCCGTTCTGGATCGTAAAGCCCTTGATAGCAGCGGTTGACGGCGCCAGTTGCACCCGGAAAACACGGCCCAGTCCTTGGGCGTCAATAATTGTCATCGTCGGGCCGGATTCCGAACGAATCACAATATCCTTCGAACCCGGCTGGAGATTGCGATTGTTAGCCCCGGTATAAGTGCCCGCACGCACGGCGACCACATCCGTATCGACCGCTGCCGAAATCGCCGCCCCAATTGACCGCTTCGGCTGAGTCCACGTCCCCGGCCAGCCATCGTTACCCACAGAACCATCCACATAAATCGTCGTCCCCGCCGACACCAATCCCCCCAGCACCAGCAGCCACACACCAAAAATTCGCACACAACTCATAAATCACCTCCGCTCAATAAACAACTTTCACAGTCATTATAACAAATCAATTTGTGTCCAACAAGTCAATACGATATTTGGAGAGGTATCATTAGTAGCCACTCAATTCAAGTAAGTGCTGACCAATGTTACGAATAGCGCTGCCATATTCAGGACACCACTCTTTCGCACTGTAATAAGCATCTTGTTGTTTAACCGCAACAGCCCAATCAGCTCCGTCACGACCATGTTTTTCAGACACATTGCCCAACCAGAAGGGATTGGCATGAACAATCTCGCGAAGCGATTGAACTTGCTGTTTACTCAAAACAATCGTTTCATTTCGAATAAGTTTTTCACAATAGCAGCGGTCCACGCCTTCTGAAACTCGTAAATTGAGTTTAGCCCTGTTATCGTTGACAATAACAGAAATACAAACCTGGTGTTCAAAAGACGGCAGCATTACAAAACGATATCCCTCAGTCACTTCAGATGCTTTGAAATCAGCAACAGGCCCCGCTTCTTCAAAAATGTACACGATCTCATCAGCATCGCCGGATTCATAAAAACGCGTATAAGCTTTTAAAAATTTTGACCGGGTTTTATCACACTGCTCCATCGTAATCTTTTGACTGCCACAGCCAGCCAGTACCATCACAGCAAGAGCACACAATATTTGTCTCATGATTATCTTCCTAAGCAAGCCTGATAATTATCTTAATACATTTCATATCGGAAAAACCCGTCTAATCTCATAAATCAATCGGTGTCTTCGCCGTCCTCGGCGGTCAAATTATATCCGTCCCATTCGTGTACAGCTAACTGCAAAACCCCAAACAAAGAGAAAATCATGTTTCAAATACTTCTTACATAGGTAGAATTCCCGACAACTTTCACAAAAGTTTTTTCATTTCTCTGTAACATTTTCGATCCTGAAGCATCTATTAAGTTGCAAACAGCCCAGATTTAAACTAAAATCCGGAAAACCCATAGACAGGAGAAGCCATGAAACACTTAATACTCATAGCAGCGATAACCGCCCTATCCCTAACCTCCGGCTGCCAGAAGTCACTCACCCAGACAGACATCGAAAGCAATCTGTTCACTGCCATCTCCCACGGCCAGCCAGCCGAACATATCGAGGCCTTGTTGTTACAAGCCGATAATCCGCCAAAAGCAGCAAATCATGGCATCAAAACTGTTATGCAGCTTAGCCATGTGCCATCGGATATCGAAAAATATTGGCGATTCTATCAACCAAACGAAATCCAGAAGACACCAACCATTGAGATTTTCGAAGTCATTAACCGTTACAAGATCACCGTACTCGACGTCTGCGTTCAACACGGCGGCAACCTGAATCAAAAAAATGAAGACGGCCTGCCTTTTGTCCGCTTCTCGGGCCACACCCCGATCACACCGGAAATGCTAGCCTGGCTGCTCAAGCATGGCTACAACCCTAACTTGACTGATGAAACCAATCGCGATTATTCCGCACTGGGCTTCTGCGCCCGACCGGGACAGGCCATGCTGCGATATAACCAAAAATACGAAATGATCAAAATGCTTCTCAAATACGGTGCTGACCCAAGCGTCAAAAGCCTGGGCCAGCCAATCCTGCAAACATTAACCACCTATCACAGCGATAACCCACATGCAAAAGATATCATCAACCTGCTGAAATCCCACGGCGCCAAACATGCCGCCGAACTCAAGGAGCCTGCCTCATGAAGCTCAAAACCATCAGCCAAGTTACACTCGTCCTCATCCTCCTGGCAGCCCTGTTATCACTCATCGGCTACGCCGCAACTTTTCTGCCCATACTCAGTGAATATTTTGGCTGGGGATTCGCTCTCAGTGCCGTAACTTCAACCTCAGTTATCCTATTGAGAACAGTCGGCCTCACCATCTTTCTGCTTGCATTCATTAAACTGTGTAAAACACCTAACGCAAACGGCAACATGGCCTTTGTTATTGCCAGCATACTCATCCTGCTGGCAATGATGGTCGGTGCGGGCGCAAGCGGATTGCACTCGTTCAGGCTGTTCGGACAGATGCCTCGCTTGGAATTTCTGTTGTTTGCAGTCACGTCATCGCTTGGTTTTGCATCCGCCATATTCATGAGCTTATTCATTTTGACTCGTGCAACAAGTAAACTATTGGCTTTGCTGACAATTATCAGCCAACTATCCCTGTTTGCATTAAATGTCACCAGCTTCATCCGTCACCTTCCCAACATGGGGAACGCGGATTTTCCACGCCTCGTCGGCTGGATCACAAGCTACTCCGCCTACGGACTCCACACCGTCGCCATCCTGCTGTTCCTGATCACCTTCCTGGCAACCCCAAAGTCAAACCCACCCGCAGAACTAAAGGTATCCGCCTCATGAAACTGAAAGTTATCAGCCAAATCACCCTCGTTCTCATCCTGCTGGCGGTACTGCTGACGGTCGTCGGAACTGTCACGAGCTATCTGCAGGCATTACTTGAATACCCTCACTGGACAATGATTTTAAGTTCTTCCGGGGCGATCGCCCATGTTCTGCTGAGAGACGCGGGTTTAGCTGTCTTTTTGATCGCTTTTATCAAACGCCTTAACAATCCCAACATCCGAATCAACACTGCCTTTACCATTGCCTGCATCCTTATCCTTCTGGCAACACTGTTTGCCGGCGGCTTGGGTTCACTGCACACACGACAGTTGTATCAGCAATTGCCCCGAATGAAATTCCTGCTGCACATGTTCACGGCAATCCTCGCCCTTGCCGCCGGACTTTGTATGAGTTTTTTCGCCTTAACTCGCGCAGTCAATAAACCGCTGGCCGCAGTGACCTTAGCCGCACAAATCACCCTGTTTGCCGTTAACGGAATTCGTTTCACTGATACCCTGTGGATGTGGTCATCGGACAACCCGCTGCGAACGATCGCTTGGCTGACCTACTACGCTGCCTACGGCATCCACACCGCCGCCATCCTCCTGTTTCTAATCACCTTCCTGTCAACCCCAAAACAAACCGTAACCACAGAAGTCCTATCCGCATAATACATTCCTGCATTCTTATGTCCTTACTCCCTCAAAATCGCTTCGGCGATAGCCGAACTGAACGGAATCCGCCGGCAGCACAGACGCTTGCGTCGAGCACGCCGGCGGATGGAGAGCAGCTAAGCGGCCAAAAGCCGCGGCGATTTCTCGCCCTGTGGCCACAAAAACTTCCGTGCATTCCGTGGTTATAATTCTCAACCCAATAATCCGTGAAATCTGCGTAATCTGTGGACAAAAATATTTCGTGAAAATGCGTGTCAATTCTGCTTGTCAAGCCGTAATCTTGACGAAAGCTGATGGCTAAAGATCACCCCGTCTTCACCGCCGTCACGATCTGCTTCGTCACGGACGACTGTTTGCCCTGAGCCTCCTTAAACCGCTCAGCCTGTTCCGGGTACAACTGCTTAAACAACTCATTGCCCTCAACAATCTCCTTGATCGCTTTGGACTTCTCACGGGCCGTCTTCAAATACCCCGCAACCCGCACACCGTACACACCACCGATCAAACCAGCCAAAGCAATCCCCAACTCCAGCGCATTGTCCGCCAGTACCCAAACATCCGGCCGCTTCGCACCATCTACTTTTGCCTGCTCGGCCAGCCCAAACAACTCTCCCCCTCCCAAGGGGGCCTGCTCCGAAGGAGGGAGGGGGTTCGGCAAAATCTCCGGCAAACCATAATCAATCACAAACGCCTCACTCTGCGCCGCCGCCAACTCCGTTAATCCACACAATATCTCCGATGACTCTTCATCCACCGCAACCTCCGAAGCCGCCGCACAAACCTCCCGATGACGCCAGGCATTCTCCTTCTGCGCCGCCGTCGCCGCAAACCGAAGCCCGCTGCACCCGCACAGACACAACACCCCCAACAAAACAACCACCGATAACCGTTTACTGCACACTGCTAACTGAAACATAACTCGCTCCTTTCTTAAGATATTAAAACCTGTCTTCAATCTGTGGACAAAAATATACCCTCTATAATGTTCTTTAAAAACAGCCGGAGACCTCAATGGAATTGGAATGCGAAGGAACCATCTCAGCAGCAAACGCAACCGAAGCCGATATCCGCAACGCCTTTGCCGATGACGCCGGCCGCGGCGAATTTCTCATCCTCTCGCAGGCTCCGGATGTTTACATGCAAGCCGCCGGTGAAGGAGACGGCCCATATGCCCTCGAATACCGCCAGGGCAACGGCGACCAACACTTCCACACCACCGATGAGCCAACCAAAGCACAGGTCCAGTCCGCTTTCCTGAAATACCTCACTAACGACCCAACATGGCAGCAGGACTTCCACTGGAAAAAACTCGAACTAAACGCATGGCCAAAATTTCCAAGCTTCGAAAATGCCCCCAAAAAACCCTGGTGGAAATTCTGGTAGCCGTCAAGTACAGATTTAATGACCATCAATAATGTTTCACCGAAATCGCCTCGGCGACAGCCGAACTGCACGAAATCCGTCAGCGGCGCAGACGCTCGTGTCGAGCACGCTGACGAATGGAGAGCAGATCAATATGAATATGAATACATTGGCTATGGCAATGAATGCGTGAAAGACGGCTGGTCAGGTGACCCACTCGAAACCATCCAGCATCTTGACGAATCATTCACACTGGAAACCTTATCTACAAATGAACAACCTCAACACCTCCCCAATACGCTGCTAAATACTCTGCCACCAACCGTCGATGACAATGCTCAGCAGTAGCCTCCGCACATAAAAAGCAGGCCCCATCCGCATCCGATCTAGACAGAACATTCTCAATATGCCTGCTCACCATCAAATCCTGAAACCCCGCCTCATATCGCTCCCAGTCAATCCGTCCCTGCTTGAAATCATCCAGCAACTCCTTCGTCGGCGCCAACCCCGG
>JANQGW010000182.1 GCA_028282905.1 Sedimentisphaerales bacterium | reverse complement strand
GCAGTATATGAATCGCAGCGGGCACGCGATTGCCACGGCGGCGGGTTTTTATAAACTGAGTGCCGCGGATGTGCTGGTGGTGACCGCCCGGCGAGCCTTTCGCCCGCATCCGCAGTCGTCCGACTTCCAAAGCCAAGTCATCGGTCACCACCAGCACATCCGCGGCACTCAGTTTATAAAAACCCGCCGCCGTGGCAATCGCGTGCCCGCTGCGATTCATATACTGCTGAGGTTTAACCAGCAGCAGCTTGGTATCGCCGGCCATGACTTCTTCGGTCAGGGCATTGAACTTCTTGCGGCGAATACGTTCACCAAACCGCGCCGCCAAAGCATCCAGCACCATAAACCCGACATTATGTCGTGTATGGTCATAATCGGAGCCGGGATTTCCAAGGCCGGCAATCAGCTTCACGTTCAGACTCTCTTTCGTTTCTAAAGAGCAATCGCCTGAATCCGCAGCGGCTTTCCGTCGGTGTTTCCGGCCAAAAAACCACATCATTCAGGCATCCGGCAGCCGCCAACTTACTCGGCTGCTTCCTCTTCTTTCTTTTCGGTAATAACTTCCGGCTCAGCAGCCCCTTCTTCTTCGCCTTCAGCCGCCGCTTCAGCCGCCGCTTCAGAAACAGCCGCTTTCGCTTCGTGGCATACCAGCACAACCGCGTCCGGGTCGGTTACCAGCTCAAGACCTTCAGCCAGTTCAATCTGACCAGCATGCAGGACATCGCCCAGACCCATTTCCTTAACATTGACCGGAATCGTCTCCGGAATCGCACTAACCTTACACTTGACAATCAAGTGGTCCAGTTGTTCGTCAATGATACCGCCTTCGTGCAGGCCCTTGGCACTGCCGACCATTTCGATCGATACCTGTACATCAACCATCTCGTTCAGGTCAACCCGAACCAGGTCGGTGTGAATGACGCTCTTGCCGAGATAATCGTACTGAAGATCCTTGACCAGCACGTTTTCGGCCTTGCCGGCAATATCCACTTCAAAAATACGATGACCGTGGTGCAGCGCTTCAACAAACGCGTGAGCATCCAGGCTGATCGAAACAGGATCCTGCTTGTGGCCGTAAACAATCCCCGGAAGCTTCCCCAGAGCACGCAGCTTTGCAGTTGCCTTGGTGCCTGACTGCTCGCGAACTTCCGCTTTTAGCATTACTGAATCTGACATAAATATTTTTTCCTTTCTTTTCAACCGGTTCAATCGTTCTTTTTACCGGAACACGTTTTCAACTTCCTGTCACACAACTTTTGTTGTATTTGCCTCACTCCACTGTCATTCCGAGCGAAGCGAGGAATCTATTTAAACAGTCGCGGCAAAGCCGCTTCCTTAATTTTGCTTTTTAATATTTGACTTTTTATTTATCCATTAAACGGATTGGATTTTCCAAACTGCTGAAACATCGAACTGAGCGATTCGTTACTGTGAATCCGCCGCATGGCTTCACCCAGCAGCGACGCGGCACTGAGAATCTTCAGGTTTTTCATCTGGCGAGCTGCTTCATGGACCGGAATCGTATCGGTCACAAAAATTTCATCAATCGGTGCCGCTGCCAGTCGCTCCACAGCCGGGCCGGCAAACACACCGTGCGTCGCACCGACAACAATCTTCTTGGCTCCGCGTTCCTTGACCATCTTAGCCGCACCGCAAATCGTCCCCGCCGTCGATATCATGTCGTCAACCATTACAATGTTGCGGCCTTCCACATCACCAATAATTTCTTCACAGGAAACTTCCTGACCCGTCAGGCGTCGCTTATGAATAATCGCCAGTTCAGCCCCCAAAGCGCTGGCATAGCGTGAGGCGGTCTTCATATTACCAACGTCCGGTGCAACCACCGTCAGGTCTTTCAGACGTTTCTGTGACAGATAACGCACCATCACCGGCTCAGCCGTCAGATGATCGACGGGAATATCAAAAAAGCCCTGCAACTGATTGGCATGCAGGTCAATCGACAGCACACGGTCAGCACCGGCCGACGTAATCAAATTGGCAATCAGCTTCGCGGTAATCGGTACACGACCCGCGTCTTTGCGGTCCTGTCGGGCATAACCGAAATACGGAACCACCGCCGTAATGCGGGCCGCACTGGCACGTCGCAGGCAATCCAGGAAAATCAGCAGCTCCATCAGATTTTCGTCCACTGGTGTACAGGTCGATTGAACCACAAACACATCCCGTCCGCGAACATCCGAATTCAGGCCGATATGCTTTTCACCGTCCGGAAACTGGGTGATGTCCGCCCGACCTAATTCCAGGTTCAGATACGTACAAATCGCCTCTGCCAGGCTCGGGTTGCTGCTGCCGCTAAAAACAATCGTCGGATTATTCAACATTCGTGTAATTCCCTGTGTTTATGTTAGTTCCCGAAAATCGACCACAACTCTTTCACCTGTAATCAGTTACCGAAAAGACTACAGGCCAAAAAATAATCAATCATCAATCGCCAATAATCAATTGAAAAAGCTACCCCGCCAGGACTCGAACCTGGAATACGAGTACCAAAAACTCGGGTGTTGCCAATTACACCACGGGGTAACAGCTTAAAAATCCAAATATCAAACTCTAAATTCCAAAATAACTCACCAAAAACGATGTCATTATGTTGGTTCTTAGTATTTGTTTTTTGGCTTTTTCAAACGGCCGATAGGCCGGTTTGATCCGTTGGTCGCAGTATTCACTTTGAAAAGCGAAATTGACCTGGCTCTGTCGGAGGCTTGAGCTGACCATGCTGCGATACCTGTCAGCCCCATTTTTGACACTGAAAACAGCGTTTTTCGTCGCAACCCCGTGCGACAGAGCAAAATTAAAGAGTAGATAATAGCCCCAAACCGCAAAAAATCAAGTTTTTTCCCAAAAAAACGCCCAAATTCCCGCAAACCCCACCGAAAAGCGAATATTTTGCGATATATCTCATGTCAGCTTGAACCAATCCCTATTTCTTGTTTTTTTCCCGGTAGATGTTGAATCCTGTTTTGTGCTGAATCACACCGCCGTAGGGAAAACCGTCCTTGTCGGCTCGGGACTGTTCGAAAATTCGGTTCATTTTCTTTACGATATCCGGATACTTGTCAGCCAGATCATTCGACTCGGAGATATCTTTTTCCAGATTATACAGCTTTGTCGGCCCCTGAATGCCGTATCGCACAGCTTTCCAGTGCCCCATCCGCACCGACTGGCGAAAACCGCCGGTTGGCATTCTCAATCCCCAGCCGTCCAACTGAAATTCCCAGTTTAAATGCTGATGAGTTGATTGTTGCGAACCGGTCAGCACCGGCAGCATCGAAATCCCTCTTGTCTGCTGAGGAATGTCAACGCCGGCCACCTGCGCCAAAGTCGGCATCACGTCCTGAAAACCTGATATATGGCCGGTCACCGAGGCCGGTTTAACCTTTCCCGGCCAACGCACAATCAACGGCACGCGGATTCCGCCATCATATAGATCGCGTTTGATACCTCTTAAATCACCATTACTGTTGAAAAACTCTGGATCATGCCTTCCGCCCTCACAATGCGGACCGTTATCGCTGGTAAAAATCACAAGTGTATTTTCCAGTTCGTCCATATCATCCAGCTTTTCCAGCAATCGCCCAATCTGTTTGTCAAGCAGCGTCACTTTCGCGGCATGAACCCGCTCCTTGTTTGGCCACCCCTCGTCCGCATACAATGTTTTATTGCCGATCTGTGTTTCCCGACCATGCGGCGCCCGATACGACATAAACAGAAAGAACGGCTTGTCTGTGTCAACGGTCTTAAGGTACTCAAAACCATAATGCGTATAAAACTCATCCTTACAATCCCACTGAGTCCAGTCAAAACGCACCGGGATTTCATTTCCGTTCAGCCAGAGGTCATCCGGATTAAACTTCCGCCCCCCAAAGCGGTTGCTCCACTGTTCCTGCAGGGCATAGTCAAAACCCCGTTTGCAGGCCCATGTCGAAAGGTCGTCCGGGTCATCCAAGTGCCATTTGCCAACAAAACCGGTTTGGTAACCCGCTTTTTTAAGCATTTCGGCAATCGTGACCTCATCCTGTTTTAAGGCCACGCGCATCCAACGGTCACCGCTGAAGTGACCGCTGTTACCCCGGATGGTACTGTAAGCCGAGGGTTTTCCGGTCATCAGTACCGCGCGTGATGGAGAACAAACGGCATTGCCGGCGTAAAAATCCGTAAACTGCATTCCCTGTGTAGCCAGCTTATCAAGAACGGGAGTCTGCATGACTTGCTGCCCGTAACAGCCCAGTTCGCCATAGCCAAGGTCATCGGCCAGCAATAATAGAATGTTGGGTCTGGTGTCATGAGCCTGTCGTTCCGGCGACGAGCAGAGGCACCCCGGTAAGAAAATCAGAGAAAACACAATTAATAGATAATGGCATATGCTTCTTGTACTCATATAAAGCCTTTTCAATGAATTGGGGCTCTCTATGAAAATATTGGCAGAGAACCATTATATCTAAAGCATTGAGAAATGCCATCCTTAACCAAATGCCATATTCTTCTGGAAATTTCCGGCAGTTTTCGTTAGAAATAACAGGACGAAAATCGAGAACTCATTTGGGAGAACAGAATGAATCGACGGCATTTCTTGAAAACGGCTTCCGCCACAGCGGTTTCTTTCGGTGTTATGGGCATGGCTAATCCCCGCCCGACCAAAAAACCGAACTTTTTGTTTATTCTCGTGGATGATCTGGGCTGGGCGGATTTAGGCTGTTTCGGCTCGTCTTTCTACGACACCCCCCATCTGGATGCCCTCTGCAAAGGCGCCATGAAGTTTACCGACGCCTACGCCGCCTGCCCGGTGTGCTCTCCCACGCGTGCCAGCATCATGGCCGGCAAATACCCCGCGCGGATGGATACGACCGACTGGTTCGGCGCCCCGCAGCCGGAAACGGCCAAAAGACACTGGACAAAACACAAACCGCTGCTGCCGGCACCGTATGAGGAAAATCTGGCATTAAACGAGGTTACACTGGCCGAAGCCTTCAAAGAAGCAGGATACGCCACCTTCTTCGCGGGCAAGTGGCACCTTGGCGAATCTGCGGATTTCTGGCCCGAGAATCAGGGTTTCGACGTCAATAAAGGCGGTTGGTCACGCGGCGGGCCCTACGGCCCGGGCAAATATTTTGTCCCTTACGGCAACCCGCGGCTGGAAGACGGCCCGGAAGGCGAACACCTGCCCGACCGGCTGGCAACCGAAACGGTGAAGTTCATCGCCGAAGAAAATAAAGAACAGCCGTTTTTGGCCTATCTGTCATTCTATTCAGTGCATACGCCGCTCATCAGCCGGGAAGATTTGAAGCAAAAATACCTGAAAAAGAAAAAACAACTCGGCCTCAAGGCCGAATGGATACCCGAGGGCGACCGAAAGGCCCGACAGGTCCAGGAACACGCCGTTTATGCCGGCATGGTCGAGGCGATGGACGCCGCCTGTGGAAAAGTGTTCGACGCCCTGAAAGAAATGCAGCTTCACGAAAACACTGTCGTCATTTTCATGTCCGACAACGGCGGCCTCTCGACCTCGGAAGGCTCACCGACCAGCAACCTGCCCCTTCGCGGCGGCAAGGGCTGGATGTATGAAG
>JANQGW010000170.1 GCA_028282905.1 Sedimentisphaerales bacterium | reverse complement strand
CTGGACGCGTTTTCAAAAATGTGCCCGGTTATCGCCACGCCCATCGGCGCCCACGGCATCGGCGCAGAAAACGGCGAACAGTTGCTGCTGGCTGATGATCCCGAAGCGTTCGCCGCCCATTGCCTCCGGCTGGCGCAGGATGTGCAAAAGGGACGCTCACTCGCCCAAGCGGGCTGGAAACTGTTCTGTGAAAAATACGCGTGGGATGTCATCGGTCAAACCATTCGCGAAACGGCTCAAAAAGCAATCAGTCAAAAGGCAGTACATGGATAATCTGAACACCGAAAACAAAATGACCGTCAGCGTCGTCATCCCCGCCTACAACAACCAGCAGTACCTGTGCCGCTCGATCGACAGCGTCTTGGCCCAGACCCGTCCCGCCGACGAGATCATCGTCGTCGATGACGGCTCCACCGACGATACCGCCTCCGTGATCCAGTCCTACGGCGACAAGGTCCGCTATCTCCAACAGGAAAACGCCGGCGCCAGCGCCGCCCGCAACACCGGTATCGAAGCCGCAACCGGCAACTGGATCGCCTTCCTCGACGCTGACGACGAATGGCTCCCGGAAAAACTCCAGTGCCAATTGACCCTGCTCCAACAACACCCCTCGCTGGTCTGGATCACCGCCAACTATGAAGAATGCCTGTGTGAGGAAAAACGGCGTGCCCCCCATACGCCCCCCGCACAATGCCTCAGCTTTACCGGCGGCCGCGATTATTACGAAAGCTATTTCCAGGCAATCTGCCAATACCAGTGGGGCCACACCAACTGCATGATGATTCAAAATCGCGTCCTGCAGGAAGTTGGCCTGTTCTGTACCGACCTGAAAAAAGCCAACGATATCGACATGTGGCTTCGCGTCGCCTACCGCTACCCGCAAATCGGCTACTGCCACCAGCCGCTGGCCGTCTATCACCTTTCGGTCTCCGGCAGCATCGTCAAAAAATATCGCCTGCTCTCGGTCTATGCCGATTTCATGCAGCGTCATTTCGACATCGCCGTTCGCGAAGGCGCCGTCGATGCCTTTCTGCCCGCCGCCGCTGCTATCATGCGCCGATGGATTCGCGGCATGCTCTTTGAAGGCCGCAAAGCCGAGATACGCCAAATGATCCGTCAGTTCCCGCAGGCCTTCTCCCCGGCATACCGCGGCTGGATTTATACGTTGACGATCTTCCCCCGCGTCACGGCCATCACACTGCACGGCCTGTCCCGACTCATTCGCCTGCTGCGCCTCCGCCGCCGCGTCACACGCCGCCCGGCCAAACCCGCGCAATAACACCGGCGTTAACCCAATTGTTCACTCAAACACAAGGCAAACAGCAGCCCAAAGCGACAGCGCCGGGACGAGCAACCCCGTGCGTTCGGTATCTCCAAAAGAAACATCACACCACGAAATTTTTTGATTCGTTATATATTTTCCTTCGTCTCTTCGTGGTAAATCAATCATAAAACAAACCGCTTAATCCCTTCCTTCAGTCGGCAGACATTGAAATTCATTAACAAACCGACTTTAACACCGGCCAGTTTCATATACGTCAGCAATTGCGCCTCATGGATCGGCAGAATCTTCGCAGCACTCTTGAGTTCAACCATTAATTCATCCTCAACCAGCAGATCGACCCGGTACCCGTTATCCAGCGTAATGCTTTTGTAGTCAATTGGCAATTCCTGTTGGACGCGATGCCGGATGTTGGAACACGTCAACTCATGCGACAAGCATCGCTCATAAGCGGATTCAAGCAGCCCCGGCCCTAATTGCTTATGCACTTCAATCGCACAGCCGATGACTTGATTGGACAGTTCGTCAAATTCCATCTCAAAACTCCTCAAAAGAAATCTACCACGAATGCACGACCCGTCCTCCGCAGTAGCATGGTTGCGAAGGGGGGAGCACCACGAAGCTTATTATTAATAATATTTTCCTTCATGTTCCTTCATTTCTTCGTGGTAAATAAGCATGAAAAATTCAACATTCAAAATTGCAGTAACTACGGCCGATTCTGATTGTACCAGTACGGATGCACCGGGTAACCGTCACTGCCGATCTCCCAGAACGTCTCATACTCGATCCGCTCCACATGCCCGTCAAACAAACTCACATTGCACCCGCCCCGATGAATCTTAGGACGACCAGCGTTATAAGGAGTTGACATCGAAGATGCTAAAATGCCTGGATGAGAGTCATCCATCCCGTCACCATCATAATCAGTACCCCAAGGCCAGTGTATTGGCTCAAAGAGGACATCACGACGTACATCCAGCATCATGAGATAGCTCGCGGGAAGTTTAATTGATGCGAATTTAACAGGGGAACACATTGTTTCCATGTTTGAACCGGTCCATCTGAAAGGTTGGACAAAGGGGGCGTTTTTAGGCTGAAATTTTCCAAAATAAACTCCCACCCAGACAGCCTTTTCACCCCATTTGGATTTGGACATGGGACATCGCCGGACGTCATCCATGCCCCATTTTCCGTATTCTTCCTCTGTCAAGTAAGCCGAAAGACGATTGTACCACAATGTTTCAGGATTTAATGCGTTCTGGCTGTTGGTTGCGTCGCAGACATCGGAATAAACGGGAATTGTATCGTCATTGTTTGCAGTATAAGCAGAAGTTGCCAGTGTCCACTGCTTCATCTGCGAAGCGCAGACGATCTGCTTGGCACACAGTTTGGCATTGTGCAGGGCAGGGATGACAATGGCCGCCAGCAACGCGATGATAGCGATCACCACCAGCAACTCAATAAGGGTAAAGCCCCCAATCTTCGGTTGTTTACAGCTCCGCTCCATGCAAAGTCCTTCTTATATCATTACGCCAACATTTTATGGTTTCAGATGTTCTTAGTCAACCGTTTTCTGCGTTATGTCTCTGTATATCCCGTTCACTTTCAAAACCAGTTGGCTCACGTCAAATTGCTGAGCCGTCACCGCGGCGTGTTCAGCCAGCGATTGCCGAAGTGTTTCATCTTCGATCAATCGCTCTAAGCAACTGCATATCTCTGTCGGAGTGTTTTGAGCTGGTATAAGGGCGTTTTCTTCGTCAGATGCAATCTCGGCTAAGCCATATATATTGTTGGAGACCAGCGGGATTTTCATCGACATCATTTCAAGTGCCGAAATACCAAAGGATTCCTGTCGAGAGGGAACGCAGCCGATGTCGAAGGCGCTCATCACAGCCGCGACGTCTTCCCGGAACCCTAAAAACCGCACCGACTTCTCGATCCCGAGAGCTTTTGCCTTGGCTTCCAGGTCATCCCGCATCTCGCCGTCTCCGGCATACACCAGTGTACAGCCGGATATTTTTTTCAGCAGCAGATCAAAAGCCTCCAGCAGCAGGTCCGGCCCCTTCACCGCAGACAGCCGCCCCGCAAAGCCGATCACCGTTTCCTCCGGCGGCATTCCCAATTCCTCCCGGATAGTCAGACGAACGGATGCGTCCGGCGAGAATCGCGTCCGGTCAACCGCGTTGTGAATCACCTCGATACAAGCCGGATTAACCCCCGCGTATGCGTTCAATTGACCGGCGGCAGCCTCAGAGACCGCGATAAAAAGTCGTGCCCGCTTTTTCAGCAGTCGCAGCAGCACCCGGTACCCTGTATATTGAAGACCAGGACGCGCAATCGAGCCGTGTTCATGGACGATCACGGGAATTTTTGTCAAATACGTCGCCAGCAGCGCCCCCAATATCGGCTTATGCAGATGCGCGTGAATGATATCGATCCGATGCCGTTTGCAGAGCTTCAGAATATCAAAAAACTTCCGAACGTCATAATTCGGGTAGCCATTCAGCAGCACATTTCCGTCAATCGGAATATCAATCTGTTTACTCCGCAGCGGATACACAAAATGTTCAACGTCATCCGACGCGTTTTCAACGATCTGCTTGAGCACAACCTGCGCCCCGCCTAATCGAAGACTGCCGATAACATGCAATACACGAATCGCCATCAGCCCCTCCCGCCTGCTCGAAACAGCGACTTGTATGTTTCAATAATACGCTCAATATCATGCGTGCCCCGAACATAATCCCTGCCCCGGCTGCCGTATTCCAAAAACCGCTTACCTTCCAGTAGGGTGCGCAGTTGCTCGACCGTTTTGTTCATCGTCCCATCCCCGGCCAGTCCGCACCCGTGCCCATCCAGAAAACCATCCGGGTTCACCAGGTAACTCAAAATCGCCGCACCCGCCTTAGCCGCCTGGATAAACGTATTCGGAAAGCCCTCGCTGTCGGACGTATTAACAAACACCTTCGCTTGCTCAAAATACCCGTCAATCTCATGAAACGGAACACGCTCCACAAACGTCAGGTTCTGAGCGCCCGCCGCTTCCTCACACAGCCCCCGGTAGTTATCGTCGCCGGTCGCCTCCTGGCAGATCATCACAAACGGCTCATCCGGAAATGCTTTGGCTAATTCCAAAAACCGCCGCGGCCCCTTGACCGCCGCACTCCGCCCGGCCCAGAGAATGTGTTTTTTGTCACCGCTGACCGCTTCGGGGATCCGGTGCCCGTTGGGAATAACAGCCGATTGAATACTAAAATGCTCGGCAAGATTGTCATGGTCCCGCTGATTTTGAACGATCACCGCTGACGCCGCCTTCAGCGAATGCACAAACAACCGCCCCAGGATCGGATGCCGGCCCCGATACTTCCCGTCGCATTCACCCTGATTGGCGGTTTTATAAATGAACCGGCGATTGTATCTCCGGCAGAAATACCGCACCAGCGGCACCCCCGGCGACGCCGTCTTCATCATATACACATCGGCGTCCGCTTTTTTCAAAGCCGCCCAAATCTTCCGTGCCCCCGTCATCGGATTCTGTCGAAAGTTCACGCTCTTAATAATCCGCACGTTCTCCCGCATCTCCTCATCGGCCTGCCCGTAATCGGCCACCACAAACGACACCTCAAACTCGCGGTCCTTGGCCAGCTCGGTCGCGATCATATACAGATCCACCTCCGCACCGCCAAACACACTCTCCACCGCCGGATTAAACAGCGGATAAGCCTTCGGGCTGATAAAACAAACACGAATTGTAGTCGTTTCTGTTTCCAATCGCTATTTTGTCATCCTACTTGGGAACGCGGGCGTCTCGCCCGCACACATTAAACAGTTTTGTTTAGTATCTTTCCCGCAAAAGCAACAAACAAAAATAATCAATAAACAATAATCATTCACTAAACTGTCATTCCGAGCGAAGCCGAGGAATCTATTTAAACAGCCATCGCCAAAGGCGATTCCTCTATTTTACATTTTGCTATTTGATTTTTACTTTAATTCTGTCGCCTGATGATAATGCTTCAGCAAAGTGTCCTGTGCCGGCCCGCCCAGATGTGCCCACGGCAGCGCCTCATCCGTCGCAAACGTCTGCTGTGCCTTAGCCGCCAGATCCAGCCCCGCCCCGGCAAACGCCTGCTCCCAAAGCGTAACATCAAAATGCTCACGCCACAAGTCAAATTTCGCCCCGGCCCGCCATGCCGCCTCGACCACATCGCACAGCTCACGCCCGCCGCGGCCCATCGCCGACTCCAGCACACTGTGCTCGACCTCATGAAACTTAAATCGCAAAAACTTCGCCCGCAACTCATACTTGCGGTCTAATATCAATTCTTTCGCCCGCTCAAAATACCCCGCGTCTTTTTGCCCCAGCCAGCCAAACGGCGTATGCGGCTTCGGCACCAGCCAGCTCACCGCCGCGTTCACCTGCGCTGGTTTCCCTTCCACCTCTCTTCGTAGCGATGCGATTCGATGCGCCAAGTCAACGATCCCGACAATGTCTTCTTCGGTCTCTTCCGGAAATCCCACCATAAAATACAGCTTGACCTTCTGAAACCCCGCCTCAAATGCAGCACTGACCGCCGCACACAAATCCTCATCCGAAATCGGTTTATTAATAATCTGCCGCAGCTTTTCACTGGCCGCCTCTACCGCGATTGTCAGCCCCGCCTTGCGCACCGTCGTCATCATCTTCGGCAGCAGCTGCAGTTGCTTCTGCACCTTCAAACTCGGCACCGACAACCCCACATTCCGCGGCTGAAACTCCGCCTTCAGCGCATCGATCAACTCATCCAGATACGGATAATCCGCCGTCGAAAGGCTCAGCAGGCTGATCGTATCAAATCCCGTCGCCGCGTATTGCTTTTTCGCCGCCTCAACGATCGTCTCCACTGTCCGCACCCGTACTGGTCGCCGGCAGAAACTCGCCTGGCAAAACCGACACCGTCCCGGACAGCCCCGCATGATCTCCACGCTGATCCGCTCATGGACGGCTTCGACAAATGGAACAATCGGCTTTTCCGGTAACGCCGCCGCGTCAAAGTCTTTCACAATCGCGTTTTCAAACCGCGTCCGTAGGCCCTCAACTGTCGGTTTCAGGTACTCACCGCTTCCCGCATCCGCCAACTCATAAAACCCCGGCACATACACATACGAAAACGTCTGCGCCGCCGCTAACAGAAAATCCCGCTTGCCGCCGCCGTTTTTCTTGATTTGCCGGTACAACTCCACCAGCTCAACAACCATCTCCTCGCCTTCGCCTAAGACAAACATATCCGCAAACGCCGAAATCGGTTCCGCGCAGTTAGCCGCCTGCCCGCCGACAATAACTACCGGATCATCATCCGAGCGATTTTCTGCTCGCACCTCCAACCCCGCCAGGTCGATCATATTCAGAAGATTCGCATAACACAACTCATTCGTCAGGCTAAACCCGATGATGTCAAAATCGCCCACGTTCCCGCACGATTCCATCGAAAACAGCGGCAAACCCTCTTTTCGCAGAATCTCTTCCGCATCCGACCACGGTGCAAAAACCCGCTCACAGCACACCCCGTCGATTCCGTTGAGAATCTCGTACAAAATTGCCATCCCGCCGTAGCTCATTCCGATCTCATACACATCGGGAAAACACAACGCCACACGCGATTCACAGCCGCCCAGGTCTTTCTTCACCTGGTTGACCTCACCGCCGATATACCGTCCCGGCTGCCGAACAAACGGCAACACCCGCCGATCAATATCTTCCTTTACGATTCGTATCTCTTTATGTATCATAGGGCCTTATTATACAACAATTTATCGAAATTGAACAGAACCCGATACCAAAATTCAGGAAATTGAATATGCGTCACGTCAGCACCAAACTGCTCATCTTCTGGACCTCTTTTGCCGTCTGCATCCTCGCAATGTTGTTCTGGCAGTCACAAAAAAATCGCACTGCCACTGTTGACAGCGGTCGCCGGCAGGTTATGGGTACCATCGCCCGCATATTAGCCGTCGATGCCGACGAGGCCCGCGCCTCCGAAGCGGTCGAAGCTGCCTTTGCCGAAATTCGCCGCATCGATGCCCTCATGACCGATTACGACCCGCAATCACCCCTGTCAAAGCTCAACCAGACTGCTTTTAAAGACCCTGTGATCGTCGATTCCGACATTTTCACCGTCCTGGCCGCCGCCAAACGCTTCAGCGAACAGTCAGAAGGGGCCTTCGACGTTACCATCGGCCCCGTCACCCACCTCTGGCGAAAAGCCAAGGCCAACCAGACCAAGCCCAACGAAACTGAACTCACCCGGGCAAAATCGCTCGTCGGACATGAAAATCTCCTGCTGGATTTCGACAAAAGGACCGTCAAATTCGCCAAACCCGGAATGCTCCTCGACCTCGGAGGCATTGCCAAAGGCTACGCCATCGACAAAGCTGTCGAAATCCTCGAAGCGGCAGGCCTCTCCGGCGGCATGGTCGATATTGGCGGCGATATCCGCTGCTTTGGCACCCCCCAGAACAAGTCCGCCCATTGGCTCATTGGCCTCCAGGATCCGGTCAAACAGGCCGATATCCTCATGGTCCTCAAAACCGACGACCGCGCCGTCGCCACCAGCGGCGACTACCAGCGATTCGTCATCATCGACGGCCAGAAACACAGCCACATCATGAACCCTCAAACCGCCGATTCCGCCCAGACCCTCTCCAGCGTCACCATCATTGCCCAAACCGCCATGACCGCCGACGCCCTCGCCACCGCAGTAACCGTCCTCGGCCCCGAGAAAGGCATGGATTTAATTGAAATAATCCCCGATGTTGAAACGTTTATCATCCCGGCAGGCGAAAATCAAAAAATCCAAAAAAGCAGCGGCGCGGGCCAGTATATCAAGGAATCCAAATGAAACCGATCACATTAGCAATAATAACAGGACTGCTCGTGGTTCAGTGGGCCGCCGCCTTTACCCCCACCAGCGGCTATGAACCTATGCAGATCGAGGGTTTTCGCATCCTCCTCAACAAAGAGCTGAAAACCAAAGAACCCGACCTCGCACAACAGGTCATCCGGGAGCTGACCAACCAGCTTTACAACATCAACCGCCGCGTTCCCGCCGAAGCTCTCAAGTGCCTCAAAGAAACGACCATCTGGGTTGAGCTGGAAAACTCCAAAAGCGCCGCCTGCCATCATCCCAACCGCCAGTGGCTCATCAACAATGACCACAACCCCGAAAAGACCGGCGCCGTCGAAATCGGCAACGCCCGCCATTTCGTCAACTGGTCCATCCACCAGCCGTCGATGGTCCTCCACGAACTGGCCCATTACTATCACTGGCGAATCCACGGCCCCGACCGTGCCAAAATCAAAAAGCAGTACCAGGCCGCCAAAGACGCCGGCACCTACAAATCCGTCCTGCACATCAACGGCAAAAAAGTCCCCGCCTACGCCATGAACAACGAGATGGAATACTTCGCCGAAACCACCGAAGCCTTCTACGGCACCAACGACATGTACCCCTTCGTCCGAAGCGAACTAAAACACCACGATCCCAACATGTTCGCACTCCTGAAACAACTCTGGAACAACCCACCCCAAAATCCCAATAAACCAAAAACAAAGAAAGCTCAACCCCCGAAGGGATAAATGTAAATTTTACTAAATAACTCAGTCAAAACAGAGCGAAGCAAATATTTTAAATAATCCGGAACCTTTCGACGTTGCCGTTTGTCCAAATAAGTAAGCAGACTACATAGACGGCGGAAAGGGCATCGGAAATGAAAAAAGCTATTTTTTTAGCAGTGATAACAATAACACTTATCTTGGGGTTCTCATATTTCAGTCGGGGAGACCGTTCTCATTCAAAGGTAGTAAAGACGAGATATCAACTAGAATTATTATCTCAAGCATTGCAAATGTTCAAGTTGGATACCGGTCGCTATCCCACCCAAACAGAAGGACTCCGGGCTTTGGTTCATCAACCTAAAAATACGCAAGGCTGGACGGTCGGTGGCTATCTCGAAACAAGGGAAATTCCCAAAGACGATTGGGACAATGATTACATTTATAAGACCGACCCAAATGCAAAGCCGCCCTTTGAAATCATTAGTCTTGGAGCCGATGGAATACAAGGCGGAGAGGGCCAAAACGCCGATTTATCCACACGTCAAATATACTTAGAGTAAATCTCCAATCAAATAATATACCAGAGGTGAAATTGCCCAAGTGACGCCAAAAATAATCAATGTTGCAAACCGAATAAAAAGAAGGTCAATCTTTGAAGGCTTTGCAGGCCTCCTCACACGAATAAAAATAAAACCAAACCAGTAACCAACACAGGAAAATAGCCAGACACCGAACGTATAACCTGTGTCCAGAATAGTTGAACAAAAGATTGCCCCCAGAACCTGAATAATCAGATTCTCTTTCGCATATTTCCCAAAATTCTCAGACGCTGCCTTCACAATATCGCTCCAAACGTAAAGTATCTTCATCCTCCAGTATAAACACAAACAAAACCCACATCAAGCCCTATTTACACCCACAAAAAAACCGCAGTCACCTGCGGTTTTTAGTTTTATATAATCAGTGAAATCCGTGTAACCTGTGGACTACTCTTTCTTAGCCGCCGGCTTGGGCTTTTGTCCTGCCGGGCGTGGTGCCGGGGCGTTTTTGCCGCGGAAGACAATATTACCCGTCGGGCACTTATCCATCGCAACCTGCGTTTCGTCGGTCAGCTCATATTTCTCAAAATCCAGATGCGCCAGGTTATCATCCGTTGTAAACAACTCTGAATTCCGCGAGCACATCCCGCAGCCGATACAGCCGACCTTACAAAACGCCCGCGTATTCTTACCGTTTTCCTTGCTGTTACAGGCCACCGTCATCATGATCTCCTGCGTAAACGGCACCATCTCAATCAAAAACCGCGGACACGTTTTCGCGCATGCCGCACAGCCGGTACACTTCTCGTAATCCACCGTTGCCAGCCCGTCAACCACATGCAGCGCATCAAACTTACACGACCGCACACAATCGCCGTAGCCTAAGCAGCCAAAATTGCACGCCTGCACATTCGGCACGGCGTTGGCTGTCGTACAACTCGGGATTCCATCGTACGTCGCATAAAAAACGCGGTCATCCTTTTCCCCCCGGCAATGCACAATCGGCCGAAGCGGAGCACCGCCGCCGGACATTTGCAGGTTCAGGATTTCGGCAATGGCATCGTTCGTATCGCTTCCGCCCGGGGCACACTTGCCCAGCAACTCCGGATCGCCCACAACCGCCTTGGCATACGCCCCACAGCCCGCAAACCCGCACGCACCGCAGTCCACTCCAGGCAGCGCTGCATGAACAGCTTCAATCTTCGGGTCCACCTCAACCCGCAGCTTAATGCTGGCAATCAGCAGGATCAACGCAAACAGCGACCCCAACCCCAGCGCCAACAAAGCCGCCGGCCACGCGTTATTGAATATTTCAAACACTATCGAAGCGAGTATCATGTCAAACTTCCTATCTCAAAATTTCATTGTTGACAGATTGACGATTGATAATTCGTCCATCGTCAATCGAAAATCGTCAATTATATCATTCCCGCGAAACCCATAAACGCCAGCGTCAAAATGCCCGCGGTGATCAGCGTGATCGGCGCGCCCTGCAGACACTCCGGCACATCCGCCAATTCAAGATTCTCCCGAATCCCCGCCATAATACAGATCGCCAGTGTAAACCCGATCCCCGCACCAACGCTCAGCACGACCGCCAGCAGCAGGCTGTCAATCGCCCACAGGTTCAAAAACAGACACAGCCCTAAGATCGCACAGTTCGTCGTGATCAGCGGCAGGAAAATCCCAAAGCTCTCATACAAAGCCGGGAAAAACTTTCGCACATACATCTCCACAAGTTGCACTGCCCCGGCGATCACCATAATAAAGCACAGGTACCGCATGACTTCCAAGCCGAATCGAACCAGGAAAAGGTGGTCAATCAAGTAGGTCAGCGTCCCGGCCAGCGTCACCACAAACGTCACCGCACAGCCCATCCCGAATGCCATGTCAATCCGACCCGACACACCCAGATACGGGCAGATGCCCAGAAACTTGCTGAACACCAGGTTGTTAACCAGCACAATCCCGATAAAACCCAAAACCAACGTCTGAAGCATTTCCATTTTATTCTCTCACAAATGTGTCCCCGACGTCATTCCGAGCGAAGCCGAGGAATCTATTTAAACAGTATCGCCGAAGGCGATTCCATAATTTTACATTTAAGCTTTCTGCTTTTTGCTTATTATATTCACCGCACCCAGCATCAATCCCAGCGTCACAAACGCCCCAACCGGGAATCCCATCGCCAGCCACGGCACAAACCAGCCGCCTTCCAAGGAAACTGGCTTGAGTACTTCAATCACACAGGTATCCGATAAAGTAATCAGGCCCGTTGCTAATACTTCACGAATTCCCGCCAGAATTACCAGCGTAATCGTAAAGCCCAGGCCCATGCCCAGTGCGTCAACCACGCTAACGACAAAGCCGTTCTTGCTGGCACACGCTTCGGCCCGACCGATGATCAGACAGTTCACAATAATCAGCGCCACATACGGGCCCAGCGCCTCACTCATGTCCGGCATAAACGCCTTGAGTGCCAAATCCGCAATCGTCACCGCCGTCGCAATCGTCAATGTGAACATCAGTATCCGTACATGCGGCTTCAGCAGCCCGCGAATTGAACTGACCACGATATTCGAAAACAGCAGCACGAAGATCACGCTCAGTCCCATCGTCAGTGCCGGCTTAACCGCTGCCGTCACCGCCAGCGTCGGACACATCCCCAGCAGCAGTCGAAGCACCGGATTGCAGTCCCATAAGCCGCCTGAAAACGTCTTGCCCAAAGAAATCTCTTTACCATTCGCCATAATATCCGCTTTCTAATTCTATCCTGTCCTAAGCTGATTTCTTACCCGCCTAAAACAACTTGTCATGACGGGCTTGAACCGGCATCCAGCATAAAACAGCATCGCCAAAGGCGATTCCACTTTCCCTTTATTTTTATTACCTTCATGTCCTTCATGCACTTCATGGTTAAATCACCACAACCAATCACTGCAAGAGTCCCTGTTTACCCAAGGCTTCCTGAACTGAAACCAAGAACGTATTAAAAATATCAACCACCGCACTGCTGGTCACTGTCGCACCGGTAATCGAGACAATCTGCGTATCGATAGCCGCCGCATTACCTACTTTGACCAGTTCCAGGTCATCGACCGGAATACCCTTATACTGGCTCTGATAAAAGCCGTCTTTGATATTAATCTTATCGCCGAACCCCGGCGTTTCATAACTGCTCAATACATCAAAACCGAGGACTTTTTCAAATTTCGCATCCGAGGCAATGACCAGCTTGATTTTATCTGCGAATCCGCTGCCTTCGCAGACAAATGCCCAGCCGACCAGCACACCGTCAGCGGTGAGGCCTTTTTTGACTTCTACGTCGTAGGTTTTGCCCTTGCCGATATCGACCGCGATTGTCTCGGGCAAACTTTCAAAACGTTCAGCCGCGGTTAACAGCCCCATCGCTTTTTTATTGAATTTTTCAATTTCGTTTTCTTTGATATAATCCGACCACGCATAGTTCAGCGAGGCCAGCAGTGCCCCGAACACAATCGCCGCCGACATCAGCAGCCAGCTCTTTTCAAGGAAAAAGATAACCGGATTTTGTTTTTCATTAGTTGACATTGGGCTTACCTCCCGCCGGCACCAGCTTGCAGGCCCGGTCGATCAAGGGGGTGAACGCGTTCATGATCAGCACCGCGAACATCACGCCTTCTTCATAGGCGCCGAAGAAACGAATCAGCATAATCAGCATCCCGACGCCGATGCCGAAAATCCACATGCCCTTGACGCTCAGCGGCGCCGTCACCGGGTCGGTTGCAATAAAGAACGCACAGATCAGCATCCCGCCGCCGAACAACTGCAAGAGCGGCATACTGTATTTTTCAGGATTGACAAGGTAAAACACTTCCGCGAACACAAATGCAGAGATCAGCACCGCCGCGGGAATATGGAAGGAGATCGTCCGGCGAATCAGCAAATAAATCCCGCCGATCAAAAGAGCCAATGCACTGGTTTCACCCAAACAACCGCCGACATCACCGATAAAGGCTTTGCGAACCTGCGCTTTCAGTGTCGCGTAAGCTTCGCTCGCCTCAGCCTTAGCCTTTTGAACCTTCGCCTCCTGCTTTTCGATTTTCAACTTCAAGCTGGCAATATCGGCCAGGTTTTCCGTCGCGGCGGCCTTCGCCTGCAGGTCGTCGCGTTTCTGCGCCGCTTCTGCGGCCTTCTTTTGCGTGCGAATCACGGTTTTACACCAGCCCAAAGGCGTCGCTTGTGTCACCGCGGCCAATTGGGTTTCATCGGTTGGAGTGTTCTGAACACTGATCGTCGCCATCGTCCTCAGTTCGCCCCATTCCTGATGGGTCACGGTGCCCACTGTCGCCGGGATGGTCCATGTTGTCATGAAAGCCCCAAACGACGCCGTCAAAAACACACGCGCTGCCATCGCCGGGTTAAACACATTTGAGCCTAATCCGCCGAACAGCATCTTGCAGATAATAATCGCAAACGCGCTGCCGATGATACACATCCACCATGGCGCCGTCGGCGGCAGTGACATCGCCAGAATCACACCCGTCAACACCGCACTCAGATCAAACAGCGAATTGGGTTTCTTGCGAATCACATTGCAGATCCATTCACTGGCCATACACGACGCCACACAGACGCCGAGTACCAGTGCCGCCTGCCCGCGGAAAAACACAATCGCCGCGACCATCGCGGGGCTAAGCCCGATGATCACATCCAGCATAACCCGCTGCGTGGACAGCTTCTTGCTGATATGCGGCGCCGGTGAAACTGTTATTTTGCTTAACATCGATGAAAGTTCCTTTAATTAACTTCCTGTCCCCGCCATCGTCATTCCGAGCGAAGCCGAGGAATCTATTTAAACAGTCATCGCCAAAGGCGATTCCATAATTTCAGCTTTTTGACTTAAACCTTTAACTTAAGAAAAAGTTATCCTAACTTTTTCTTAGCCCGCGCCACCAGCAGCTTGCCCGTCTTGATATAGCCGGTCACCTCAATATTAGCCGGGCACACATAACTGCAGCAGCCGCATTCAATACACGCCGACATATAATAGTCCTGCGCCAATTCCAGCTTGCTGTACTTGACCGCGTGAGCGATCTTCGTCGGGTTCAGATGTTCCGGGCACACTTCCAGGCAGCGTCCGCAGCGAATACACGGCGTCTGCTGCTTATTATACTTGGCCTTGGTGACATCTTCCTTGGTCAGCAGAGACAACGCCCCGCTGGTTTTGGTCAGCGGCGTCGAAAGGTCGGCGATCGCAAAGCCCATCATCGGCCCGCCGAGTACCACTCTCGCGGCACTGTCAGTCATCCCGCCGCAATGTTCGATCAGTTCTTCCACCCGCATTCCAACCGGCACATAGTAGTTACCCGGCTTGGCAATCGCTTTGCCCGTGACCGTTACTGCTCGGTGCGTCAGCGGGTTGCCCATCACAACCGCCTCGGCAATCGCCGCGCAGGTCGCCACGTTCAGCACGCACACACCAATTGTCGGCGGAATACTGCCGGTCGGCACGGTCTTACCCCAGACAGCCTTAATCAACTGTCGCTCGCCGCCCTGCGGGTACTTCGTCTTGACCGGAACAATTGTAAAATCGCCCACATCGCCCAGTTCGGCAACACATTTCTGCAATAGCTTGATCGCTTCGGGCTTGTTGTCCTCGATACCAATACGAATCTTGTTACACCCCGCGGCCCGCGCCGCTAATCGAATCCCCGCCATCATCTGCCAGGTCCATTCCATCATCACCCGGTAGTCACAGGTAATAAACGGCTCGCACTCACAGGCATTGATGATCAGCACTTCTTTCGGCATCGCCGGGTTTGGCTCGATCTTCACCCGCGTCGGAAAACCCGCACCGCCCATGCCGACAATTCCGGCTTCCTGAACGGCTTTGCAGATATCCTCAACGGCATATTGAGTCGGATCAAAATCCTTGGTGAATTGATTGGCCACCGGCTGTTTCGGTTCGTTGCCTTCTTCGTCAACGTCAATGATCACCGCCGTCGTCCGCCCGATCACCGGATGCGACTGTAGCGTGATATCCTTGACCGTACCGTTAACCGGCGAATGGATCGGTGCCGAAACAAACGCGTCCGACGTCCCAATTGTTTGGCCCGCGGTGACTTTCTCGCGCTTGGCCACCGTCGGCACGCACGGCGCCCCCAAATGCTGACTCAGTAAAACCGCCACCTGCTTCGGTGTTTCGATAACCTGAATTGATGCGTTTTCGCTTAACTGCTTATTCTCCGGCGGATGTGAACCGCCCGGAAATGTCGATTGACCGCGAATCTCCGCCATAAAATTACCCTTGCTTACAGTGTTCAGGCAAACCGAAAACCAGTTCGCCTAAACCATAAATCTCTGTTTTAAAAAACAAACGTATCGTTGTTACGAACGCTTACTTTGTCTTTCAAGACTAAATACCTCATTCCAGTCCCCCAACTCGTCATTCCGAGAGAAGCCGAGGAATCTATTTAAACAGTATCGCCAAAGGCGATTCCTAAATAATTATTCGTGTTTATCCGTGTCTATCAGTGGTTCGTTTTTTGGCATTCCAACCGGGAAGGCCGTCGAATCGCCCGAATCACAAAAATGACAACCACCGTCACTGCCGCCGCCAGCAAGAAACTGACCAGCGTCAGCGCCGCCTCACTCAAATGGTCCTGCAATAATTTCGTCGCTGCTGCTAAAGACGCAATAAATACAAAAATCGGCACCAAAAACGCCAAAACAGCCTTTCCCAGCACACTGGGGCCTTTGACATTGCCGATTTTCTCATACATCAGCCGGCATGAGTCTTCATGACTGCACCCGGAACAGTTATTAGTCTTGCTTTTCATACCTTTTGGGTCATTAAAACTGCGTTTATAGTACAAAAAAACTGCTCTTTCAAGCAAAATCTCAGAAATAACCACCCCATCATCGTTTCTCGTATCAACATGGGAACGCGGGCGTCTCGCCCGCAAGACAGAAGCCGCCATTATGCCCAATATCGTCATTCCCGACACCCACACTGTCATTCCGAGCGTACTATTGTCACCCCGGACACCGATCCGGGGCGAGGAATCTATTTAAACAGCCATCGCCAAAGGCGATACACAAATTCATAATGAATAATTCACAATTCAAAATTGCCTTAGCTATTCACATCAAATCCCGCCAAAGACAAAATCCGCCCGGGTTCTTCCGGCATCCCCGTCCGATTCGAAAGATACGCCGCTTCAATCACCGCAAACGTCCGCAGATCGCAGCCGTATTCCGGGTAAAAAACGTGATTTTCCGTATCCAGCAGACTCAACGCCAGATTATCCAGCATCCGTCGCCGCGCCGGCACATCGTCATCGGGATAATGCTTTTTCTCCAGCAACTCGCCGGAATTATCATAAATGACGACCTCATCCTCCGTTGCCGTCAAATGCTGCAATTGACCGTGAACCCGCAGATGCCGCCGCGAAGGCCCCAGCGTCCGGCTCGCGCACAACTGCGCAATCAGGTTATCACTAAACTGCATCGTGATAATCGCCGTATCCTCTGTCAAACTCAGCCGTTGACTCCGGTCCGGCGCCTGGTTAACCGTCAGTGCATACACTCGCTGCGGCAACCCAAAACACAGCACCAGCTCGTCAATCAAATCATAGCAGTTCTGCAGCACAACACCGCCGCCGGCCGTACTCGGATCATTCAGCCACCGACGGTTCGGCTCAATATCCCCCATCGGCGTATGACACACCGCCGAAATCAAATGCCACGACTGCTCCGGCTCCGGCTTCGCGATGTAATCGCGAATATGCTCAAACGGCAGCCCAAACCGCCCATGCTGCGTCACCAAAAACAGCACCTCATGCTTCTGCGCCATCCGGTGAAACTCCGCCAGCTGCTCAAAATCCAGCGCCGGCGGCCACGTCTTCAGCACATGCCGCTTTTCCTGGATCGCCAGTCGGATAAACTCCGCACACAGATGAATTGCCCCCCCAAACAGCACAAACTCCGCCCCCGTCTGGAGGATCAGCTGCCGGTAATCGGTAAACCCCTGGCACTCATACTTGCGTGCAAACGTCTCGGTCAGCTCCGCCCGCTCATCGCCCACCGCGACAATCGTATAATGCGGGCTGTCCCAGGCAATCTCCAGCCAGGCCTCGGTCGCCTCACCCAGCCCGATCGCCGCAATCTTCAGCGTATGCTCATGTGTCGAATCCATTCTAATGTCCTGTTCAAAAGTTGCCCCTGCTGTCTCGTTACACTCGATAAACACACTCTCCACGCGGCAATGCCCAAATCCAAAGTCCCAACAGCCAGCCACGCAAAACGTCTCACCCACAGCGTATTATACCCGAAGCAATAATCTTGTCCAGCCAAACCATATAATAAGGTATCGCGGCAGGCGAAACGAAAAAAGGCGAGCCGCTCGGACTCGCCTATTGGAATTTAGATGTTGGAGCTTGATATTTATCATTCAAGCCGACGTAAGTCGGATTGAATGATCTACTGAGGTTGGACGAAGGTGTCGGGCAGGGGGAACTGGCTGCAGAGTTCCAGCACTTCGCTGCCGCACTTGGCGATGACGTCCTCGTTTTCGAGGTTGTCGCAGATAGTGTTGATCCAGCCGGCGATCAGGTCCATCTGGTCCTCTTTCATGCCGCGGGTCGTGATCGCGGGCGTTCCCATCCGCAGGCCGCTCGGGTTGAACGGGCCGGCGGTGTCACCCGGTACCGAGTTGTAGTTGGTGACGATGTGTGCTCTGTCCAGGGCTTTTGCCAGCGGTTTGCCGGTGATGCCCTTATTTCGCAAGTCCATCAAAATCAAGTGGTTATCGGTTCCGCCGGAGACGAGGTCGAAGCCGTATTCCAGCAGTTTTTCCGCTAATCGCTTGGCGTTGGCGACGATCTGAGCCGCGTAGGTTGCAAAGTCCGGGGCCATCGCTTCGTGAAGGGCAATCGCCAGTGCCGAGATCGTATGCATGTGCGGGCCGCCCTGGAAACCGGGGAAAACGGCCTTGTTGATTGCCGCGATGTGCTCTTCCTTGGCCAAAACCATGCCGCCGCGGGGGCCGCGGAGGGTTTTATGCGTGGTCGTCGTCACGGCGTCGGCATAGGGAACCGGGCTCATGTGGGCCTTGCCCGCGACGAGGCCGGCGATGTGGGCCATATCGCTGACGTGATAGGCGCCGACGGCTTTGGCGATCTCGTCGAATTTCGAGAAATCAATCTCCCGCGGATACGCACTCGAACCGGAAATCAGGATTTTCGGCTTGTGTTCCTTGGCCATCTCTAGGATATGGTCATAATCCAGCCGGCCCGTTTCCGGGTTCAGCTCGTACTGGACGGATTTGAAGAATTTGCCGGTATAGCTGACTTTCCAGCCGTGGGTCAGGTGCCCGCCGTGCGGAAGGGCCAGGCCCATGATCGTATCGCCGGGTTCGGCCAGTGCACAATACGTCGCCAGGTTGGCCGGCGAGCCTGAATGGGGCTGTACACAGGCGGCTTCGGCGCCGAAAAGGGCCTTGGCACGCTCGCGAGCGAGGTTTTCGACCTGGTCGGTGATCTGCTGGCCCTCGTAATAACGCTTGCCGGGGTAGCCTTCGGAGTATTTATTGGTCAAACAGCTGCCCGTCGCCTGCATCACGGCCTTGGAAACGCAGTTTTCCGATGGGATCATGCGGATGGAGTTGTTTTGACGGGCCTGTTCCTGGCAAATCAGGTCATAAACGACCGGATCAGTCTGCTTTATCGACGATAACATAAGATCTGTCTCCTTTAATGGGTCAACATTCTATAAAACGGTTTTATAGCATAGAATCGGCCACATCTCAAGGAATTTGGGAAGAAAAGGCTTGAGGCTTGAGACTTGAGACTTGAGAAGATGGAAGGGGAGTTTTTTTGCTTTTTTGGGGTTTCTGGGTTTTTGGTGCTGAAAATGCGGTTCTTGCTGTTTTTTGTGTGGCGAAAGTCGTCCGGAATGGTGCCAAAGTTGTCCAAAACAGTGCCATTTTTGTCCATAGCTGAACCAAAGCTGTCCTTTGTTAGTCCACAGATTACACGGATTGTGCGGATTGAGTTTAAGAATGTAGAATGGCAAGTATGTAAGTATACAGGTATACAAGTATGCAGGAATGTAGGAATACAGGAACACATGGACTCAAGAATGATGATTTCCTCCGGATGGCTGTTTAAATAGGCCCTTCGGCTGCGCTCAGGGTGACGGGTGGTCATTTTTTTGCTCTCCTTCTGGATTGACGATTGTCGAATGACGATGGACGATTTGATAATATTCAGTTTAGGGTATTATAGCAGGTTGGGGGTTTTATTGCGGCGGTTTTTTTCAAGAATGTAGGAATACATGTATACAGGTATGTAAGTATGTAGGCACGCAAGGGCACGAAGGTTTATTTAGACAGGATTTACGGGATTATGTGGATTTTTGGGGGCACAGGGGGGAAATCGCCGCGGGCTTTGCCCGCTATTAGCTCAAGCCAGGCCGGTCATGCTCTAAGCTGCGCTTATGTGCTGTCCGCCCCGTCTTGATCTGCTGACTGTCGTCAGGAGATTTCGGCGAGGCCCACATTGTTTTTCGGTGTTCTCCATCGGACGATTCCGATCAGATCGGCTGACGCCGGGGCGATTTCTGTTTCAGGAATGTAGGAATACAGGTATGTAGGTATGTAGGGATGGTACAAGTATACAGGTATGTAAGTATGTAGGTATATAAGGGCTCAGGATGTTGTTTTTTCGTGGTTTATACGGGATTTTGGATTTTGACTTCTATTTGTCTGGTTTTGTGGGTATAATTGGGGCACCTGTCGTTCGCGGTTTAGAGGGCCGCGGAGGTTGAGGGAGCGGTGAAATGATTATTGATTAGTGATTATTTCAGGCGGCGGCGATGCCGCGGCTTTTTTTGAGTGTGAGTTGTCAGGAATTCTTGAGTTCTTGAATTTAACGATAGGTCATTAGAATGGATGTCACTGGAAGGGAATATCATTTCGAGTAAATTTATCTCTTGGGTGATGCGCTTTTTTATCCACAGATTTCACGGATTTTTGGGATTCAGTGAAGGAAGGAAATTATGAAAACGCAATGTCCTCATTGTAAGTCATGCTATGAAGTATCGGATAGTTATGCTGGGAAAAGAGCGACTTGCTCCGTTTGTAAACAGAAAATTGTTATCCATGCTTATTCGCCGCCAAAGCCAAAACAAAAAAACGCCAAGTCTGCCGTCGATATAAATATAGTTCGAGAGGGACAGACTAAAGACGCGAAGCAATTGACGGCTGAGGATTATGAACGAAAAATTAAATTACATAAAAAACGGGAAAAGAAAAATAAAAATGAGCGATGGGTAGAATGGATTATTGATTTCTTTCTGTTTCGTAAAATGGTCTATCCGTATTTGATCATTATTTTCTTTATCTTTGCGTTTTTGTTTACCCTGATGTACCCGGTTTATGATTTTATGTCTTCCGGGTTTAGTTCATCAAAAGCTCCACAGGCAGCATTTGGGAGGCCACCTTCAGTATTTACTATCTTTGAACATGAGTGGTTGTTTAATTGGATTACATTGTTATTAATTCGAGTATTTTGTGAATGGCAAATTCTCTTTTTCAAGATGTATCAGGATTTACGATTTGTCGCTGGAAAAATGGAAAAGAGTGAAGATAAGATGCTAAAAGTTAGTTAGTTTAATATCGGAGTAAAAAGTTGGAAGTAAAAAAAATAATCATTGAAAATTTCAAAGGAATTAAGCGGGTTGAGCTAAGTCCAATAAAACCTGTAAATGTGCTAATTGGTCGGAATAATGCTGGAAAAACTTCAGTCTTACAAGCTTTAGAGTATGTGGGAAAGTGTTGGGATCAAAATGGTAATATGAATCTTAATAATGCCGTTAAAAACGAGCATTTTTCAATAGGCCTTTCTGAAAATTCTTCGGTATCTATTGAAATCTATATTGACCAACTAGGAGATGTCATTGGAGAAGTACTGAAAAAAATTGGGCTTTCGGAATTTAAATCAGCGATTGAATCAGGATTATTCGATTGTTTTTGTATGAAATTTGTGGCGTCAATTGACGACCCAATTTTATTGTTAAGAAATATTTTAATGCCATTCAAAGATGAGTGGTGTAGTTTAGCACGTTTATCTAAGAGAGGTAATAACAATAGAGGTCGAGTTCAAGACAGCTACTTTTACCAGACAAAGTCCCTTATTTCAGAACTCAGAAATAACCCTCCAAAAGATCGTATCTGTCAGTTGTTAAAATCAGATCAATACGATGGCCCTGAACTTTCTTATAATTTTGCTGGACCGCAGAAATCTGATGTAAAGAGAATATCCACTGTTTTGACATTTCTAAGGGAGCAGGTAAAAAAATATTTTATGACATCCGTTATTGTTCCCTCTATCCGCCATGCTGATCCAACAGGAGCAGTTGTTAATGAATCTTCATTGAGTGTTGATGGGAAAAATTTAGTAAGCAATCTTGCATGTGATTCGATGAATAATAGAAGGAACTTTCGGAAAATAAATACGATGGTCCAATCAATATGGCCCGAACTAGGGGAATTACACAGTCGAATTCTTTCTAACAATGTGCTCGAACTTGCCTGCGAGTGGGAAGATGGTGAAGTTATTAACTTAGATAATGTTGGAGATGGTGTTGAGCAATTTTTAATTATAACCAAATTGCTCTTAGATAATAATAGGGGATGTTGGCTATGGGAAGAGCCTGAGGTTCATTTGCATCCTGGAGCCCAAGAGAGTTTGATTGATTTGATACAGCAGTATATTGGCAACAACCGTCTTTTTTTGACGACTCATTCTCCAGTTTTTATTCGTCCAAGTGATGTTATTTCTGTTCATGCTATTAAGAATTACAATGGGAGAAATGCAACTGGCTATACAATTTCTAATGACGATTTACAAGAGATATGCGATTTAATTGGTTCTAGGCCCGGTCATTTAGCGCAAGCAGATATTGTCTTGTATGTTGAAGGAAAGTATGGAGTACCTGTTATTGAGGAGTGGATCCAAAAATGGCCTGACTGCAATAAAAAGATTCGTCATCTTAAATTAATTGTCCAATCTTTTAATGCTTCTGAAGTAAGTGGTGGAGAATTTGATATTTTAAAAATTAAAAAAGTTAATCCAAATATTATCTTTTTTGTTGATAATGATGCAGATTTGAATAAGCCGGACGAAGCTATTAATCCGAGTCGGCAGAGGTTAAAAGATTTGTGTGATGAACATACTGTTCCTTGTATAATTACTGACTACAGCAAAGGTAATAGGCAAATTGAGGATTTTTTTACCCCTGAAGCAATTCGAGATTGTTTGCCTGCAAATTTACTTTCCAGTTGGGACTATGATTCTGCAAAAAGTATGAGTCAGCAATTTCACAATGGATGGAAAAAACACAATCGCAAAATTGCTCGTAATATGAAATGGGAAGATATTGATAAGCACGAAGAATTATTGGAACTTTTTACAGAAATTGAAAAGATTGCGGCCAGATTACTGCCAAATGGGAATGGTAATTGATTATTGAGGCAAAAGCATTAAAGAGTATCTAATGTGGAATGAAATCAAGAGAAAGAATGTTTTTGTGTTCGTTTCCTTGTGTTTGGCGATTCTGGTGGTTGGGTGCAGAAAAAAAACGCTTGAGGAACTTGAGAACGAGTTAAATGAAGAGTGGGGTTCATCGTCTTCGTTTTATGATAAAGAAGGCTATCAATATTATTTTGTCTTCAAATATAAGGAGCCGTCTCATGAAAGGAACGTCTATTTAACGCACTCGCATTTAGTCAACATCGGCCCCCAATTGGATGCTGAAGGGTATACAGGCGAAGAAGCGTTGATTGCAAGCTTTCAGCGGCCTTGCGTGTTAACCATCGGCAACTATTTAGAAAGCCATCTTGAGGCCGGAACCTATGACGAGCTTTCGGAGTTGACAGCGAAAGACGTGGAAACTCTTGTTAATGAATTGAAACAGAAGAACATTCAGGACGTTACTGTTTATGAATCTCTTGGTGTGGGCGGGGAAACGTACCACCAAGTTTATCCAAGTACAAAATAAAGGGGGACAGGCAGCTTCTTCGGGCTGTTTGGTCTGAAAATGTCAATTCCGTCAAAACCTCCATGTCTTCCGTGGTATTGCTCTGTGTAAGCGGGTTATCTTTCGATACCAGATAGCATTTTACATAAGAGAATATATCCTTATAATATTCAGTTCACAGTTAGCGGTTTGTCATTGAGAATAGTTAACGGAAATGAGGTTGTTATGATTATCAGGCATACGATTGTTCTTACGGCGGTTTTCATCCTGAGCCTTCTGGCCGGCTGCTCGAATGCCCGGCCCGATGCCCCGGCGAAAAAGGGTATCATCACGCTTGGCGAGTATAAACTGCTGTATGCATCCAATTACATCAATGACCACGCGGTTGTTTATGACGCGGCCAACCGCCAATGGCACATGTTCGGCATCCACGGCTCGCAAAAGAGCTTTCTGCACCTGACGTCGGATTCGCTGACCGCCCCCGGCTGGACCAAGCAGGCGGATTTCGTCTATCGCGGCCGGGAAATCTGGGCGCCGTATGTGCTCAGCCATGCCGGAAAGTTCTGGATGTTCTATACGGCCATCGGCACGCCGCGTGAGATCGTCCTTTCCACGTCGGCGGACCTGCAGGCCAACCGCTGGATGCATGCTCCGCAAAACCCGGTTCTGGCCCGGAAAAACGCCGACGGCAGCGACGGCAAAAACAAGGACCCAATGATTCTGCGAGACGGCGATCAGTGGATCATGTACTATTCCGCGGTCAAAAAGCGGCAGGGCGGCCAGGATTATTGGGTGGTCGGCGCCAGCACCAGCCGGGATTTGGTGAATTGGTCCGAGATGACCATCGTGTTCGATGAAAACCTGCCCAACGACCCGGGCGTCGAGTCGCCGTTTGTGGTTAAACGCGGCAAGGACTATTATCTTTTCCTGTCGGCACGGCCGTGGCACGGGGGCAATCATGACGGCGGCGTCGATGTCTTTCGCAGCCGATCGCCGTTCAGCTGGAACCCGGTCACCGACCACGTCCGGCGTTTTCCCAGGGATCCGGACAAGGCACACGCCCCGGAGATCGTCCGCGACCTGGACGGCAAGTGGTATATGACCATGTGCGGCCACGGTAAAGGCGGCTGGTGGATCGCACCGCTGGAATGGAACGACGGCCTGGATTGAATTGACGATTGACGATGGACGACTTTTCAATGATTATTGATGAATGACAAATGAATAATGACATAAAACGCCGGCGGAAGTGAATTGCTCCTTTCCGCCGGCGTGGTTTGTTTTAGAGGATAGTTTTGTTGCTGTTGGGCTTTTTGAGGCCCCATGGCTGCATGATGCCGCCGCGGCCGTTTTGGCTGTGGAAGTCCTTGATGATCTTGGCGGCTTCTGCGGGGTCGTCGCAGATGCTGAACACGTCCATGTCTTCGGGCGAGATGTAGCCGTTCTGCTTGAGCAGGACGTCCTTGACCCAGTCGATCAGGCCGTCCCAGAACTCGCTGCCCATGCAGATGACCGGGAAGTGGGCCTGCTTGAGCGTCTGGATCAGCACGAGCGATTCGAAGAACTCGTCCATCGTGCCGAATCCGCCGGGCATGACGATGAAGCCGTGGGCGTACTTGAGGAACATCACCTTGCGGCAGAAGAAATAGCGAAACTCGAGCGACAAATCCTGGTACGGGTTGGGCTTTTGCTCGTGCGGCAGCTCGATATTCAGGCCGACGCTGGTGACGCCCGCTTCGGCGGCGCCTTTGTTGGCGGCTTCCATAATCCCGCCGCCGCCGCCGGTAATGACGGAAAAGCCCGCCTTGCCGACCTCTTTGGCGGTTTCGACCGCCAGGTCATAGTAGGGTTCGTCCGGCTGGGTGCGGGCCGAGCCGAAGATCGAGACCGCCGGGCCGATGTTGGCCAGCTCTTCAAAGCCTTCGACAAATTCGGCCATAATCCGAAAAATACGCCAGGTTTCTTCATTCGATACGTTGAAATCGCTCATGGTTCAGTCCTTAGTCTATAGTCCATAGTCCTTAGTCTTTCGCAGCAGCGTGGAGCGGCAGCGACACGATGAGATGTCTCTGTGGTTCGCTTTGCCACATGGTTTCCCGTCCGGGCGCTATCGCTTCCGGCTGCTGTTTGTCTATTACCCAGTGACATTGTTCGGTAATCCCGATACCCGTCCTACGCAATTAGTGTATCATCGGACAAATCGCTGCCGCTGTCCAGTGAATTTTTGCAGATGCGAACTGGGCGCAATGGGTTTGAGCCGGTGTATGGAGGGCGATTACTGCCAGGGCCAGTTGGTCGGGCAGGGGGCCAGCCATTGCCGGGCGATCGTCGCGATGTCGCCGAGATCGACCTGCCCGTTGAGGTCCAGGTCGGCGCCGTCGCAGTTGTTATCAAATTCGCACCCGGCCTCCATCCAGTGGGAGGTGACCAGGTACAAATCCACGTCATCGACGACGCACGGCGGCAGGTCGGTCACGGTGGCGGTAATCGCCAGGTCGCCGCCGCCGAGATCGGTCGCATAGTTGATGCGGAAGTGGTAGCCTTCCGGGCTGGTGTAGATGTCGCCTTCGCTGATCCCGGTAAACCGCCCGCTGCCGAGTGTGCCGTAATCAACCAGCGTGTATTGGGTGCCAATGGCCAGGTTCACGCCCGGGTCAACATTCATTTGGAAATCGGCATGAGCATTCACGATAGAAAGACTTGTTGTTTCCAGCAGTCCGCAGTTGACTGCGCCGGTACCGATGTCGCCGATGACAAAGCCCAGTGTTCCCATGCCGCCATAGGTGGCCCCGCCGATGAATGTCGCGTTTGCGAATACTTTGCCGCCGCGAGCCAGTATCAAAACGCCTTCAGCCGGTTGAGATGGATAGCCGGCGCCGCGTCCAACGGTTAGTACTCCTGCGATCTCCCACAATGAATCTTTTCCGGTAATTGTTGCGGTACCGTGGGAGCGGTCGCCATAGCCTACTTCAGCGTAGCCGCCTGTTCGGGCGTAGCCTTTGTTGCGAATGATCAGTTCACCTGTTCCGAGACGGCCGATCTGGGTGTATTTGTTGTTTACCCAGGTGACCAGTTGACTGCCGAGGTCTTCGACGATGACTTTGCCGTAGCCGCCTAAAGAGTGACCGGCATACAGTTCAGAGTATTCCAGAACCGCGCCTTCTTTGACGATCAATTCACCGTCAGAACCGTCTTTGAGGCCAAGGTAAACATGGTCGCTTAGACGCATAAAAGTGTCAATGCCTCGTAAAGTCATCGTTGCTTCTGAATTAACACCGCCGGCAATGTAAATATAATGATTTTGATAAAACGGCTGTGTGACATTCGCCCCGTTTCTCATGGTAAAACTTCCGGTCGTGTTGTCTCCTTTTGCAATAGAGATGTATCCGAAATTCAAAGCCGGATTGTTGCCGGAGACATCCAGTGTGCCGTAGTCGTCGTATCCAATGATAATGTTGCCGGGAAAATGTGTGACCCAGTCCCATTGGATGGTGCCGTCGTCATTGGTGACCTGTCCGGTGGTGGTGATCGTTGCCTGGCAGCAAGTTATTGCTCCGATGAGCCAGATTATCAGCGCTATCTGTTTTTTGTAAGAATTGCTTTTCATCACACCAATCTCCTTAAAAGTGGGTGTATTATACCACAAACCGAGAGGATTGTCTAATTATTTAGGATTGTGGTGTGAGGAAGTGGTGAACTGATGATGGTTGATCTTGGCCGGAAGTTTGCCTGTGCGGGGAAGGCAGAAATGCGTAATGGTCTTAAAGGGCGATTTATAAGATTTTATTTTATAAAGGGTTAGGGTTTTTGATTGGTGGTCTTTTAGCGGAACTGCTCGTAGCAGAGGTTGGCGATGGAGATGTACTGTTCCGGCGTGATTTCTTCCGGGCGTTTGTGCGGGTCGATGAAGGATTCGTCGAAGATGTCGCCCCAGTGGGTGATCTTTTCCAGGCTGCCGTGAGCGGTTTTTGTGCAGGCTTTCAGCATTTTGCGGCGGTGGCCCATGAACAGGTTGATGACGTCGCGGAAGGTGCGCATGTCGTGGATCTGTTTGACTTTCTTTTTGTCCCGCTGGAAGCTGACCATGGCCGACTCGACCTGCGGGCGGGGCCAGAAGACCGCGGCCGGCAGCTTTCGCAGAAAGTGGACCTGGCCGGTGGCGGCCATGAGAATGCTGAGCGTGCCGTAGTCGTCGTGGCAGGGCGTTGCGGCCATGCGGTCGGCGACTTCCTTTTGCACTGTGACGAACATTGCGTCGGCGGTGACGGCTCCGGTGATCAGGTTGGCCATGACGCAGGAGCCGACGCTGTAGGGCAGGTTGGCGACCAGCAGCAGGCGGCCGGTGTGTTCGGTGCGGGCTTTTTCGATTTCGGCCAACACATCGGCATTGATGGCGTTTTTGTTTTCGAGGGCGTCGGTGTTAATGAGAGTGACGTTACCGAATTTTTCAAGCTGGCGGGTCGCGATGGTCGCCAGGGTGTTGTCGTATTCGACGGTAATGACATGGCCCGCGGCAGCGGCGATTCCTTCGGTGAACGAGCCGGTGCCGGTGCCGACTTCCAGGACGACGTCGTTTTCATGGATGCGGGCGGTGTCAATCAGCAGGCGCATCAGGTTCAGGTCGATCAGGAAGTTCTGACCGAGTCGGCGGTTGGGCCGGGTACCGGCGCCTGCCAGCAAGCGTTCTATGTCCTGTTTGGTTTGCATGGTGTACTAGTCTTCAGCTTTCAGTCTTCAGTCTATAGTCTATAGTCTATAGTGTTTCGTCTCAGGGCTTTGTTGTCAAGTATTGATTTTGTTTGGCGTTGGCCATCTGGACGGCGACGCGGATGGCTTCTTTTAGGCTGTTGGCGTTGGCGGCGCCTTTTCCCGCGATGTCGAAGGCGGTGCCGTGACCCGGCGAGGTACGGATGATCGGCAGGCCGATCGTGACGTTGACGGCTTTGTCGAACGCGACCATTTTGACCGGGATCAGGCCCTGGTCGTGGTACATGGCGACGACGCCGTCGTATTTGCCGTCGAGTGCCTGGCAAAACAGCGTGTCGGCGGGGAACGGGCCGTGGGCGTCGATGCCCATTTCCTGTGCCAGCAGGATCGCCGGGCTGATAATCCGTTTTTCCTCGTCGCCGAACTGGCCGTCTTCTCCCGCGTGGGGGTTGAGGCCGGCGACGGCAATTCGCGGGCGTTTGATGCCGAAGTAATCTTTTAATGCATCGTTGAGTAAGTCAATCGGCGTGAACACGCAGCCGATGGTGAATTTGTGGCGAATATCGAACAGGCCTTCGTGGATGGTCGCCAGTGCCAGCTTGAGCGGCCCGGCGACGAACATCATGACCTTACGCGGCGACTTGCATTTTTCCTGGAGCATTTCAGTATGGCCGGTCCAGGGGCTGGACGCCAGCTTCCAGCTTGTCTTGCTGATCGGTGCGGTGACGACCGCGTCGATGATGCCGCGCTGGGCGGCGTCGATCGCATCGGCGCAGAACTGCAGCGATGCCTGGCCGGCGACGGCGTTTGGTTTATGCATGCCGGACGGCGTGGCGTATTCGTCATAATCGGCGACGACGACCTGTCGCGGGTAGTCCCGGCTGAGTTTTTCGTGTGGGTGGCGCAGCCAGAATGGCTCGACCTCGATCAGATCGGCGGCGTATTCGAGCTGTTCGTCCTGGCCGAAGATGATGAACTTGGCCAGGCGACGGATGGCGGGGTCGGAAAGCGCCTTGACGACGATTTCCGGGCCGATGCCGCCGGGGTCGCCCATCGTAATGCCGATGACGGTGTCGGTGCCGGTCAGATTGTTGGGTTCGCCGTTCATGGGTTTAGAAGCCGCACTCCCTGAGTTTATCGATGGTCAGGCCGCCGGTGGGCAGGATTTTTTCGAGCTGTTTTTTGGCGACTTTGATGAGGATATCCGTTTCGATGTTGACAATATCGCCGGGCTTGGCTGTGTGCCAGGTGGTTTCGGCCAGCGTCGTCGGGATGACGGCGACTTCGAAACCGGTATTGTCCAGTGCGGCGACGGTAACGCTGACGCCGTCGACGGCGACCGAGCCTTTGAGAACCATCTGGTCCAAGAGTTCGGCGGAGGCTTCAAAGCGGAAGGTCGCGAAGTCGGCCTGCTTGCGGATCGCCGCGACGCGGCCGGTTCCGTCCACGTGGCCCTGGACGACGTGGCCGCCGAAACGGCCGTCGGCGCTCATGGCGCGTTCGAGATTGACGGCCGAGCCGATCTTCAGCTGCTGCAGCGACGACTTGGCGACGGTTTCGGCGCTGACGTCGAAGTCGGCAATTGTGGCGTTCAGTTGGCAGACGGTCAGGCAGACGCCGTTAGTGGCGATGCTGTCGCCGAGGCGGGTGCCATCGGCCAGCGGGCCGATATTGACGCTTAGACGCATTTGGCTGCCGCTGCGGGCAATGCCGGTGATGGTGCCGACGGTTTCAATGATTCCGGTAAACATAAACGAGCCTCAAAAGTCAGAAATCCCGATTTTTCAAAAACTTACAGCATTTTAAGCCCACCAGACCCCAAAGTCAATCCCCGATTGAACAGCGGATTTTAGTTGACGTGATTTTTTAGGGGATTTATGATGAACAATTGTATGTTTTTGGTGAGGATGCAGTCAAAGCAGAAATGAAGGAAAGAGATAATGAAAAATAATATCTTAATCTTACTTGTGTTTTTAGCGTTTTTGAATGGATGCGATTCAGATTCTCCATCAGATGTTGGCGGACAAATGTTTTATGGAGAAAATTGGTTTGCCGCAGACGGGGAATGGGATGACCAGTTGAGATGTATGATTATATTCAACTGTCCCTCTCCTAAATCCTCTTGCAATGGGAGTTGTTCGCAAAAAAACCACTTTGTGTGGAATGGATATATGGTTGATCCTTGGGGTTTTCGCAGGGAATGGCGGTGTGAAACATCAGATGGTATTGTTGGTGATGTTACTGTTAACAGTGAGAAATATCGTCTGGAAAATGGTTCCTTGTTTCTTGTGAATTGCGAAGAATCCGGTAGGGCAACTGTGTTACAATTGAAAATTGATTTAGAAGATTATTGCACACAAGGCGAGATTGAAGAATTAATTTTTAGCAATTCTGAAGTTTCTGACTTTTTAGATATTGGTGTCTTACCCATGAAGTTAACTAACGAGAAAGGAAACTAAAGAAAAATAAAGCTTGAAAAGATATTATTCTCTTAAGTTCATGCTTTCATTTTGACTGTACAGCTTAAAAAATTCACTTGTTTTCTTCTGCTGTTTGTCCGCAGTTTACACAATAGGAGGCTTTGGGGGTTCGGAATAGATGACCGCATTTTTTGCATTCCGGGCCTTTGTCCGCAAGTCGGTGGTGATAGATCACATCAAACTGGACGCCCGGCATTCCGGTTATCTCCTCAAATAAAAGGGCGGCTTTGGGTCTTGCGTATTTATGTGCTGTAGCAATATCGCAACCGTGTTTTTGGCGGTACTCCTTTATTCCCCTGATTGCATCGGTTAGATGAGGGGACACTTGCTGCCATTCATCTTCTTCGAGAAAAGGCATGTCCTTTTTGCATCGCCAGCAATAATATGTTTTCATCGAAGTGTCCTTCTATGAGGTATACGCTGATTTTCCCGCTTTAAATCTTCTTGAATTGTTTCAATTACAAGGTTATCGTTAATCACAGTCTTGGTAACCACCCAGTTTGCCGCATTTCCTGCATTTGAAAATATATGCGGTTGGTGATCCATCTTTGTCTAAAGCATTAAAAAACTCGTCCCATTCGGGGCCATCATCAAGCCCTGTATCGTCTTGAATAGAACTAATTGCTTCCGGGCCATACTCCATTAATTCTTTGCACCCGGCTCTGCCAAGAAATTCTCCCGCATCTCCACAATGTGTCCACCATCTTTCTTGCTGCCAACCACAGAAACACGGTGTTCGGTAAGCAATTTCACTGATAACCTCTTGCGGGACATTATCCCAATCACCATATCCACCAATTCCGCACTCATCCGTAAAAGATGCGTCAAGCTTCTGATATGCTGAACCATCAGCTATACACCAAGGACATATGCTTTCATCATAGTCTTCTTCTGCATAAACTGGCCCAACATAAATGTAACCGCGTTTTTGTCCACAGCAGCAACACTCAGTATCAGATTCGACAATGCTTTCAGTGCCCATTGGGTTCGGATGGTATTTAAAATGCGGCAAAGACATAATACTCCTCCAACAGAATCATAATGTGCGCTATACGCTGATTCTTTTAATTTTAGCTCCGACTGCGTTTAGTTTTTGTTCGATTTTGTCGTAGCCTCGGTCGATATGATAGACGCGCTGGACGGTGGTGGTGCCTTCGGCGGCCATGCCGGCCAGGACGAGTGCCGCTGAGGCGCGCAGGTCGGATGCCATGACCGGGGCGGCGATGAGTTTATCGGTGCCGGCGACGATGACGCTGGGGCCTTCCTTGCGGAGGTTGGCGGCCATGCGGTTCAGCTCAGCGACGTGCATGAATCGGTCGGGGTAAATCTTTTCGGTGATCACGCTGTTGCCCTCGCCGAGTGCCAGCAGGGCCATGAACTGGGCCTGCAGGTCGGTCGGGAAGCCCGGGTACGGCTGGGTGGTGATGTCGGCGGGGTGGATGAAGGTTTCCATCGCGACTTCGCAGCCGTTCTCGTATTTTTCCACCTCGACGCCGATCTGGCGGAAGCGGTCGGTGACCGCGAGCATGTGGTCGATCTCACAGTTGTTGATTTCCAGGCGGCTACGGGTGATCGCGGCGGCAACCATGAAGGTACCTGCCTCGATACGGTCGCCGATGACCGGGTAGGTGACGGGCGACAGGTCCTTGACGCCTTCAATGACCAGCCGGGGTGAGCCGATACCGCTAATTTTGGCGCCCATGGCGTTGAGACAATGGGCCAGGTCGGCCACTTCCGGTTCGCAGGCGGCCGATTCGATGACCGTGGTGCCTTTGGCCAGCGTCGCGGCCATCATGACGTTGCCGGTGCCGAGGACGGTCGAGCCGAAGGGGCCGCCGAGGAAAATCTGGGTGCCGACGAGGCCGCCGGCGGGGGCTTCGGCGATGACATAGCCGTTTTCCAGGTGGATTTGTGCGCCCAAAGCCCTGACGCCGCGCAGGTGGATATCAATGGGCCTATCGCCAATAGCACAGCCGCCCGGCATGGAGATCTTGACCCGGCCACAGCGGGCCAGAAGCGGGCCGAGAATGCAGATGCTGGCACGCATTTTTCGGACGATATCGTATTCGCCGACGGGATTGTCAATCGTGGTCGCGTCAATATGCAGGCCCGCGTCGTCACGACAGACGGCGGCGCCGAGACTTTCGATGAGCGTTTCCATTGAGCGGATGTCGGCCAGATCGGGCGCATTGGGGATCAGCGATTTGCCGGGCGCCAGCAGGGCGGCGGCTAAAATCGGCAGGCAGGCGTTTTTCGAGCCGGCAACATGTATTTCACCCGACAATTGAACGGGACCATCGATTTCAAAAATATCCATAAGCGATTCCTTGCAAAACAGGGTATAATGTACTATAACACGCAGGGGAACGAAAGGCAAGGTGCCTGTCGTTTAAGTTTTCGTCCTTAGTTCATCGACAAACAGCCGTCTTTTCAGTGAGTTTGTTTTGTATTTTGCGATTCAAAAATTGTTGTCCGAAATATCCGAACCGAACGGTCTTTCGATCGCTGCTGAAATAGCTGAGGAAGTACCGTACTGGAACGAAGGGTCCATTGGCATCTGTACGATTGGGCTGGCGATTTTGACGGCGTGGCTTTGCTGGTTCGGCGGGTTTGGTGCGTTGCGGCGGGCGCCGTTGCGGCGAAATCGCATGTCGCCGCTGGCACCGGCGGTGCTGGTGGGGGCGTGGCTGCTGCTGATGGCGGGGATCGGGGTGAGTATTCAAGCTATTTTCGAGGATTCGTCTCAGGCACTTCGGGAGGTCGTCAGCTATCTGCTGATATTTGTTCTGAATGCGGGTATTGTTGCAGCGATTTTGTGGATTGCGCATCAGACGTTTGCCCGCCGGTTAAAGGGATTCGGTCTGGATGGGCGGACGCTTGTGAAGGATACGGTGTTTGCGTGTGTGAACCTGGTGGCAGTGTATGCGCTGGTGATCATCCTGTTATGGGTAGTTATGGAAGCGGGGGAGTTGTTCAAGCCGGAATTCAGCCTGGAGGAGCATCAGACACTGACGCTACTGGGAGAAACCGAAGCCTTGTGGATACGGGTGGTGACGGCGTTTTTTGCCGTGATCGTCGCGCCGGTGTTTGAGGAATTGCTGTTTCGGGGAATAATGCAGACATCGCTTCGGTCGCTGACGTCACGTCCGTGGCTGGCGATTGTGCTGACATCATTATTTTTTTCCGTATTGCATCCGCTGACCCATGCCCCGGCGCTGTTTGCCCTGTCCTGCGGATTAGGCTATGCATATGAACGCAGCGGGTCTTTGCTGCGGCCGATCATCATTCATATCCTGTTTAACGGGTTGAGTGTCGCCGGGACGTTGTTTGCCGCTGCATAGGTAAGACGGTTCGTATGACGTGACGACCGATAACAACACTCCTTCTGTTGTTCATGCCGCGTTTTCTGTTTATTTTCCATGATGCCGACAAAAATGTGCGGTTTATGTTAAAAACGCCTCTGATTGTGCCGATACTGGGGGGGCGTCGGTATGGCATGTATGTATTCAACACGGAGAAGTGAATGAAGTTGTCCAGGACCGCATTTACATTGATCGAACTGATGGTGGTTGTGCTGATCGTCGGGATTTTGGCGGCGGCGGCGATTCCGATCATGCGCGGCAGAGTTGACGACAGCAAATGGGCCGAGGCCAATGCCACGGCGGGAATGATTCGAAAAACCGTTCGGATTTACTTCCTGGAAACGGGCAGCGGTATCACGGGGCCTTTAAACGATGCGGCGAAATTGAAGGCGCTTGGGATTGAAATGGATGAGCTGGATGGGACTTACTTTTCGGCGAAGGATTACAATATTACGGCCGTGGATTCTAAAGGAATCGCAACTGTGAAAGTGACGGGCAGCCAGATAAATGCGCCGTCCGGTAGTAAAACGCTGACCGCCGATGGTGATTGGGAATAAGGTGAAATGAGACAGATTAGGGATATTATGATGAAGATACGGGGAGTACTTCAGGCGGCCAGCCGGGACGACAGCCGGAAACGTGCTTTTACGCTCATGGAGCTGCTGGTGGTTATCCTGGTCATCGGTGTGCTGGCGGCGGCATCGATTCCGATCATGCGAGGCAAAATTGATGAGGCCAAATGGACCGAGGCCAAAGCTGCGGCCGGAACCATTCGACGGGCCGAGAAAATTTACTATACCCAAACCGGCAAGACAGTTAAAGGCCGTTTGAGCGCGGTGAAAGTGCTGGAAGCGTTGAATCTGGAGGCGGCTGACCTGACGGGGACATATTTTGTTGCGAAAGATTACCGAATTACACAGGTGGATGCCGATGGCAATGCACGCATTCGGATTAAAGGCAGCCAGGAGAACGCACCGAAGGGCAAGAAGTTTCTGGAGTTTAATGGCGACTGGAACTGATGTTAATGCCGAAGCACAGCGGCAATTTTCTGTCATCACACGCAGGCAGATATCCAAGAAGCCAGCATAGATTCCCGCCTTCGCGGGAATGACATTAACGCGAATCTGTAAATTTGGTTCAAGGGAACTTAAGGCCCTTTGAATTTTTTCTAATATGCTTACTGTATTTGAAGGCGGCTCCTATAAATCAACTCACGCGATCAGTTTTTTTAAGTTTGCTAAGATTTCTTAAGACTTTGTCGTTTCACGACTTATAGTACCTGTATAGTATCTTTAAGTAGAAGTTTTTGGCAATGACCCATAAAAATCCTTTTATATCTTTAAAACAGCCGCTATGATATGTTCATTCTGGAGAAGGTACGTCTTTCTAATGTTTTAAGAAGGGAATTTCCAAGTATTTTCGGGTGTACGCAACGAAATGGGAGTTTATTGGACAGTACTTATAGTAAGTTTTTATGATTCGGGAGCATAAACCAATTAGGAGAGAAACAATGAAGCGTTGGAGTATTGGCAGTCATCATTTTGTGGTCATTTTATTAACACTGACTTTTTCACTGTTAACGCCGGTATACGGCAACCTGGGTATTACGCCGGTAGAAGATTATTTGTGTTCGGGCGGCGAAGGCGGTCCATTTGCGCCTGCGCAGAAAGTTTATACGCTGACGAATCAAGGGGCCGCAGCGATAACCTGGGGCGTGAGTGAGTCGATGGACTGGATCGATTGTTCGCCACCGTGGGGAACCGTTGGGGCAGGCGAGACGGTTGATGTGACGGTGTCTCTAACCCCGGCGGCCGAGACTTTGACCGAAGGAGAGTACAGCGAAACTCTCACCTTTACGGATATTACTAACGGTGTTGATATAATGCGGCAAGTGGTTCTGACAGTCGAAGTGGTTTCTACCGGGCCGGTTGCGTGGTGGAAAATGGATGGTGACGCGACGGACAGTTCGGGTAATGGATATGATGGAACAGCTTATGACAGTCCGGCATGGATTGGCGGAGGAGTACATGGAGGAGCTGTACAGCTTGACCCGAATGATTACATCGAAATTGATAATAGCAATTCCATGCTGTCTGGCAGTCATGCAGTTACCATATGCTTATGGATGAAAACAGATGTGATGAATACAGGCGGAAATGTATTCACAAAAGGGACAACAGGTTCTCCATCAGCTTTTACTTGTGCTGTCCACAATATTTCCCAAAACAGGTTAAGAATCAGGTATAAGCTTGGTGGCATTGACTATCAAACAGGTGTGTATACTGATGTGGAATATTGGGATAACCAGTGGCATCATTTGGCTTATGTTATTAAGTCTGGGGAACAGAAAATTTATTATGATGGTATTGAGGTTGGGAGTTCTTCGAATGTTGGTGTTTTCGACTTATCCGATAACACCGATCCAATCAGGATAGGAGCGGCCTATTTTGAACCAACGGATGATTATACTAAGTACTATAATGGCCTGATTGATGATGTACAGCTTTATAATAGATCTCTATCACGGGCGGAAATTCTCGAAGTAGCGGGCATTGGTCCGCTAGTTGTCCAACCAAGCAGTTCATTTGATGCTTCGGGGGAGCCGGGCGGGCCGTTTACGCCGGGGTATAAGGATTATACGCTGAAGAATGTGGGGGATGAGTCATTGTACTGGGGCATCGATGCCTTGCCGAGTTGGCTGGATGTGGATTCCTCGTTTGGCAGTTTGGGACCGAACGAGACGGCTGTGGTTCGGGTCTTCCTGACGGTTGAAGCGGAACTTCTGGGAGAGGGACTACATACGACGGCTGTGACTTTTAATAACCTCAGTCAAACGCAGGATTCGATTGTACGGGAAGTGAATCTGGATATTCAGACAATTCGCGGTGTCTGGACGAATCCGGAGTCGTTTAATCTGACAGTGACCGAAGGGACCGAACAGGCGGATATGTTAACGATTGGCACCGATGGGACTGAGACGGTGAACTTTACGCTTCGCAGCCGGACGGTTTCGGGGGCGGCTTCTGCTACCAATCGAGCAATGGCTTTGAATAATGCCCTGCGGGTTGCACCGCCGCAAAAGATAATGTTTGATCCGCAGCAGGCGGTGGCATATGAGCATACCCCAGATCAACTGTTGGTACGGTTTGCGCCGAGTGACCAGCAGAATCTTGTGCGGGAAGTTCAGCAGCAGAAGTTGTTGAGTGCTTCAACGGGTATTGAGGTTGTTAAGCAGTATCGAACCGTTCCGGGTTTGAGCCTGGTTCAGCTTAGCATCGGTGTGACGATGGAAGAGGCGATTGCCTCGTTAAATGCAAGAGAGGATGTTTTGTATGCTCAACCTGATTACCGGGTGCATGCGTACTCAGTCTTTCCGAATGATGCCCGTTTTGATGATTTGTGGGGGCTTCACAATACCGGCCAGACGGGAGGATTGGCGGGCGCTGATGTTGACATGCCGCAGGCCTGGGAGATCGCGACCGGTTCGGATTCGGTGGTTGTTGCCGTGATAGACACCGGGATTGATTATAATCACGAAGATCTGGCCGGAAATATGTGGGTCAATCAAGCTGAATACAACGGAACCAGCGGTGTCGATGATGATGGTAACGGTTATGTGGATGATATTTACGGATACGATTTCGACCACGGTGACGGTGACCCGATGGATGACCATTATCACGGTACGCACTGTGCGGGAACGATTGGCGCGGTGGGTAATAATGGCATCGGCGTAGCCGGCGTCTGCTGGGATGTGAAGTTAATGGCGGTGAAATTTCTGGATTCCGGCGGTCGCGGATCGACCTCGGATGCGATCGCCAGTGTGGAGTATGCGACATTGATGGGCGTTGATGTCATGAGCAATTCCTGGGGCGGCGGAAGTTTCTCGCAGGGCCTCAAAGATGCGATTGACGCGGCCGGTGCGGCGGGGATTGTTTTTGTGGCCGCCGCCGGCAATGACAGTGCCGACAATGATCGGTATCCGCATTATCCTTCCAGCTATACCAGTGATAATATTATTGCGGTGATGTCCACAACGGATGAGGATCAGCGGTCGAGCTTTTCCTGCTGGGGATTGACCTCGGTGGATATCGGAGCGCCGGGCAGTTCGATCTTAAGCTGTGAACCGGGTAATCGTTATCAGTACTTGAACGGTACATCAATGGCGTGCCCGCATGTGGCCGGGGCTTGTGCATTGCTGCGGTCAGTCAGCCCGGCCTTGGGTGTTTCGGAGATCAAGAATGTTCTTTTCAATACAGCTGATACGATTCCCGCACTGGCGGATCGGTGCGTTACCGAAGGCCGATTGAATGTCAACAGCGCGATGCTGGAAACGGCGGTGCCGTGGATTGAATTTGATTTTGAACAGGGAGCGGTTGGTCCGGAACAGAGTGTAGAAGTGGCTGTAACGTTTAATGCCGCGGAACTGGCACCGGGGCAGTATCATGCTGAAATACTGGTATTGTCTGATGATCCGGCGAGGCCTCAATTGACGATTCCGGTTTCGCTGACGGTGATGCCGGACCCGCTGGAAGTGACACCGGAGACGGCGTTTGATCCGAATGGATTAGAGGGCGGCCCGTTCGATCCGGACAGTATGATTTATACCCTCACCAATATCGGCACAGAATCGCTGGATTGGTCGGTGGACTGGCAGGCAGACTGGCTGAATATTGAACCGGCTTCGGGAACGCTTGGCGTGGGCGAAACTGTTGAGGTGCTTGTCTCGCTGAATACCGACGTCCTGACGTTGGCGCCGGAGCTTTATGAAGATGAGATTCTGTTTAACAACCTGACAGTAGGCAGCGTGCGGAAACGAGAGGTGATACTGACGGTTCGACCGCCGGATAAGTTCACGCAGATGTTTGATGGTGATGTGGAGTTACTCCAAAACGCTTCCATTACTTTCCGGCCGGATGGGACGGTGTCCTATTATGCGGCATGCATTGCAAAAGAATCTGTCGGAGCATTTGAAATCGGGTCGCAAGAGGGGACGTTTGTGCCGATCGGCGATGACGATTATGCGGAGATCAGTTTTGCCGATGGAAAGCAGTTTGACTTTTATGGGATTGTGTATGATCGCGTTTATATCGGCAGTAACGGTTACCTGACATTTGGGCAGGGGGATGTCGAATTTGAAGCAATGCTTGAATATCATTTTGACATGCCTCGCATTTCCGCCTTCTTTACTGACTTGACACCGTCAGATAATCAATCCATCTCTTACATTCAGACAGATGATCGATTCGTGGTGACATATCAGGATATACCTGTCTTTGGTGATAAAGCAGCGGCCAATACCTTCCAGGTTGAGCTGTTCTTTGCGGATGGGGCGATTAGGATGTCTTATCTGAATCTCAATGCTTCCGGAGTGATTGCAGGGCTTTCGGACGGTCGGGGCTTGCCCGGTTTCTTTGAGGAGAGTAATTTACTTTCGTACTTGAATTGCTGTGACTGTGGAGATACTAATGGCGACAGCGTTGTGGATTTGAGTGATCTGTGTGACTTTGCATTGGTTTGGCTGCAGGCCGATTGCACCGGGCCGGATTGGTGTCAGCGGGCCGATTTTGACCGCAGCGGTCAGGTCGATTTGCTGGACTGGCGGATGATGTCGGAGAACTGGAAAAAGGTTGATTATACCTGGTCTGAGCCGCGGTTTTTATTGGAGCTGAACGGCAAAGCTTGGGGCGATCCGGAGTATCTGTTGGAGCTGGATGGTAGCCTGGATAATCATGCGAAAGGACCTTGCTTGAGCCGGGATGGTATGTCCCTTTATTTTTATCGTTATGAACCTTCACTGGGGATGCATGCGATTGTTGAGGCTACGCGTGCAGTGCCTTATGGCCCCTTTACATCAGAAAAGGTTTTGTCAGAATTGAATACCGTGACAATCACGGATGTTGGCTGTCGCACCGCATGGATCTCTTCAGATGATTTGAGGCTTTATTACCGCGAACAGATATCAGAAACCGAAAACCGCATCAAGATGGCCCAGCGTTCCGCAGTTGATCAGCCATGGACTCCAAACGTTAGAGTGTTTGACGAGTTGCATGAAAACGGCTACCGGGGGACGAATATGAGTCTTACGGAAGACGAATTGACAATTGTCTGGCATTCCGGTGACAGGCCCGGTACCGGTGCGATTGATTTATGGATGGCAAGTCGCGGCTCGATAGAAGAGCCTTTCACGAATATCCGTGAACTGACTGAGATTGACACGGTCAATAATGATAGTGGCCCATATATTTCGCCGGATGGTTTAACACTGTATTTTGGTAGTTCTAACCGTGTAGGGGGCGATTTAAACACATCTGGCATATATAAGGCGACACGTTCGTCGCGTGCCGAACTGTTTGGGAATGTGGAGTTGGTTGCATTCCCGGGCTATGAAACAATGTCGGAAGGAAGCCCCTATTATGATTTTGAGAGAAATATGCTCTATTTTCAGGATACGAATTCCGGTGGTATTTGGATGACGGCCCTTGAACCAGATCCGGTAGACTATCCTTCATGGAACATGTGCCTGTCTTCGGATCAATTGAATGCTTACTATACGCGAGTGATTCCAGAAGATGGACGGTCCAGTATTGTTGAGGCCTCGCGTGCAAATATGGATGAGGCTTTTGCGGATGAACGGGTCTATTCTCAGTTAAGCATGGGGCAAAATGGTGTGTTTAGCGTCTGGATTTCGGATGACAAGCTCCGGCTCTATTTCCATGAAGATGGATTGGCCAAGATGTCGCAGCGCACTAATCCCAGTGAGCCTTTTGTAAGCATTATGGATACCTTCCCTGAAATACGGGGAGATGGCAATACGGCATCGCTCACCTTGACTGCTGACGAATTAACAATTGTATTTCAATCGAATCAAAGCGGTTCTGACGCCGGCGGTCCTGTTAATTTGTGGATTGCTTCGAGAAGTTCTCTGGAAGAACCATTTTCGAATAAGCGTCCGCTGGATGAGATTAACAGTGCCGGTCAGGAATACAATCCGTGGCTGACGCCGGATGGATTGACGGTATATTTTTCTTCAAACAGAGATGATGAGAACGACCATGCTATTTTCAAGGCGTCAAGGGAGTCCCTGGCAGAACCGTTTGGCTCTGCGGAAATCGTGTTTGATGGTTTGGGCAGCAGGACACTTGCTCCGTATATGAGTCCTGACGGCCAGATGCTGTACTTCTATGACGAGTTGCCGGATGGCTCAAAGAAGGGGACGTTTGAGATTGAATGGGTGCCGGTGTCGAGTTATGAATGGTCCGAGCCGGAATTTTTACCGGAGCTGAACGGCAAGGCCTGGGGCGAACCGGAGTATCTGCCGGAGCTGGACGGTGATCCGAACAATAAAGCGGGTTGCCCTTTTGTGAGCAAAGATGCTTTAACGGCCTATTATCATCGATATGTGCCGAGCTTAAACCATAAGTGTATTTTTACAGCATCGCGTACCCATATATTAGAGCCATTCGACAACGAGAGGATGGTCAGTGAACTCATCCAGACCGGCGGGAATTTGGGGAGTCCCTGGCTGTCAGCCGATGGTCAACGGCTGTATTATCACGAACATCACCCGACAACCAGTGAGTCGTTTTTGAAAGTTGCCAATTGGTCCGAGAGCACCGGTCAGTGGATTTACGAAAGAACACTGGATGAAATCCATTATGGCGAAGGTTATTACGAGGCGTTGGTTTCGCTGACCGATGATGAATTGTTAATTTTCTGGCAAACGAATCGGCCGGATGACACAGGGGGGATTGATATTTGGACAGCCTCGCGTCCCTCAATAGATCAGCCGTTTGGAACTATTCGTGAACTGACCGAAATTAACACAGTGAACCATGATGGCGGCCCGTGTATTTCGCCGGACGGTTTGACGTTGTATTTCAACAGCAGTTATCGCGCCGGTGGAGATGAGACAAGTACCGGGATTTATAAAGCAAGCCGGTCGTCGCTGTCTGATTTGTTTGGAAATGTGGAGTTGGTGGCATTCCCAGGTTATGAAAACTATTGGGAACATCATGTGCATGTTGATTTTGAGCGAGAAGTGCTTTATTTCCAGAATACGGATGCCGGTGGTATTTGGATGACGGCCTTTGAGCCGGATTCGAGTCAGCCAGCGAGTTTTCCGCATTTGACGCCGGATGAGTTAACGATTTATTATAATCGGTATGTTTCTGAGTTGGGACATAAGTGCATTTTCCAGGCTACTCGGGACGACAAAGCGAATGCATTTGGCAACGAGAGAAGGTTGGATGGGCTGATTCAGACGGGCGGCAATCTTAGTTGCTCATGGCTTTCGTCCGATGGTCAAAGGCTTTATTATAATGAACACACTCCCGGGACTGATCCCGTAGAAGCGCTTTTAAAAATTGCTGTATGGTCGGAAGGTTTGCAGCAATGGGTCTATGAGAGAACGCTTAACGAGCTTCATTATGGCCCGGGTTATGCGGAGGGCGGTGTTTCATTAAGTGCGGATGAACTGACCATTTTCTGGCATGCGACACGTCCCGAGGGGCCAGGCTCTTATGACATATATACAGCCAATCGTAGCACGGTCAGTGAGCCATTTGGGAATATCAGGGGATTGACGGAGATTAATACGGCTGATTATGAGGTTGGTCCCTGCATTTCGGAAGATGGTTTGACACTGTACTTTTCTTCTGCACGACGCGCCGGCGGAGATGAGAATACATCGAGTCTGTATAAAGCGATTCGTCCCTCTTTATCGGAGCCATTTGGTGAAGTCGAGTTGCTGGAGATTCCTTATCACGATATAAGTTGGGATGCATTCCCTTATGTGACACGTGATAACCAGAGCGTCTATTACAAGACAATGCTGAATGGCAATGATGGCTGTTTTGTATCCGAATTGGTTCCGATTCAGGAGAATTGTTTGCCGCGATAAGGGCTGTCAGATAATTGCATGGTATTAAAAAAGGGCGTCGTGATGACGCCCTTTTTTTTGCTTGTTATTTGGTTATGCGTTCTTGCCGCAGCATTTTTTGTATTTTTTTCCACTGCCGCAGGGGCAGGGGTCGTTTCGGCCGACTTTGGGGGTTTCCAGCTTGATCTGCTTGACTTTGCGTTCGCCCTGCGGGGCCTGTGCGGCGGCGCGTTGTCTTTGTGCGGCTTCAAATTGGTTGACGTCGTCGTGTTTGGTCTGGCTGACGTTATAAACGCTGCGGCTCTTTTGGCCCGCTTCCAGCCGGACGCGGAAGATGATATCGGTGACGCGGTCCTCGATGCTTTCCAGCATCTCGTTGAACATGCGGTGACCTTCGTGTTTGTACTCGATCTTCGGGTCTTTTTCTGCATAGGCCCGCAGCATGATGCTTTCCTTGAGGTGGTCCATCGCGTACAGGTGGTCTTTCCAGGCGATGTCATAAATCTGCAGCAGCACATAGCGTTCCAGGTCGGTCAACTCTTTACGCAGGAAGTTTTGGCCGGCATCGGTAATCAATGTCTCGGCATATTGCGGGTCGTCGAGGTCTTCGGCTTTCAGGTCGGCAGCGAACCGTTCGTTAGCCCAGTCGGCCAGTTGGTCGGCAGTTTTGCCGCGCATGCCCACAGTCACCGCTTCGGTCAGCTTGCCGTTGTTCCAGGTTTCGCTCAGTCCCAGAAGTTCTTGATGCACGTCTTTCGGGGACATCGCCTCAAGTTTTTCGGGTGTCAAGGCTGCATCATACTTGCGTTTTGCCCAATCGGCCAGACCCTGGAAGCCATAGACGTTGACCCCGTCCTGTGTGTAGGTCATGTTCATGGCGAACTCGACCGGGTATTCGATTTCACGGCGGACATATTTTTCCGCGACCGCGTCGGTCAGCTTTTGGCGGACGTCGGCGATTTTGAGGTCTTTGTATTCGTCAATATCCAGCGACAGGTCGAACTTGGCCTGTACCCACTGGATGAATGATTTGGTCGAAAAATCGTCTTTGAGGAATTCGGCCAGCCGGGAGGTATCCTTTTTGTCCACCTGCTGACAGGCCGCCTCGGAGAGAGTTTGCTCGATTTCGTCGGCGTCCATCTGCCGGAGTTTATTGGCGGAGATGGAGACTCGAAACGCACTCATGGCCCACTTGACCAGTGCATCGATTTTCCAGGTCTTGCGGTCCTCAAAGTCTTCGAGGTATTCGCCGAGCGAGACGGTGATTTCATTGGAGACCTTTTTGCGGGCGTCGTCTTTGACGCGGGCCTCGATTTGCTCCTGTTCCATGTTGGAAATACGCTTGGGGTCGATATCGACGCCGAACTCGCTGCGTGCCCATTCCTCGATACAGCGGAACGGATAATCTCCGGCGAGGATGTTGTCGCAGGCGCCATCGATCATGTCCGCGATCATCTGCTGGATGGCTTCCTTAAGGCCGACGCCTTCGATAATCTTGCGGCGGCTGGTATAGAAGTGCTTCCGCTGGAAGTCCATCACCTCGTCGTATTCGAGCAGGCTTTTACGCGCTTCGAAGTTGCGTTCCTCGACTTTCTTCTGGGCCTTTTCGATGCCCTTGCTGATGCGTCCGTGCTGGATGGGCATGCCTTCTTCCCAGCCGATAAAGGATAGCAGCTTGACCGTCGCTTCCGGGGCAAAGATACGCATCAGGGTGTCATCGAAGGACAGGAAAAAGACGCTGGAGCCGGGGTCGCCCTGACGGCCGGCACGACCGCGGAGCTGGTTGTCGATGCGGCGGGATTCGTGGCGTTCGGTACCGAGAATGTGCAGACCGCCCAGTTCGACGATGCCTTCGCCGAGTTTGATGTCGGTGCCGCGACCGGCCATGTTCGTGGCAATCGTGATATTGCCGCGGGTCGAGCCGTCGCGGGCTGTGTGCTGCTGGCCGGCTTTTTCGACGATGACGGCTTCACGCTGGTGCTGCTTGGCGTTGAGGACTTCGTGTTCCAGGCCATGTCGGCGTGTCAGCGCGTTTGACAGGGCTTCACTGGCCTCGATGCTGACGGTGCCGACCAGCACGGGGCGGCCGGCCACGCTGTTTTCGTGAATGTCATCGACAATCGCGTCGAATTTTTCCTTCATGCTCTTATAGATCAAATCGTCCCGGTCATCCCGCACGCACGGGCGATTCGTGGGGATCTGTACCACTTCGAGCTTATAGATGTTCATGAATTCTTCGGCTTCGGTGATGGCGGTGCCGGTCATGCCGGCCAGTTGGCCGTATAATTTAAAGAAATTTTGCAGGGTAACTGTTGCCAGCGTTTGGGTTTCTTCCTTGACCTGGACGTTTTCCTTGGCTTCGACGGCTTGATGCAGCCCATCAGACCACTGGCGGCCGTGCATGAGGCGACCGGTGAATTCATCGACGATAATGACCTTGCCTTCCATGACGACATAGTCCTTTTCCCGCTCGAAGGTAACATGTGCCCGCAGGGCCTGTTCGAGCATGTGCGGCCATTCCATGTTGGAGCCGGTAAAGAACGAACCGACGCCGGCGATTTCCTGGGCGGCGCCGATACCTTCGTGCGTCAGGTGAACGGCTTTGCGGTCTTCTTCGATTTCAAAGTACTGTGTCATTGTTTCCAGTTGAGCCTGATCGGCTTCCATCTGGGCAGATGTGTCGTCGATGACCTGCTGGGCCTTTTTCATTCTCGCATCGTCTTTAGCCTTTTTGGCTTCGGACAGTTCACCCTGTGCGTTGGCCACTGTGCGTTCGGCGGCGTCGATGCCTTTTTTCAGGCGGGTGTAGCCGGTCTGAAGGCTCATTAACTGGCGGGAGACGTTGTCGGCTTTTTTGTAGCGGGTCACGTCGTCCTGGGCCGGGCCGGAGATAATCAGCGGTGTCCGGGCTTCGTCGATCAGAATGGAGTCCACCTCGTCGATGAGGGCAAACTCCAGCGGCCCCTGTGCCATCTGGGCCAGCGAGGTCTTCATGTTGTCGCGCAGGTAGTCGAAGCCGAACTCGTTATTGGTGCCATAGGTGATATCACAGGCGTACTGGGCACGACGTTCGTCGCCGGAGGTGTCCATGTCGGACTGAATTGCGCCGCAGGTCATGCCGAGGGCTTCATAGACCGGCCGCATCCACTCGGCGTCACGTTTGGCCAGGTAGTCGTTAACGGTAATGACGTGAACCTTGCGCCCGGTCAGGTGGACGAGGTAGGCGGCCAGCGTGGCGACCAGCGTTTTGCCTTCACCAGTGGCCATTTCAGCGATCTTGCCTTCATAAAGAACGTTTCCGCCGACGAGTTGCACGTCGTAATGGCGCATATCGAGATTGCGGCGGGCCGCTTCGCGAACCACGGAAAATGCTTCCGGCAAAATCTCTTCAGGGTTGCGGCCGGAGGCGAGAGCATCTTTGAACACGGCAGTTTTGGTTTTCAACTGTTCATCACTGAGAGCTTGGGCCGCCTCTTCCAAGTCACCGGCCGACAGGGCGGTTTGCATATATCCCTTGATGATACGCTCGTTCCGCGAGCCGAACATGCCGACCAATGCTTTATTGAATGCTGATAATACCATAACGAATCCTTCACATAAAAAATACGAAATCCAAAGCACGAAATCCGAAACAAACCTCAATGACTAAAATATCAAAGCTCCAAACTTGGCTTGAATCATTGGAATTTGAAGTTTGTTTCGAGTTTCGATATTCGGATTTCGTATTTCAAGTATTGTTCCGTCTCTTGTTCACCTTAGTCTTTGACGCGGGTGACGTATTCACCGCTGCGGGTATCGACGCGGATTTTCTCGCCGATCTTGATAAACGGCGGTACCTGAACTTCAAAACCGGTTTCCAGGGTCGCGGGCTTATACTGGTTGGTGGCGGTGGCGCCTTTGATTTCCGGGGCGGTGTCCTTGACTGTCAGATCGACGGTATTGGGCAGTGTGACTACAACGGGTTTTTCATTGTACATGCTGATCTGGATTTTTTCGTTTTCCTTGAGGAATTTCGGGCCGTCCCCGAATGCATCGTCGTCAAGGGTGATCTGGTCGTAGTTTTCAAGATCCATGAACACGTGCTCGTTGGGCGAAGAGTAGAGGTACTCAAAATTGCGCTTATCCAGATAGGCTTCTTCGATGGTTTCTTCTGCCCGCAGACGGATGTCGCGAATGCCGCCATCGACAAGATTTTTGAATTTTGTCTGGTAAACTGCGCCGCCTTTGCCGAGCTTGACGTGCTGATAATCAACGATTACATACAGAATGCCGTCAATCAGTACGGTCATCCCTTTTTTCATGTCTGAAACTTTCATGGATCTCTCCGAAACACAAGTTCTTGATATTCAATCATTTACACTATCTTTGCCGGGCGGTCCGCAGGGGAATGCTCCGGCTTGTCAATTAGGCAGACAGTATCGCAGAACCCCCCGAAAATGTCAAGCCTCTGTCGGGGCCGGAGAGCGGCAAAGAGTGATATTTCAGGATATTATGACCTTAAAACCTTGTGAATACGCTGGATTTCGGGTAAAATGTCTGCAAATCGATGCTTTTGAACTGAATTTTATTAAGGAGCGTGGATCATGAGAAAACGTCATTTTTTGTCAACTGCCGCAGTTTTGTGTGTGCTGGCCGGTATTTGTGTGTTGACCGGCTGCAGGAAAAAACCTTCCGAACTCACCGAATCTCCTGAGACTCCGGCCAAACAACCCCAACCAAAATCTGATTTTGAGAGCAGTCCCGGTGTGATTGTCTGTGATTTAAAGGAGGTCAAGCTGGATACGGTGGAATTGCCGCAGCGACCGCCCTATTTTGTTCGTGACATGCAGCGCAATAATAAAGATACGCTGCTGAAGGGTGAATTGGTGATCGCGGGGGCTGAGTATATTGTTTTGGTGCCGGCCGGCGATAACGTTCGCAGGCAGATGGCACTCTACGATAAGTCGAAAAAGCTGAATCCCTCCTGGTGGGGTGCTGACGAGATCAAGAGTGTTCGCAAGATCGGCGGCAAGTTCTATGAATTTGAGGTGCTTGAAAACCCGTCTAAGTTTGCCGCACGGCCCTATGCCGGGGATACCGGTGTGTTCAAGGTCGGTAAAGGCGACCGGCAGCTTGAGAAGGCTGAATTCCAGGGTTCGATCCAATCCAGTGAGCGTTCGGCAGCGGTAGGTAATGTTGATGAACGAGGCTGGACGAAACCGGTTGGCGAATGCAGCATTCCCGTGGGTGACTACCGGCCGGCGATCATGTCTGTCATCTATGACAACCTTTCCGTCCGAATTTCGTACAATTACCACCGGGATGAGCAGGGGCGTACACGGTCCGACCGCGAGTCGGTCTATGGGTTTAAAATCAGCAAAGATACGCCGTATGTGCTGGACTTTTCCAATACGCCGGCGATTGCTTTTAATACGCCCGCGCCGGACAAGAATCGTTTTAAGCTGGGTGAGCAAATCAAGTTTGCTGCGGTGCTGGTCGATCCGAAACTGGATATTATGGTTCGCGGCCTGACGGATACCAGCGTCAAGATTGACAAAGAATATACCGATACCGAGGGCAAGAAACACACTTATCAGCAGGATAAATCGCTTGACCCGACGGTGGTGATCTCCCGGGCTGACGGTGAGGTCGTTGCCGAGGGCGTCATGCCCTTCGGCTGAGCAGGTACCTGCGGGTACACGTGGCGTGTACCAAACGATTTGAAGCTGAACGGAAACGAAGAAGAACTGACAGTCACCGTGACGTATGAAACCCAGAAGCTTTACGGGAAAGTGACGGCTGAAAGAAAGATAACGATTTGCCAGTAGAAGTGTTTTCAGAAAATCAGGATGGAACGCGGTGTGAGTCAGGATTGTAAATGGCTGTTAAGTTTCAGACAATTGACGAGATATTAGACTTTGCGATCACGCAGGAGCGGGCCGCGCAGGCGTTTTATGCCCAGATGGCCGAAGAGGCAGCGATTCCGGAGACGGCAGCCTATTACCGCAGGCTTGTTGAAGAAGAACGCGGCCATGAGGAGAAGCTCTGCGGCCTGCGGGAAAGTCAGCTCGATTTGCCGATGCCGGATTTGGAGGACTTGCGAAAATGCGGCTACCTGGATGCGATCCCGCTGACACCGGAGATGGAGCGGCAGGAGATTCTGCGGTATCTGATCAAAAAGGAAAAGTCGGCCAAGATGCTCTATACCGTATTGGCCAACAGCATGGCCAAACAGGAACTGGCCGATCTGTTCAATTATCTGGCCAGTCAGGAATGCGAACACGCCGATAACTTCCAACGAGAATACGACGCCTGCCTCGATGTGAAATAGGCAGACAGTTTGATTTCAAAGTTTACAGTTTTGCCCAGAAAAAAAGTTCGTATTGCACGCGTTATCAAAAAAAATTGATTTTACTTTCTCTCTAATCAATCTGCGGCCTGTATATCGATAGCTTATACGTCCTGTCGCAATAAGGGGCCTGATTCCTTATAGTTCACCTTGGAAAATTTACCCCAAAGTCATCCAAGTATTTCTTATTTATAATAAGAAGTATGGGGGTGCCTTCTATAGTAAAAAAAACATGGCTTCCCATGTTCATACACCAGCGTAGAGACTGAGGTAAATTTACCGATTTTGTTTCAGACAATGCCTTCCAAGGGACAAATATCATTCTAAGTTTTATTAAATAGCCACTTGGAAGGAATTCTCGAATTACCACTCCGTTTTCTATGCACCGAAATTGATAACTCATCGGATAACGTTGAGGGTCATCTTGTATTACACATATCCTAAATTTATTCTTGCTAAAATCCTGCCTATCTATATTTCGTGGTAAAGGGTAAGCAATTGTAGCTTTGCAAAAATTCGGCGTTATAGATCGGTTACGTATCAATACACCTGCGCTAATTATTTGAACAACTAAGAATCCAAATAGAATGATAAAAAAAATTGACAGCACAAACTATCTCCGTGGTCTAGTAGGTATATCTGGGCTTTCGAATGAAGGCTCTTTACGTAAATTTTCAGGGAGAATTATAGGAGCCAGATATCTTTTCAGGTGGCGCTGGTTGTAGCTGGCGGATGCCGCGGTGATTCTGGCCCTCGGAGGTTTTTGTTCGTTTGTTTGTCCGGATTCTCCATCGTACAGTTCTCCGTCTTAAACTTTCCCGGCTCACTGGTCGGGGTTAACTCCCGTGAAAACACATTATCCGGCGTATTCGTCCAGTGGTCAAGTGGAATCCCGACAATATTACTATTGTTGTCGTGGAAATGCCTGAGGTCGGCGACATTGGTGGTATTTTGGTGAATTTGTGCAATATCCTGCAGGTTGTCAGGTGTCTTTAAATGAAAACCTTCGGATGGTCTGATATGATTTTAGCTGTTTGGGGTTTGTTCATGTGAAGAATTGTTGAAAGGGAATGGGATATGTTGCGACGTTTTCGGGGATATTGCGGGTTGAACAGGTCTTTATGGGGTGCGGCGGTTGTATTTATGCTGTTGATTGGCTGTGCAGGCTTTGCGGCGGCAGAGCGGGTTCATGCGGTTTGCGATCTGGGGCATCAATTCAGTTTTTACGCGGATGGGCGATTTCACACGCAGTATTTGCCGGGCCAGCCGCGGGCGACGAGCTGGGGGGCGTTGTATCACTATGATTTATCCAACGCGAATCTGCTGATCCTGCCGGGCTGCGAGGCGAAATTGCGGTATCTTCCCAAGGATGTCGAGACGATGAACGGATTTCTGAATGCCGGCGGCGGGGTGGTGCTGTTCGGCCATGGCGGCAGCAATCCGCAGAACAAACTGGCCGCTTACTTTGGGTGCAGTTTTGAAGGCCGGGCCAAGAAGCCCTTCAAGGCGGTCTCCGATGACATCAGTGGTGAGATCGAAGGCGGCGGTCATTGGTTCAGGATTAAAAGTCCCGCCCAGTGGGAGGTGCTGATAGAAGATGCCGACGGCAGGGCGGTACTGGCTCGAAAAAAAGTCGGCGCCGGAACGCTATTGATGAGTGCCCGGGGGCTGGCAGGCAGTCGGCCCGATGCAAAGGACAATATTAATGCGCACTGGTGGACACCGCTGCTGGAAAAGACGGCTGCAGGCAAGAAGGTGGATGCCGGAAAGCGGCTGCCGAGCCGGGGGCTGGGGTCGCTGGAATACAGTGAAAAGCTGGGCAGTATTACGCTGCGGTACAGTGAGTACCTCAAGCCGTATGCGAAGGCAATGGCGGATATTTACCAGCGGACCAAGCCGGTGATGCGGCAGCGGCTGGGCGTGCCGTTATCTGACGGGATGGCCGGCGAGATTGGTCTGCTGGCGACCGGCGGGGGCGGATTTTCATCCGGGCGGATGCTGGGGCTGGCGGTGTTCTGGGGAGGCTTCCCGGACCGTGAAGACAGCATGATCGAGTTTATCACGCATGAGACGGTCCATTCGTGGGTGCTGCCGTTTGCCGAGATATGGAACGAGCCGATCGCGACGTATGTGGGTGATCTGGTGATGGCTGATATGGGTTATGAAGAAGAAGGGATGCGGCGGATCAATGCCTGTATCGACCGGGCAAAAAAGATTGACCCGACGATGAAACTTTATGACATCAGCGGCAAGAGTTTTAAAGGCGCCGAGCCTTTGACCGGTGGCCAGGCAAACGCGATGCACTGGGGCAAGACGTTTTGGGTCTTTGAAGAAATGCGCAAGGAGAACCCAGATTTTATGGCGGACTATTTTATCGCCAAGCGAAAGTATGCTAAGCCCGGAGAAATCAAGAAATACGATGTCAACGTGACGGTGGCGGTGATGAGCATTGCGATGGGCCGCGATATGTTCGGTTGGTTCAAAGAGCACGGCTTTGATGTCGATGCGAACAAGGCAACGATTGACTTTAAAACGGCGATTAAATCCGCGAAAACTCAATAGTATATTTCAATCTCGCATAATAAATAATTGGGCCTTTATGTCATACCCGCGAAGGCGGGTATCCAGCAGATACAGATTAGATTCGGCGCCTGCACGGGAATGACAAATAATAATCAATGATGTATTTATTTGTGCGGGTTAGCGCTATTTCTGCATGGGTGTCAGGCGCAGGACGATGTCCGGACTGTTAAGGACAACGTAGATGGCTCCATCCGGACCGCAGGCGACATCGCGCACGCGGCCGGCATTTTTGAGGATGACTTCCTCGTGTAGGACGCGGTTGTCCTTGATATCCAGAAGGCTGACCTGTTCATATTTTAACGCGCCGACCAGCAGGTGGTTTTTCCATTTCTTAAACATTTCTCCGCGGCAGAAATCCAGACCACAGACGGCAATCGACGGCGTCCAGTACCAGATCGGCTGGGCCATGCCCGATTTTTCTTCGAGTTCGGAGATGATCGTGCCGTTGTAGTTTTTCCCATAGGTGATCACCGGCCATCCGTAATTAACGCCGGGCAGCATCAGGTTTAGTTCATCGCCGCCGAGCGGGCCGTGTTCGGTCTGCCAGAGTTGTCCGGTTGCCGGATGGATGGCAAGCCCCTGTGGATTGCGGTTGCCGTAGGTGTAGATCGTCGGCAGGGCTTCGGATTTTTTGACGAAGGGATTATCCTTTGGGACGGTACCGTCTCGATTGATGCGGTGGATTTTGCCGTTGGGCAGATCAAACTGTTGGGCCTGTTGCATGATGCCGCGGTCGCCGATACCGAAATACAGAGTGCCGTCACGGTCAAACACGATCCGACAGCCGTAATGGATCCGTGTTGTGCGATAGGTGTCATGTGGAGCCTCGTAAATGACCTGCTGGTCAGTCCAGGTGTGGTCTTTAATGCGTCCGCGCACAATGCGCGTCATCGCGGGCGGACGTTTTTGACCGCTTTTTTCCAGTGCGTGACTGTAGGCCAGATAGATCCAGCCGTTCTGCGCGTATTCCGGGTTGATGGCGACATCCATCAGGCCGCCTTGTCCTTCATTGAGGACTTTGGGGGTATTGGCGATAGGGCGGGCGTCGAGTTTGCCGTCTGTGACCAGACGCAGCCGGCCGGGCCGTTCGGTGATCAGGACGCTTCGGCTGTCCGGAAAGTCGATGCTCCAGGGGACTTCCAAGCCGGAGGCAAAGATTTCGACATTGATGTTGTAGTCCAGCGTCTTCAGTTGATCCGGTGTGCCGGGCTTGACGACGGCGTAGTAGCTTTCGGCCTCTTTGAGATAGTCGAGGATTTGCGTGATCTGCAGGTCGGTCAGCGTCTTTTCGTAAGCGGGCATTCCCAGATGGGGCAGGCCGAACTTGGTGTTCTTAATGATTTGTCTGCGGCTGTCACCGAATTGCCAGACTTTGTCCACGAGGCTTTTGGCATTGCCGCCCTGCAGATTCAGCCCGTGGCAGGACGAGCAGTACTGCGTGTACAAATCACGGCCGGCCGAAGATTTAGGTTCGGCAGCGGCTTGTGAAATGCTATGGGCCAAAAGAACAATGACAACGATTGCGGTCGTGAATACTATTTTCATGGCTTATCTCCAGAACAAATGAATTGTTTCATTGCCGCGGAAAATCTGGAACCAAGCGTCAGTGTTGCGTCCGCGTCGAAATGGGCCGGACCTCCGCTGCCGTTTCGGGATAGGTCCGTGGTTTTGACCAGGGCGGCATTTGTGTCGTTTTTGCAAAAATTTTCCTGTGCCTGTCTGACGATATCGCCATAAGCCCATGTGTGACTGTTGACCTGGCCAATTGCCACTGGCAGACAAGGGGTGTTCAGATCGCCCCTGATTGCTCCGATAAATTCAGTAAGCAATTTTTCGTAATCGGTTGCCATCTTAAGGCTGATGCCGGCTTCATGTTCGCCCTGCATCCAGATGAATCCGGTCAGTTTCCATTGGAAGTGTTCCGATTCAAGCTGTGCCAATGCCGCATGGGTGTCCTCTATCAGCATTTGGTAAAGTTGGCCTGCCGGGTGATTGTCTGAGAGCGGATGCCAGTTATTGCCTTTGTCGTTGAAGTTTTTCAATGCGGAGATATAGTCGGTGTAGTCGGCGCTTCTGGCGATGCCGGTTCCGCCGACAGCGCATTTGATGATAGCGATGCGGTCGTTTGGGTTGGCCGCGGCGAGATCGTAAGCAAAGGTGATTTCCGGGCCGAAGGAGCCGTTATCGTTGACACGGAGTGTTTTCCATGCGGTGGGGCGGTCTTTTGTACTTGTGTTCCAGTAAAGAATGTCCGGTTGATGAAGATACTTGTCAGGGAATGCTGCATTGCCGTTTTGATATTCAGAGATATTGTTATAGCCAACGGCGTTCGATTGTCCGGCAACGATGAACACACGGATGGGGCGATTTGTGTTTGCTGTTTCAGTTTTCGGTGTTATCGTCGGGCCGCAGCCTGCTGTCATAAGGATTGAGACTGCCAGTGTCAGTCTTATGAGTTTCAAGTTTGAAAAAACGTTAAATCGCATGTCGATTCCTTTTTATTTTTATCAGGCCTTCGGTGATGTCGGACAGCGACCGGCCGAGAGCAGTCTTGAGTTTGTCGGTATTCATCGAGCAGTCTTCCGGGCGGTGGTCCTTGAAGTTAGCGGCAATTACCTGGCCGGGCTTGATCAGTTCTTCCGGATAGCCGAAGGTGCGGGCGAGAATTTGGGCAAATTCATAGCGGCTGACGCGCTGCGGGCTGCCGACATTATAAATGCCCGAAAGAGCCGGATTGCTCGCCATTTCCACCAGGACCGCGCATAAATCCTCGACATAGACCGGCGTGCGGTATTCCGTGCTGAACTGGGCGAAGGATTTGCCCGCGGCCAGATTTGCCAGCAGTGCTTCGACGCCGCTGTTTTGCGGGCCGAGTTTACGGCCGTACACCAATGCGAGTCGGGCGATTGCATAATCGACGCCGCTGTCAACGATTGCCTGCTCAGCGGCTAATTTTGTTTGTCCGTAATAGCAACTTGGCTTGGCGTCATCCGTTTCAGCGTAAAATGAGCGGTTGCCGGCATAGACCAGGTCGGTCGAGGTGAACACCATCTTGACTCCTACAGATTTGGCCGCGGCGGCGATGTCGGCGGTGGCGACGGTATTGATGCGGTCGGCGCGGTCGCGATCTTCAATGCAGGCATCCAGGCTGGAAATCGCGGCGGTGTGAATGACCGCATCCGGCCGGATGTTTTCAATGACATCGAAAACTTGCTGCCGGTCGGTAATGTCCATTGATACAACCTGCACGGAATCAATAGTGATAACGGAAGCGGTGTGAGATGTCACAGTCACCTGCCAGTCTGTTTTCGCCATGGCCGCTAAATTAGCACCCACAAATCCGCTGCCGCCGATAATCAATAGCTTTTTCATTATTGCCTCTTAATACGTTGTAAAAAGTTTTATGCCGCCGTTTCAATTGTGTCATTCCCGCAAAGGCTCCGAATCTATTCGTTTCGCACTGGATGCC
>JANQGW010000152.1 GCA_028282905.1 Sedimentisphaerales bacterium | reverse complement strand
TTATGCGGCGGATTGAACCGCGGGCCGACCACCATCGGGAAGACAAACTCGTACCAGCCGTCTTTATAGGCCAGCGTGTTGAAATAGTGAATCGTCACGTCAATCGACTTGCCCGCCTCGATATTGGCGACCTTCTGCGTGAAAATATTCGGCCGCTCCTGCGTCAGTAGTGACGCGGTGTGTCCGGCGCGTTTGGCTCGGGCGTAGATTTGCTCGGCCTGCTTGCGTTCGCGGATGATGCCGCGGATCTTGCGTGTGCCGACCGTCATAATAAACTCATTGATCGCGGTATTCTGCGGCAGCGGAAACACATAGACCGCCTCGATCTTTTCAGCGTACGGATTGTGAAACTGTTGGGTCACATCGACCGTCGCGATATAGCCGCTGATGCGACCGGCGACATCGGCATGCTTCAAGGGCAGCGGCTTGCGGTCCGCCGCATCATCGCCAAAACAGGCCAGCATCGCCCCGCCGCCGGGATGGTTATCATCCCGACGCTTAGAAACCGGCGGTCGAACAATCACCCAAACTTCATCCTCTGAAACATGTGACAGATCAGACTCTGTTAATCGTTTTGGGTTTAATTGAGCCCTTTGGTATTTTACAGTTCTCACTGTATTAGGCATTCTGAAAAGTACTCCATCTAAAGGTGCATCTTCTCGTCTTTCATCAATCTCTTTCCAGTTTCTCGCATAGTCGAATCGAGTAGCATGAGCAACCTCCTGCCGCTGTTTTTCCATTGTTTCGCGAATCTGGTCGGTCAGCTCTGTTTTCAATTCCTGTATTTGCCCTGAGTTATCCAAATCGGTCGGCTCTTTGTCTGAAAGCGGCAAGACAGAAATCGGCTGTGTTGCCTCGCCGGCAGGCTCTTTGACAGATGGGGAAACGGCACTGCAGCCGGCCATGAACGCGATCAGCAGCATCGTTGAAAAAACGCCGATTGTGACCCATGATGTTTTTTGTTTCATTGTCTTCTTCCTTTCGATGCCCTGATATCCGCTCAATCAATCTTATCTTAAACAACCTGTCAAAAATAACTTGTAACGTCTGGATTCCCGCCTTCGCGGGAATGACAAATAAGCATCAATGGCAAAAAAGTCTTGTTAGAATCTCTCCGCTGCCGCCTGCGTGCTCAATACCGCCGCCCGTTCGGCGGCGACGCCAATCCACAACTTTTCAAATTCATTCAGCATTTTCTCAAACGCGATTCGCTCAACCCGCAGGCGTGCCTGGTCGGCGGTATCGGAATTGGCCCACCACGAGGTGAGCTGCTTTTGCTTTTCGGTCGCTTCGACCGCCCCGTAAACATAGCCGGTACGAACGTCACACAGCACACCGCTGAGTGTACTGACCATGTGCAAGTTGACGCTTGGCGCAAAGCCCAGCGTTACAACGCTCAGCGGCTTGGCGTTATCTTCGGACCAGTACTTGGTATCAACCGTGTAAAGAAACAGCATATCGGCTCGCAGCTTGGCCGCTGACAGCCGCAGGTCTTTATCGGAGACAATGTTATGTGGCAGCAGCAGCCGATTGAGCATGCCGACCTGTGCAATCTGCGAAAGATTTTGAATGCGCTGAAAATCCTCGTCTTTTTCGATATCGCGCGTGGTGATTACGCTGTAAGCACCGCGGCAGACACGGCCCCCTTCACAGGTGTAGGACCAATAATTATCATCCTGAAGCCGAATCATAACCAGATTGGCCGGCAGCGGCGAGGCAGGCTGGCGTGCGACAATTTCCTGCATATCCTCATCGGCAACCTCGAATAGTTCCGACACATCGGCCCCGGCACCGGGCGTAATGTATTTCATACTGCACCCGGTACACATCAACATAATGCCGATCATACATACATAACTTAGTTGCACTGCCTTCTTCATTGGTTCTCTCCTTGTTCAAATGAAACTTCTGCTGAAATCCTTCTGCCGTCTGTGTCAGCGGCGGTGAGCTGCTTTATTTCATATTCGGGGATTGTGTCTCCGGTGATTTGCAGGTGGAGTGTGGCAATACGCGTTTTTCCGGTCGGCAAGGTGTCTGTGGTATTGAATGCGGCGATGATAATGCGGCCGCCCGCCAGTGCCGCCGGGTCATAATGCGGCGGTTCGCTGAAGGCCAGGTGCTCGCCGCCTTCGACGCCAACAATTTCAACTTGTCCCGCGACCGCTTTGAACTCAAACTGGTACGCCGCCAGCGGGATACTGCCGCTGTCCAGGTAAATATGCACGGGGGCAAAGGTGACTCGCTCGGAATTCAACTCCGTTTCCGGGCGGGACTGGGCCGGAACGTACCAGGTTGCGACAATCACACACAAAATCACCAGAACGGTTTGCCGCATCAGAGCACCTCCGATTCCAGCCGCACCACCGCGGCAGCAACAAGGTCCACATCGCGATCGTCCACCGCCCCATCGGCATTAATATCCCATTGAGACTGTGTGGCTGACGCATCGACCGCTTTGGCCAGCTTCAGTGCGTCGATCACATCGACAACACCGTCGGCATTGATATCCATCCGGCTAACCGTCTGAGGCGGACTTGTGATATCCCGGACCAGAAACGCCACAACCACCACCGCCGCGGCGGCAGCGGCCCACGTGTACCAATGGACAAACCGGCGGTGTTCGGGACGGGCCGACAATCGGCGAGCCACCAAATCCATCACCGCCCGATCCACATGCGGCGGCACCATACCTTTCGGCTCAAACAAGGCCTCCAGGTCATGGGCCAACCTTTCGTCGCCGTCAGTCTCAAATTGTTTATCGTTTTCCGGTTTCATAGTAACTCTCCAGTCTGTTAAGGGGACAAAGCCCTCAAAAGGTTCATTCTTTTTGAAATTTTTTCAAATTACTGGTTGAGGAAGTATTGGCGGGTTTTCGGATTCTCACGCAGTGTTTCTAACGCGTTATGCAGCCGCGACTTAACAGTTCCCTGCGGCACCGACAGTGCCCCGGCGATTTCACGAAGACTCATGCCGTCCACAAAGCGCATCAGTAGCACTTCCCGCTGGGCGACGGGCAGCACGCTTAATACCTTCGCAAGATCGTCGGTGGTTTCGGTCGGCGCGGGCATAAAGGCCTGTTCGGTGAGCGCATTGTCATCAAAAATCACGCGTGTGTTTTTGCGTTTCATCTCAAAGGCAATGTGTTTGACAACGGGATACAGGTAGGTGGTCAGTTTCACCGTCAGGATGAAGTCGGGCAGTTTTTTGAGCAGATGGGCGAATGTTTCCTGCACAACATCCAGCGATAATTCGTGATTTCGCGTAAACCGCCAGGCTAATCGATACACCCAGTCGCGATGGCGATGATAAAGCGTCCCGAACGCGCCGATGTCACCTTTGGACGCCTGCTGAATGAGTTTTTTGTCCAACTCCACTAATCTACCAAGCCCAATATAATTCCTGTTCGTTCATGACACAAAAAAAAAGGGTATGCCGCTCTGAAATAGCAACATACCCGCTTGGCTTCTTTTGGTCAAATCAAAATTTCAGCTTAGCAAATCGACAACATTCAAATCATCATTCCGTTTTCCATTCACCGTCATTCCGAGCGCAGTCGAGGAATCTATTTAAACAGTCCGCGAAGCGGCTCCTTATTGAATCATTTCATAGCAACTTAGAAATTCACACCGGCACCGAAAATGTACTTCACATCCGAACTGCCCTTGCCCGCAGCGGGCGTGGCGTCATAATCAAACAGCACCTTGAAATTAGTAAACAGATGCGAATTTATCTTCGCCCGCAGCTCGCCAGTCGCGGTCATGTAGTAATCGCTGATCTGTTCGGTACTGGGGAAGTAATTCAGATTGTGAATAAACGAAAACGTATCATTAAACTTGTGGTCAAAATGATACCCCGCCTGCACCGCGACGCTTTCGTCATTGCTGCCGTCCTCGTATGTTTCGCCGATCCACGACAAACCCAGTTCCGTCGAGAAGTTCGTGATATCCGATTCGATCCACTGATAACCCGAACCACCGCCGGCAATGATCCGCCGGTCCAGGTCGGCAATCTTATCAACTTCGTAGCGGCCCTGTCCATAGACGTAACTCTTTTTGCTCAGGAAGTAGTCATACTTTCCGCCGGCCCGCCACCAATCCTCGGTGACGACCTTGTCGCTGCCTTCTTTTTTGCGGGCGGCGGCAGCGGCATAGGTCGTGCGGTCCTTTTCAGTGCGTTTGTGCAGGTTGGCACTGAATGCATACGATTCGTTTTTGGTATTGCCGCTGGTATAGGTCAGCCCTGCCGACAAATCGCCCTTCCACCGCGGCTTTTCGGGATTGATCTTGGCAATATCGGTCACGGCAACCTTTTCAGCCTGCCCGTCAATTTGAACGCTCCCCGCCGCCGCGGCAGTAAGCGGCTGATTATACACCGTTCCGTCAGCCAGATGCACTTCCAAAGGCGCATCCGTTGACATGGTCTTGATATTTGCCAAAGGCACCTGCACCGTCCCGGCCAATTCCGTCGCCATCACCACCTTGCCGCCGGACGTGGACTTGATCGTCCCGCTCAACACATCGCCGTTGGTCATTTCAATCCGGTCGGCGAGAACCGCCGTCGAAACTATTACTACCATCAATATCATTGCATTAACTGTCTTTGTCAGTTTCATTATTACTCCGAAAAACAACATAATATTTTTTATCATGGGAACCATTAGGTACAGGAGATAGACTCAAAAGTCAAGTTATAAAATGTTTTGTAAATGAGCCTGAAACACTGACATTTTTGATAAATTCAGGCATTGGCAAGAAATTAATGTGATTAATTTTCGATTTTTCTCGACACATTTTCCGACGAAGCGCAAACTATACAGTGAAGGCCTACTCATCGATGAACTTTGCTCATTAAAATTTATGGACAGGAAAACACACAACCAAATAGAAGCCGGGCTGAAAACCGGTGACCGCGACGCATGGCTGGCATTGTATAACGCCTACGCAGACTCGATCTGGCGAAATACATCCCGGCTCATGGGAGATGCTTCCGCTGTCGGAGATGTCGTCCAGGAAACGTTTCTGGCCGCAGCCCGATCAGCACGAACATACGATCATCGTCGCGGCTCACTGTGGGTATGGCTATGGACAATCGCCCGTCGGCAGATTGCTTTGCACTACCGCAAACAAAAACCGACCGTCAGCCTCGACCAGGCTTGCCAGTGGTGGTATTCGCTGGACGGCTTGAAAGGCGACATTATTGACCAAATGGCCGCACCTGCTGCAGTACTCGAAACAAAAGAAATGGCCGAACTGGTACGCCGCACGCTGAGCCAACTTCCGGCCGAGTATGAAACGCTGCTATTGGTAAAATATGTGGATCAGTTACCTGTAAAAGAAATCGCTCAACAGCTGAATTGCTCTGTTGTGGCCGTTCGATCGAAACTGGCCCGGGCAAGGAAAACCTTCAAACGTGAATTTACGAAACTAACGCGTAATGTTCCCGTCAGCGGGAGTCAAAATGATGAAATCTAATAACAAAAACTCAATGTCCGAAAACCGGTCACTTCTAAAAGCAGTGGATGTCCCGAACGACATCGACAAGGAATTCCTGAACCGCCTTGGCAAACTGACGACGGAGGAATTTGAGCGGACCTCGCTGGCCGATGACGCAAAACAAAGCGACATTGAGAACCGATGGAGACATATTATGAAAAATAGAACAACACAGTTAACCTCTGCCGCGGCGATTCTTATCGCGGCATTTGCCGGGATTTATATGCTGATCGGTCCCGGCGTCACCGTCACGTTTGCACAAGCCGTTGAACCGCTCTTAAAAGCCACCACAGTCAGCTATGACTTTATCGTGGGCGATGAGACCGACGGCGTCATTTTGCAGGACATTGTCACCGAGAACAGAGTCCGCAGAACGATAGGGCAAGCAGACATCATCGTTGACCTGGATAATCAAAAAATGCTTCGACTTGATCATGCCAGGAAAGAGGCGGTTTTTCTTGATATCAAAGGACCGCTTGGACGTGGAACGCAGATGTTCAATCGGTTCATCCGTGAAGCGATCAGAGGATTTCAACAGGACCCGGATTTTGTTCCTGAGGATCTGGGCGAAAAAGAAATTGACGGGAAAATGGCAGTTGGTTTCCGTGCAGACAGCCAGCATGAAAGCCTTATTCTCTGGGCCGATGCCGAAACAGCAAAACCCATTCGAATCGAATTATCGATGCCGCACCAGGATTTTATCATCAAGAATTTTGATTTTGACTTTCCACTGGATGTCTCGGCCGTGAGCATGGAAGTGCCGGAAGGCTATACGCTTGCGGAAACGGATATGGACCTGTCCAAAGCAAGCGAACAGGACTTTATCAACGGTTTGAAGGTCTGGGTGGAAGTATTGAACGACGGACAGTTCCCGGACGAGGTTAACCCCAAAGCCTTTATGAAAAACATCCCTGTCATGGAACAAAAGATCGAAGCATTGAACTTATCCAAGGAAGAAGCCGAAAAACTCGGCACCCAGTATGTCAAAGGCATGATGTTCGTCAACCTGTTCACGGTGCAGGGGCACAGCGAGTTTAATTATGTCGGTAAAGGGGCCACATACGGTGACCATGAAACGGCTGTCTTCTGGTATAAACCCAAGGGCAGTGAGAACTACCGCGTCATCTATGCGGATCTGTCCGTCAAGGAAGTGCCCGCCGGTCAACAGCCGCAGTAAAACGCGAACAACGATCGTCACACAAAAAAGGCCCGGCAATCACACCGGGCCTGTTTTTTATACCAGCTAAAAGTACTAACTAAAACTGTTCGTTAATGACTTTTTTGAACTCTTCCGGGGTGAAGATACCGCGGAGTTTGATGATGGTTTTGCCTGCGGGATTGATCACGACGGTCAGCGGCACACTGCCCTTCTCGCCGAAGACGGCGTTTAAGTCTTTGGCCGCGGGGAAATGATTTTGTGTCGTGTCGGCTTTGATCGCAACGATTCCCTTATCCGTCAGCAGCTTGGCTGTTTCGGGCAGCTGGAAAACCTTTTTGTCAACAATCTTACAATTCGTACACCAGTCGGCGGTAAACTTCAGCACCAGCGGCTGATTGCTTTGAGCCGATTGTGACACAAAGGTTGAATCGTATTTCTGCCAGTCAATTTTCGGTTCCTCGATAGCCGGCAGCAGGAAAATGCCCCCCGCAACCGCAACGACCAGTGCGATCAGGCGAATCGTCCACTTGCGTCCTTTCGGTGTGGCAAACGTCACCCAAGAACCCCACATCCAGACGGCAAAGCTGAAAATCACACCATACAGCAGCACATTAATCAGATGATCCTTCGGCAGTGCCGTCAAGGTAAACTTGACTGCAATCAGCAGCAGCAGAAAACCGCCGGCCTTTTTGAAGTTTTCCATCCAGGTGCCCGGCTTCGGCACGAAGCTCAGCAATGACGGAATTGACACTAAAAACGCATACGGCAGCGCCATGCCGACGCCCAGTAGAATCAGTGAAAGACTGCTAACAAACAACGTCTGAGTCTGCGCCCAGACAAGTACGGCACCGAGTACCGCCCCGCTGCACGGCGTACTGAGAACACCTGCGAAAAAGCCCATGCCAATCGATGCGGCAAAACCGCTGCCGCCGGACTGCTTGTTGGCAACCGATGACGGCAGCGTCAGAATCAATAAATCCATCAGCACTAATGCAAAAAAGACAATCGCCAAAAACAGCACCGTCACCGCAGTAGCATTGCGATAGAGACTGTTCAAATCCAGTGATGTCCCGGTGGCAAGTTTGACGCCGACCGATACCGTCGCGAACATCGCAAAGAACAGCACGATACCGCCGCAGAAGGAAAAGCCCAGTGCCACCCGGCGCGGGCCGGACTCTTTGGCCTGTGACACCAGCCGCATGATAATCAACGGAATCACCGGCAGCACACACGGCATAATATTAATCGACAACCCCGCCAACAATGCCATCAGGAAATACCACGCCACTGAGCCGTCCTCTTTCGCCTGCGATGAATCGGCCGTTGTCCATCCGGACAAAACATCTGCCAGCGGAACAGCGTCAGCAGACGCCGCCGGTTCGGGCGTGCTGTCAACGACCGGTGTTTCGACAGGCTCGACCGGTGCAGGGGCAGCATCGGCGGCCGCGATGGAAACTTCCGGCCACTTCGACACATCCAGCCCCGCCGTCAGCGTCTTGGTAAACGGCGGAAAACACTGCTCACTCGTACAGGCCATGCCGGAAATTGTCACCGTCAAAGCCATCTTACCGGCGGCGGTCACCTCGGTAATCGGCACAAAAATCATAAAATCGCCCTCAAAAACCGCCACCTCACCGGAAAACGGGTCGTTAAACGTGTGATGTTCCGGGTAAACCGGCTCGCCAAAGGTCACGCCCTCGGCCGTTGGAGTAATTTTCAGCCTGTATTCCGGCGCCGGAGCGGAGTCTGCGGTCGCATAATAATGCAGCTCTTTGTCACCCTTAAATACCACGGAAATACCGGATTGGCCATCCGCTTTGCCCGGTTCAATGCGCGCCGATGAAACATTGTCGCCATCACGCACCATCTCTGTAAACTCCTGATCTGCAAAGACTTGCGAAAAAGGCACCAAAGCCGCTATCAACACCACCCCCAGCATCAGCCATCGGGTCTTTTGAGTCATTATTACGTCCTTTCTGCTTCGTGATCCAGTCATTTCAACCCCCGGTCGTTCTTGTATTTACGACACATCGCGTTTATAGTTCCTTATAAACTAATGGAAACCGTTTTTACGTTACTTGACCTTTTGGGTCAATTAATTCTTTTCGACATTTTTGTTTTTTGGAGTTGATATTTAAAAATATCTATTTACCCTTTAATTTAGTGGAACTTTTTTCGATGATTGAAGTAGTAAAGTACGTTCTACCAACTTTGAGAGGGTTTAAAAATCATGAATCCACTGACACGTGCGAAGCTGGCATCGGAATTGTTTGTCCGCTTTGAGGACAACCCCATCCTGACCAGCCACAATTGGCCATACCCGATTAATTCGGTCTTCAATCCCGCCGCGATCCGTACCAACGGCGAAGTCCTGCTGCTCAACCGCGTTGAGGACATGCGGGGGTTCAGCCATCTGACGGTCGCCCGCAGCAAAGACGGCCTGACCGACTGGCAGATTGACCCGGAACCGACGATGCAGGCGGATATGAACAGCCACGAGGAACGCTGGGGGCTGGAAGACCCGCGAATCGTCTGGCTGGAAGAGCAGAAACAGTACGCAATCACCTATGTGTCGTTTGGGGCCGGTGGACCGGTCGTGTCACTGGCGATTACCCGCAACTTCAAGACCTTTGCCCGGCTGGGCGGGCTGATTCCGCCGGAGGATAAGGACGCCTGCCTGTTCCCAAGGCGGTTTAACGGACGGTTTGCCCTGATTCACCGCCCGATTGTTCGCGGCGAGGCCCACATCTGGATGAGTATGTCCCCGGATTTGAAGCACTGGGGCGACCACCGCGTCCTGCTGAAAACCCGCTATGCCCACTGGGACGGGGCACGCATCGGCCTGGGCTGTCAGCCGATTGAGATTCCCGAAGGCTGGCTGGTGATGTATCACGGTGTCCGCCAGACCACCGCCAACCAGATTTACCGACAGGGATTCGCCCTGCTGGACAAAAACGAACCGTGGCGTGTGCTCAGACGCAGCGAAGAATGGGTGCTCGGACCGGAAGCCGATTACGAACGAATCGGCGATGTCGGCGATGTGACGTTTGTGACCGGCGGCGTGGTCATGCCGGAAAACAACAAGATGTATGTCTATTACGGCGCTGCCGACGATAAAGTCGCCGTCGCCATGGCCGATATGGACAAGATCCGCGAATACATCATGATGTGCCCCGAAGTCGAAGAGGAGTATTAATCTTACTTCGTCATAAAACAGGTCCGCTGTTCGTCGAAACTATTCTATCACTTCCGGCTCGGGTAGTTGCCTCACCGGGATATAATAGATCGCCAGACGATTAGTGTCCAGATTCGGATGTTCGATGTCACCGATTGAACAGCTCTCTCCTTTTTCCATGGGACGCGTCACGAGTATTCTATCCCAAAAGGTATCAACCAAATACAAATGTCCGTCTTCTGACGCTCTGTACTCGAATACGCCTCCGCCGACATAGTATTCATGTTTTGGAAGCCCGCTGCGATAGAAATCGCCGCCGGTTCCGGTTGCCGCACACCCACTTAAAACAAATCCTAAAATCAATAACGATAGAATGCCTGCCTTCATGCTCTTCCTTTCCAATAAATGCTCACTTCGCACTGGATACCGGGTCAAACCCGGCATGACAAAACACGCAACAGTTATTTATGCACTCGAAATCGTCATTCCGAGCGCAGCGAGGAATCTATTTAAACAGCATCGCCAAAGGCGATTCCTCAATTCAAAATTAAAACAGTTTAATCCCGGGCTTTTGCGTTATCGCCAATCGGCCTCGGCTTCGTCTTCGGCGCCGTCTGCTCAGCAATCACATTGATCTTTTTGCCCAATTCGTCGATCTTCTTTTCCAGGCTGTCGAGCTTGTTGAGAATCTGCTGGTCGGTATTGGACATCATCGACAGATTCTGCTGAACCATCGACAAATACCGCGACGACAGACTCTCGTACGCCTCAACCATCCGGGCCATGTCGGATTTCTGCTCGCCAACCGTATGAACCACCACACCGCCGCGACGCACCGTTGGCATCACATCATCGGCCACACTGCCGGCCGCCATCCAGACAACCACCGCCGCCAAAACAACAATCACCAAACCCTTAATATGAATTTTCCGCCGCATAATCCTAACCTCCAATACAGTTTTGTGTTTTCATTCTATTATAAAACCAACACCCATTCCGGGAAATAGAAAAAAAGTAACTTTATCGAGCTAATTCGATCTCAACATTGCTTTTCTTTCCATTGTGAATATTGATTACATCATCAAGAGAGACTTGAAACCAGTATTCTTTTCCACCTACGTGTAAACTGAAGCAAAACATCATTTCTGTAGCATCGAATCCACCTTCGTAATTTCCAATTTGAAACATATCGTCAGATTCGTTCTCTGCCCATTCTTTTTCTGACTTTTTGCTGCTAACAATCTGAGAGCAAATCGTCTTAAACTTTTCATCGACTTCATATTGCATTATATTTGTCTTTCCTATTAAGGAACAAAGCTATTGTTATTTTAGCCAACAATAATTCTCAAAGCCTATTGATCGTGTAATCAGTACAAATAATACTTATACCTTCAAGACGTTCATTCTCTCCCCATCCACGATAAAAAGAACTTGCCAATATAACATGATTAACGCTTGGATTATCTTGACCTAACTCTTCCAGACGTTCTTTCCACCGCAAGCACTCAGGGCTATCCAAACATTCATGAATATCATATATCTCAACAGGATATGAATCACGAGCTCCAACACTAATCTGTTCAAATTCCAAGCGTAATACCCCAGAAAAAGTTATCTCTCTTTTGTTGTGTTCATAATCCCCTTTATATAAATCGCAGACAACAATTCTAATTTCATTTAACACATTTGACAAATCAATGCTTAACAAGCCTGAATCATGAAATCCAATACCATTCGAGTCTTTCAATTCTTCTATTTTCATTATATCGCTTTCTTAGAACAAGAAGCATTCAATAATTTTGAATCAGCATTATTCTCTCATATTGTTTATTTCGTCATTTGCAGTATCCAGTTACGGCAGGCATCCGGCCAGTGGGCGGCGGTTCCTTTGCCTTGACCGAGGCCGAAGCCGTGGCCGCCTTTTTCGTAGATGTGCAGTTCGGCGGCGACGCCCGCTTTCCGCAAAGCTGTGTACACTGCAATACTGTTTTCCGGAAGCACGCCGCGGTCGTCATTGGCATGCATCAAAAATGTCGGCGGCGTTTTCTTCGTCACCTGCAGTTCAACCGACATCTGTTTAACCAATTCAGCCTTCGGCTCGGTACCCAGCAGGTTATTCTTTGAACCGCCGTGCGTAAAGGCCTTCGTCATCGAAACCACCGGGTAGCACAGCACCATAAAGTCCGGCCGGCAGCTTATATCGCTCAAGTCATCTTCACTGTTTCCGATATCCGTATTAAACAGCGTCCCGGCCGTCCCCGCCAAATGTCCGCCCGCCGAAAAGCCCAGCACGCCGATTTTATCCGTCTTAATATGCCAGTCGCTCACACGGCTTCGCACGATTCTCAGCGCCCTTCGCACATCCATCTGCGGCGCCGGGTACGGGTAACCCTTGCCCATATTGCGGTAATCGAGAACAAAGGCCGCCACACCAAATGAATTAAGCCATCGGGCGACCTGGATGCCTTCATGGTCTTTGGCAACGTTCCGGTATCCGCCGCCCGGACAGATCACCACGCCTGCTCCGGTCGCCGTCTGCCGCACGGGCAGATACGCCGTCAGCGTCGGCTTATCTTTAGCCTCGTTTCCCAACGCACCGGGCGTCCCATCCGGCCACAGCAGCATCGTCTTGGGCGACAGTGCCGTTTCAATCGCCGCAGCAACTTTTTTGCCCAAAAACTCAGAGCCGGTTTGCGTGTAATGCACATCACCGGGCTTGATATAATAATCCCCCGCGACCGGCTTGATATGCGCATATAAATCATTGATGACGATCTCGTTTTCTTCCATCACTTTTCGAGCCTCCGCATTGTATTTGACAGCATCACCTGCAATTCGCCCCGCCTCGCCTTCCGGCACCGGCGTTGTCGTCGCCCAGACCAGCACCGCACCGGTTGCCTTGAGCTTTTTGACCAGCTTTCGCAGATTCGCCTGGTACTGTTTGGGTGTGGCGGTGACCGTGCCGTTGATTTTATCACGATTGCCGTACGCTTTGGCGTCCGGATGCCGATAGCACAAGTCCCACAGCCCCCAGTTAAAATGAATCACATCCCACTTGGTTTCGCCCAGCCAACCGTCAAGACCTTCCAGCCCAATCGCCGTCGAGCCGCAGTTAATGATGCCGCCTTTGGCGGTTTTGGCCCGGGTCACGTTCGCCTTGCCGGCAAGCATTCGCCGGACATGGGGCGTATAGCCAATCGAAATCGAATCACCGATAATCAGCACATTGGGAAGTGTGTTCAGGTTCTCAGATTTGGGATTCTTTGTTGCGGCATCGGCTGAAACCGCAAAAAGGCTCAACATGAAAGCCGCTGCCAGCAAACCGTGCATCTTAATTTTTCCAGACATGTCTATCGTTCTCCGTGAAAATCAGAATCCATTACACTTTGCAAACAATATGCCGTCCCTCCGGGACTTGGACAAATATGACATCCATTTTCCGGGGGCTTACGCCCTCCGGCTACGGTATTGTCACCCCTTCGGGGTTCTGCGTCAGCCCGGCAGTCTCGCAACCTGTCGGGGCACTACTCGAAGCGTGGCATCCTCTTGCGCAGCAAGGGGATGAAGACAGTCAACTGCCCATCCCTTTGCACTGTGTGCAAAAGAATGCCACGCAAACGGTATGTCCACCTGACTGACACCAGTATATCACGCCGGCGGCGATTTACCAGCGATTTGCGGTTGAAAAAACGGCCTCGCTGTGGTAGAAATGACGGCGGCAACCGATGATTTTTCAGGCGAAGGCACAAATGGCAAATATTCAGTTCATTCTCGGCAGAAGCGGCACCGGCAAGACGCACGGATGCATCGAATCGGTCTGTCGTGCGCTCAAAAGCGGCGGCAACGAGCCGCTGGTTCTGCTGGTGCCCGAGCAGGCGACGTATCAGGCCGAACGGGCCATTTTATCCCATGCCGACATCGCGGGTTTTTCGCGGCTGCAGATCCTCTCGTTTAACCGACTGCAGTTTCGCCTGCAATCGGCGGCAACACAGACGGAAATCTCCCGCACGGGTCGCCAGATGCTGCTGCACAAGCTGCTGCTGGAGCTGTCGGATGAACTGACACTTTACAAAGGCCCGCAGCAGCGAAGCGGCCTGGCCAGCAAGCTGTCGGGCCTGCTGACCGAGCTTCAGCAGAGCAATTGCCTGCCCGCACAGATTTCGGCATTGGCCCAGACACTGGCCGCCGAAACCGGTCGCGAAATTGCCGCGGCGAAGTGGGCCGATATCGCGCTTTTGTTCGACAAATATGCCAGATACTTCCAGACGCCGGACTGCGGATTTGCCAACCCGGACGTTCAGTTGCGAAACGCTGCGGCCAAAACCGCCAATGCCGAGTTTCTCCGCGGGGCAACCGTCTGGGTGGACGGCTTTTCCGGATTCAGTGTGCAGGAGCGGGATCTGCTCATCGAACTGCTGAAAGTCAGTAAACAGGGACATATTGCCCTGTGTCTTGACCCGGCGGCGATTGATCTGGCCAATACTGAAACCGAAAAACTCGATCCGTTCAGCCTGTTTCAGGCGACCGAGCAGACCTATACCAACCTGCTGCGGATTTTCAATGGCTGCAAATTCAATTGCCAACCGCCGGTCCTGCTGGAAAAGCCCCGCCGGTTTGATCATGCAAAACCGCTGGCGTATCTGGAAGCTAATGCATTTTCTGTCAGCGACGCGACTCCTGCAAAAGCAGGTGAATCTATCGAGATCGCAGCATGCAGTAATGCCCGGGCCGAGGCGGTCTATATTGCACAAAAAATTCGTCAAATGGTCAAAGACGGAGGCTTGCGGTACCGCGATATCGCCGTCGTTGCCGCGGACATGGATGCGTACGGGCACTATATCGAGTCAGCGTTCGCGCAGTACGGCTTGCCGTATTTTCTGGACCGGCCGCGAAACATGAAAAATCATCCGCTGACCGCACTGATCGGTTCGGCTTTGCAGGCCGTCGCCGGCGGTTTTACGCTGGCCGATGTGCTGAGCTTCTTAAAATCCGACTTCGGAAAGATCAATCCGCCCCAACTGGACCGGCTGGAAAACTACGCCCGCGCCTTCGACCTGCAGGGCAGTGAATGGACACAAAAGGCCGTCTGGGACTTTGCCCCGGACAAAGAGAAAAAACATTATAACGAAAAGCAACTCGACACCTTGCGGCGAAACGTCGTCAAGCCGTTGGTGAATCTGCGGCGAAATCTATACAGCAAAAAAGATATCACCGCCGCACAATTTACCCAGGCACTCTGGAAACTGCTGGATGAAATGGACGTGCGAAAGACATTGACCGCCTGGGCCGCAGCAGACACATCCGATCAGCAGTTCGGCCATCGGCAGCTATTCGGTAAGCTGGTCGATCTGCTGGATGAATTGTGCAAAATTTTCGGCGCACAAACACTGGCCGCCGAGCATTGGACGTCAATCTTAACCGATGCGATGTCAACACTGACAATTAAGCTGATTCCGCCGACACTGGACCAGGTTTTGGTCGGCGCGATCGAGCGCAGCCGTCACCCGGACGTCAAAGCCATCTTTCTGCTGGGGGCAACGCAAAAGCAATTCCCTGTGCCGCTGGCACAGGAGCGGCTGCTGACCGAACAGGACTATCAACTGGCGACGAATGCCGAGATGGAACTGGCCAACCCGTACCAGACGCAGATCGTCCATCGGCAGTACCTGGCCTATATCGCCCTGACCCGGCCGTCGCAGAAGCTGTACCTGTCGTATCCGCTGCTGGACGAAAAAGGTTCGGCTATTGTGCCGTGGAGCGGACTGGACCGTTTGACGTCGCTGTTTACAGACTTAAAACCGGTCCATCCGCAGGCAGTCGGCGCCGACTGCCGGAACATCCAGACGATACAGGACTTTTCGCAGTGGTTGTGTGCTAACCTCGGCAAGGACCGCATGTGCGCAGATGACACCGCGCAGCTGGCCGCCGGACTTTTAGAGCAATCCGGTCAATCGGAAGCCGACATACTGAAATCCGCCGCGGCCAGCGTCCGCCAGGCATTGGCCTATGACAATCTCGCCGCGCTGGAGGCGTCGGTCACGCAGCAATTGTTTAGCCTGCCGCTGTACAGCTCGGTGACGCGACTGGGCACATTTGCCGCCTGCCCGTTCCAGTACTTTGCCAAGTACACACTGCGGCTGGACAAGCGAAAAACGCTGACATTTGAGCCGATGGATATCGGGACGTTCTATCACGCCGTGCTGGAGAATATGTTTAACGCGATGGCCAAAAAGGGCCTCAACTGGGCCGATATCGACGACACAACCCGGCTGTCGCTGTGCGAGTCAACCATTACCGCCATCCTGGAAACCGACACGCACATCGCCAACTTTATCCGGCGAAACGCCCACCACCGCTATATCATCGACGCCGCGGCACAAACAATTACCGACTTTACCGCCCAACTGGTCGAACTGGCCAAGGCCGGCGTATTCAAACAAATCGCCGCGGAACTGTCGTTTTCGCCGGACGAAGAGCTTCAGCTGACAATTAAAAAGGGCCAGACCCCTTTAATTCAATTTTCCGGCAAAATCGACCGGCTGGACACCGCCGAGATTGACGGGCACACCGCGGGTGTGGTCTTTGACTTCAAACGCACCGCCCGCAGCGCCGATTTTACCAAGATGCTGTACGGGCTGGATGTGCAGCTGCCGGTGTATCTGCTGGCGGTCGCCGCAATGGGTAAGGGGCAAACAACGCCGGCCGGTGCGTTTTACCTGCCGATTGAAAGCGGAACACCATCGCCGGGGCTGTCAAAGCTGGGGCAGGCGGCCGGTACCTTCCGCACCAAGGCCAAGGGCCTGTTCGACGGCAGGTTTGCCGATGCGATCGACGCGAGCGGTGCAGAAAAGTGGAACCCCTATTACAATTTCTACCGGGGCAAGGACGGCCCGTTCGGTAATTACAAAAACAGCGGAGCCCTCAAACCCGAGGACTTCAACGCCCTGCTGAACCACACAAAGCGATGCGTGATCCAACTGGCCGCCGACATCACCGACGGAAGTATCGTTGCGACACCCTATCGCCTCGGCAAAAAATCGCCCTGCAGCTGGTGCGACTACCGAAGCCTGTGCCGCTTCGACTGGCAAATCAACGAATACAACATCCGCGAAGCCCAAAACAAAGAACAGGCACTGCAAAAAATGAAGGAGGAAATTAGTGAAAAGCAGTAAAAAACAACAAAGTATACCTACTCAAATACAAAAAAACCTCCAGAGCTTCTTAGATGACATTGAGGATTTGGAAAGATACGTTAAGCGATTGGAACCAATATGTAAAAAACTTGACAAAGAAGATTTTCGATTCTGGAAAATGATGTGTACAGGTTTAGCAAGAACTTATGAAAATGGAAATATCAACAATCTCACAAAATCACAGTACTCGAATCTCAAAAATAATTCTGAACTAACATACGACGAATATCATAAGAAAGAACTCCATAGAATTTACAAGTATACTCTTATAAATATATGCTCTCTTGTCGAATATTTCCTATTAGATTTAATGAAAATTTTTTACAGAATCCCTGAAAACAAAGTTCTTAATAACATGGAGTTTAAGTACCATGAAATTAAAGATCTTGAACAGAATGTTCAGATATCTGAATTCCTAATTAATAAAAAGATTAACAAGCACAGATATGATTCCTTTAGCGAGTGGTGCGTCTTCTTTGAAAAGAATATCAAAATAGACATTCATTCTTTTAAAGATGTATCGCATGAAATTATAACAGAAATGTTTCAACGCCGCAATTGCTTTATCCACAACAAAGGAAGAGCAGATGATAAGTATTTAGCACAATGTACTAAAGGAAAGTATAAGCAAATCGGCTTTCAAGCCAAAAAGAACGATTTTCTACTTATCACAAAACAATACTTAGATAATTGTATAAAACATACTGAGGCGTTGTGTTCTATCATTGCTCCTTCATTTTGGTCAAAAATGAAAAAGAAATTCAAGACATGTCCTACGGTAAAAATTGAAAAAATTGCCATAGAACTTTCAAGCAAGTGGATTCAACGTAATGACATCCCGTTTTCAGAAAATTGGAATAAATGCGTATTAGAATTCTATAATTCCAAGTTTCGTACTTATACAGATGTTTATCTTAACTACTGTTATTCAATTAAAACTCAAAAAAAACTAACTAAAGAAGCTACACAGAAAATAAATAGTATTTCAAAAAAGTATTCTAACGACAATAGATTGGCAATAGCAACGTCATATTTACTCGATGACTTTGAAACTTTAAGAAAGGAATTCAAAGTCAGTGGCAAAACAAACATTGAAAGATCAAATGTTTTATACAGTATCCCTTTCTTTTATAGGCTTGAAGGCAATTACTGTAAATTGATATTTGATAAATATAAAAGGGAATCAAAAAAACTCTTTGGTTAATTATATGCTGTAAGTAAACTAATAAATTCGTGGCAAAAGAAAAACAAACAATTCAGTGGACGACAGCGCAGGGCCGGGCGATTGAGACGGTTGGCCGGGATGTGCTGGTGACTGCTTCGGCGGGAACGGGCAAGACCGCGGTGCTATCACACCGGGCGGTTGAGCGCATCTGCGACCCTGCCGATGCAGCGCAGGCGGACAATCTGCTGGTGATGACGTTTACCGAAACGGCAGCCGAAGAAATGCGCGGGCGGATCGCCGAGACCCTGCGACAGCGCTTTGCGAGCGAGCGTGACGGGCGGCTGCGGGCGCAGCTTCTGCTGTTGGACCGAGCGTATATCAGCACGATCCACGCGTTCTGCAAGCGCATTCTGACGGAGTTCTTTTACCTGATCGACCTGGACCCGACGTTCGGCATTCTCGACGCCGACGAGCAGCGGTTGCTGAAAAGCGAACTGCTGGAAAAAATGCTGCAGTCCGCCTGGGAAGACGAGTCACTGGCCGCGGGGCTGGAAATTTTGTTTGCGGGCCGACGGATTCAGCCGGGAACCGGCAGCTTCGTCGATAAAATCATCCCGCTGAGCGAATTTCTCGACAGTGTCGTCGAACGAGGCGTCTTTTACGATCGCGCCGCTGCGGTCAATGACATCCACAACACCGCCTTCGCCGACGTGCAGGCAACCCAGAAGGCATTTTTACTTCAAAAGCTCGCCCGCTGCCGGGCCAAGCTGGAACACGCGTTAAAACTGGACGCCGAATACACAGGCTCCGGCTATGCGACCGACTACATCCATCGCCATCTGACCGAAGCGGTGGAAACGGCCGAAACCCTGCTGAAAAAGGACCGCTTCGACCTGTGCGCAGCGCATGTAGCCCAGCTGGACTTCGGGCGAATGCCGGCGTTTAAGAAAAAGCAATGGGACGAGTCCTTTAAAGACGCGATCAAGGCGCCGATTGACGCGGTCAAGGCCGACTTGAAGTCGCTGGCCGATGTGGCCCTTTTGTGCAGCGATTATGCGGCGCTGATCGGCCCGCAGGCGTCATTGCAGACGAAAGTACTGATGGAACTGCTGCGTCGGTTCGACGAAAGCTACGCCTCCGCCAAGCGCAGCCGGAACGTGCTGGACTTTGCGGATTTGGAACACACGCTGCTGGCTCTGCTGGAAAAAAGCCCCGCTACCGCCGAGACGCTGCGGCAGCGATTCGCCCACATCTTCGTCGATGAGTACCAGGACGTCAACGCCGTCCAGCAGCAGATTCTCGAAAAGCTCAGCCGGGATGATAACGTCTTCGTCGTGGGCGACGTCAAGCAGAGCATTTACGGCTTCCGCCAGAGCAAGCCGGAAATCTTCCTGGCCCGCCTCAAAGACGCCGTCGATATCAGCACCGCCTCGACCCGGGGCGGACGGGTGGACCTGCAGGACAACTTCCGCTGCCGGGCCGAGATTATCGACTTTGTCAACACCGTTTTCGCACCCGTTATGTGCGAGGCCGTCGCGGATATGGACTATGACGACAAGGCGGCGCTGGTCAGCGGCTTTGACTATCCGCCGTTTGAGGCCAAAAGCGGGCCAAACCGCCCCGTCGAGCTGCATCTGCTGGATGAGGAAAGCGGCGAGGACAACAGCGACACTGAATCAACCGGCCCCACCGAAACCGTTAGCGCTTCGCAGCGGCAGGCGACGTTTATCGCCCGCCGCATCCGGCAGATTGTCGGTGCTGACACCGGGGCGGCCGAATTTCAGATCTTTGACAAAAAAGAAAGCGGCTTCCGTGACGTACAGTACCGCGACTGCGTCATCCTGATGCGGTCGCTGTCGCACAAGGCGCAGGAATACGTCGAAATCCTGCGACTCGCGGGCGTGCCGGTCAGTTCGCAAAGTGCCTGCGGCTACTTCGAGGCGACCGAGATCAGCGACTGCGTCTGTCTGCTGAAAGTGCTGGACAACGCCGACCGCGATATCGAACTGGCCGCCCTGTTGCGAAGCCCGATCTTCCGCCTGACCGATTCACAGTTAGCCGCAATTCGATTGACCGCCGGCAAACGCAGCGGCTTTTACCAAGCCGTACTGAATTATGCCGAAAGCGGGCCGGATGTGACACTCAAGGAAACACTCAACGCAGTATTGACCCAACTGGCCGACTGGCGAACGCGGTTGCGGCACGGCTCGCTGGCGAACCTGCTGGACGCGGTCTTCCGTGAAAAGGATTTACTGGCATTCTACGCCGCCCTGCCCAACGGCGCCCAGCGGCGGGCGAACCTGCTGAAACTGCACGACCACGCGATTCAGTTTGAACACTTCCGCACCACCGAGCCGGGCGCGGCATTGGGTCGGTTTGTGGAGTTCCTGGAAAAGCTGGCCGACGCTGAACAGGACTGGGCACCGGCCGAGCCGGATAGTGCGGGTGAAAACGCGGTGCGGATCATGAGCGTCCACAAGAGCAAGGGACTGGAGTTTCCCGTCGTCTTTGCCGCGGAACTGAACACTGCCTTTAACATGCGCGACGCGGCAGGCGATTGCCTCATCGACGAGCAGACCGTCGGCCTGCAGGTTATCGACGCCAACGCCGCGGGTAAATTCCCCACGATGGCGCACCAAGTCATCGCCGAACGTCATCGCAAAGCCAACATTGCCGAAGAAATGCGAATTTTGTACGTTGCCCTAACGCGAGCACGCGAAAAACTGATCTTAACGGCAAGCAAAAAAGCATCTGCCTGCGAAAAACTGTTAGCCGAATGCGCCGCCTTTGAACAAATCATTCCCAACTGGCGCGTTGCCGAAGGCCGCTGCCACCTGGACTGGATACTCATGGGCCTTGTCGGCCATCGCGGCTTATGTAACTTGTTTGAGGTCACCGGCGGCAGCGCAGCACTTCCTGAATCACTGCTGCACGCCAGCCGCATCAACCGGGATGAACTGGAAGCCGAAACCACCCGCATTCTCGACGCCAAGCGGTCGCTGACCTGCTGGAGCGAACTACCAAAACCCGGCAGCGAACAAGACAAACAAAGCCAAACCGCATTTGAGACTATCCGCAATAACCTGCTGTGGCATTACCCGCACCAGGACGTCACCGAAATCAGCGCCAAGCTGTCGGTCAGCGAACTGACGCACGGCAGCGATGAATTTGCTGCCGTCAATGTCGCCGCCGCCTTTCTGAAAAAACCGGCAGCGACAGCAACCTCAGGAAAAATACCGGACACCGCCAATGCCCTGTCGGTCGGCACCGCCGTCCACGCCGTGCTGGAGCGTGTCGACCTGGCAAAGCCGGTCAATGACACCGCCCTGTCACAAACAGTAAAAATGCTCACCGAAAAAGGCCTGCTGGATGCGACCACCGCCAAGCAAATTGACCTGAACGCCATCGCAGCGTTTTTTAACAGTGACCTCGGCCAGCTTACTCAACAGGCCGGTGACGGCGTGCTGCGAGAATGGCCCTTCACCTACGGACTTAATGCCAATGCCGCAATGAAAGAGGGACAAGAGCCTTTAACTACAGAGAATAACGAAATCGTCGTCGTCCAGGGAATTGTCGATATGATTATCCCGACCGACGGCGGGCTGGTCATCGTCGATTTCAAAACCGACCGCGTCACCGGTGATGCTATTCAGGAACGCGCCGACCGCTACAGCCGACAGCTGCAAACCTACGCCAAAGCCGCCGGCGACATCCTGCAAAAACCCATTACTGCAGCATGGCTGTATTTCCTGACTCCGCAGCAGGCGGTCGAAGTAGAACTGAAAAATTAATAAATGATTGTCATGCCGGACT
>JANQGW010000123.1 GCA_028282905.1 Sedimentisphaerales bacterium | reverse complement strand
CAGATATGCCACAAGTGGTTTTACCGGTGCCATCCACAGCAGAACAGCTAAAAATAAGATTGCCGCTGAAGAGGCTACAAGGGTATACAATGAAAACTTATTAATAGCCCAAGGCGTCTTTTCAATCTTAAGCATTTTAACAGGCTCTCTTTTAGATTTTTCTTCACAAATTTCGATCGCCGGAGCGGACTTTTCATATTCAGACAGAGCATGCCAAGCTTCTTCATCAAATTCATCCACAGTTTCCTCCTGTAGATTCAAGACTCCTTCAATATAATTCAATCCTACATAAGTGGTCAGAAAATCCAGATAGCATTTTCGAACGAAAGCACTTTCCAACAATTTCTGATTGAGACTTTCACGCTGCGGCTCAGATAGCCTTCCGTCAAAAGCTAAGACAAACAATTCAATGAGATCGGGAGGAATATGGTTTTGTGAATTCATGACGTCGCCTCCCAATTTCGATTTCTCCGGAGGCACTGTGTCAGCCTTAGATGAGTACGGCTGATTGCTCGACAAATCCCAGAAGCAGTCAGACCAAATTGACCAGCAATCTTCTCAAATGTTAAATCCCGCTCATAACGCATCTTCAGCAACTTCTTATCCTTAAGAGAGAGCTTTTTGATGCATTCTTTGAGTATATCGAGTTGGTCATCCAAGCCATCAAGCCGCTCAGCAGTTTCTTGCTCAAGAATCTCAATAACCTCATTAGAAAGAAAAGCTTTGTGTTTTTTACGAAAATTAAGAATCCTAAATCGCGCTATCGCTACCCCCCAAGCAGCAAAATCAGTTCCTGCCTCATAGCTGTCAAACTTCTCCCACATAATTGCAAGTGTTTCCTGCAAAAGATCCTCAGCGTCCGCATGATTAGATATAATACTTAAGATATAAGCAAATATCTTCTTCTGATTAGATACAATAAGATCCATAAACCGCCTGGCTTTGGATTCCAGAGGCAACTTGTCATTATGAGAATTAGCTATTCTCTCGGACACAACTTCCTCATTAATAGTCCATATTCACAAAAGTACTTACAATGATTACTCTAACAAGTAATTTCTCAAGCAGACCATTTATTGACTAAAAAAACATGTACAGAAGAAAAACATGCTATCTCCTTTGATCATAAAGATTAAGGGGTACATCTCTGTCAGAAAAACAACCGGATATACGCCATTATCTCTAAATTATCTTTTTCGAACACATTCCCTTTGTCCCAATAGAGAGTCTCTTTATCTTGTATATACGCCCTTTTTTTAGAAACGATCATAAAAAAACAAGATTTCTCTCTGTGCTACACAAAAAATGATTTGACCACAAAATCAAGAAATTAAGCGAGTTGGATGAGATTTTCAATCTTCTTTGAAGGTGTAGCAACTAGCCTTATCTGGCACCCGAAAGCCCACACAAGACAAATGCTATCCTATATGGGAAAGATGGCGATTGGATCGCTCTTCAAGGCTTGAGATGTATTATTTAGATCTGACGTGCAGTGTATATTTGGACAGTTTCTTGAGTAGCTTATCAAGCTCAAGTTCCTGTTTGGCTCTGAGCAGTTGCTGAACGATGAAATCGCAGGTTGTAAAATAGACTTTTCTGCCTTGCCGGACTAATTCATGACAGATGCCGCACAGCACATGTGTCTTTCCTGAACCCGGTCTGCCAAAGGCCAGGATATTCTCGCATTGATCAACGAACATCCCTTCTATAAACGGCGGAGCAAAATTGTCCCACCTGGCGGGCGGTTGAAAATTGTACCCCTGTAACCGAAAACCTGTAATAATTGACTGTAAAGAGTAATTAGAAGATATTTATGATTGATTATTATGAAAGAAAACAGGAGTGTACACAAAGATGGATCAATGGATCGAATTAAGGCGTCAAATCCGCAATGGAGAGGTTTCTCTCCGTCAATTACATCGCGAAACAGGCATCAGCAGGCCGACTCTGCGTAAAATCCGGGACCATAGTGAACCGCCGGGCTACCGACGGAGCAAGCCGGTTGAAAAATCCAAGATTGGCCCGTATCTGGGCCGGATCAAACAGACCACCAAGGAAGTGTTCATGCCACTGAGCCAGCGACCGGGTGAGGCCCAAGTGGACTTCGGCCATGCCCTGGCCAACTTTAATGGCACCTTGAAAAAGGTCGTGTTTTTTGTCATGACCATGGTGCATTCGGATGCGATGTTTGTGATGGCGTTTCCCCGCGAATGCACTGAATTGTGGGGACACGGTAAACCTGAAATGATTTATTCTTGAGGTAGGAATTTCCGACACACCATAAATGGCCATACCATTAATTGAAGAACTCTAATATACACCGAATTCTTCGATGGAAGTCAGCATCGCAAGAAAGTTTTCAATGGGGACATCCGGCATAATTCCCTGGGACGTAGAGAGAATATACCCACCTCCCGGCGCGAAAACTTCAATTCTTCTGCGGACTTCCTCCTGAACCTCCTGCGGAGTTCCAAACGGCAACACCTGCTGCGCGTCCACGCCGCCCATAAATGAGAGTTGGTCGCCAAATTGCTGTTTTAAAGTCATCGGGTCCATTCCCTCTGCACACACTTGAATAGGCTGCAGGACATCTAAACCAATTTCTATCATGTCCGGAATAACCTTTACAACAGATCCGCAAGAATGCTGCATAACCTTATAATCACGCATATGCGCCAAATCATATAATTTCTTCAGGCGAGGTTTCACAAAACGCCGCCAGACTTCCGGACTCCATAATAAATCCCTTTGGCTGCCGTAATCGTCTCCCATAAAAAAGACCTGCATGCGATCTTTCATGGTATCAAACATTCGCCGATTGCATTCGAGGTAGAATCCTACTATCTTATCCAGCAGAAAATCCATAAAATCTGGCTCGAGCATCATCATAATCATATACTTTTCAGTACCCAAAAGCCCTTCGGCGACCTCCATGAAGCAGGACCACATTCCCCCCAGCACTGCCAAATCACCATAGTCCTCAGCTTTCGCCGCATAGGCCTGATAGTCAATATTGTCCGGACTGGGCCAATTATCATACCTTTCCAAGTCTTTAATACTTTCTGCCGCCGCCAGCGGATGCGATTGGGGATACATTCCGATCACAGAACGTTCAATCCCCCACATATCAACATACCGTTCATCGGAATCAAATCGATTTATCCGACTGACATCATCCCAGCACATACAGAACCGTGTATCAGAGCCGACGGCTGTAAATAATTCATCGGCGGTGGTTACCCCGTAGTGCCTGCAGAGGTCTTCCACTTTATCCTGCTGGGAACAATCAAACGCAAATGGAACTCGATCAGGTTCCCGATGGTTTAATATCCGTAAAACTCTTTCTCGTGAAGTCAGCATCGCTTGTCCTTTGGATTTTGAAGGTGTCAACTGTTATCAAGCAAGCCCAAGCTTTAATGTTTTAATTTCATAGGGATTAATATTCAAGGATATTGAATAATCCTGTTCGAGAGACAGCGGCCTCTGATCGGTTTCCAGTAAATCACATTCTTCAATGGTATTGATTTCGTGGTCAATTGCGATTTTCACAATTTCCTCACCGCCGTGGCGTTCTACCAGACGGATGACGATAGCTTCTGAATCTTCGGCCTTCTTAACCGCTTCCAGAGCCACCCCTTGAGCCTGCATGATCATAAATGACCGACTCGTTGGCTCTGACCCTATATGTGAATCGACCAGATGAGGTTCGATCGGGTCATTCAGTTCAATAGCCTGCCCCATGGTATCAGCCGCTTTCCAGTCGCCAACATGCGGGTAGAGGGAATAGGTAAACGTATGTTCTTCCTGATCAGATTGCGGGTCCGGGTATTTCGGCCCTTTCAGCAAGGATAGAGAAATCATTTGACCGTGTGCCTCATAACCATATTTTGAATCCGTCAGCAAGCTCACCCCCCGGTCCGTTTGGGAAAGATCCATCCATTCGTGCCCCGGCACTTCAAATTTAGCCGATTCAAACGAGTTGTTTCGGGTCGTTGGGCGAGTCATATTTCCATACGCGATATCATAAGTCGCCAGACGGGAACGAATTGTCGTGTGGAAACGAACCTTGAGCAGCTTGTGCTGTTCCTTCCAGTCAATCCAGGTTTGAAAATCAAGACGTCGCGCATCTGCGCCAAGGACGATCCGCTGTTTCATTGTTGATTTCTGAAATGTTCGTGTTATCAGCAATGCCGACTGAACTGGCCCTTGCTCGATAATTTCTACCTGTGCTTTTCCCATCTCAAATTCATGACTCGTATAATGCTCTTCAATATCCCAGGCATCAAACGTGCCGGGGATATCCTCATACAGATGGAAAACATTGGCCCGATTCTCTTCATCGATCACTTCAGCCCCTGTTTCCTTCACAATCAGTGAAACAATTTCACCATTGCCATTGATAACTGCTCTGAGATGGTTATTCTCCATCACAAAATGATCATTTTCACTGCGCACAGTTGACGAATCTGGGCAAGCCCCCTTCCCTCTACCACCAACGATCCGGAACACTGCATATCCAACCGATGGCAACCCGTCAGCCTCAAAGATCAGAACGTGCTGTCCGGTTTCAAAGTCTGTCGTCAATTGACTGACAATCTCATTTCCAGAGGGATCAAGAACGTGCACTTCTTTCTGATCACATGGGATCGATACGCAGCTTTTGCGTGTATAAGGTAAAGCATTGAAAAGAACAACCGCCTGCCCCGGACCGGTTGTATCAATCCGGCTTGCAATATCCGCCAATGCATTATTCAGTGTTGTTTGACCGATGGAGACGGCTTTATCATAACTGTCCAGAATATCAAGATAAGCACGCGTGACATGAGTGCCCGGCAAGGAATCATGGAACTGGTTGGTTAGAACCTCTTTCCAACCGGTATCCAAGTCCTTTCGTGGATAGGGAATCTTTGCAAAACAACTGAACATTTCGGCTTTTCGATACAGATGCTCACAAGTACGATTCAATTTCTTTAAACGGCCTTTGGTCGTGTACACACCGCGGTGCTCTTCTAGATATAACTCGTCATCAATAACAGGAATCTGTGCATTTAACGCCTTTTGCAGCATGCTTTCGAGTGCCCCCTCGACTGTCGAATTCCGGCACGGGACAATCCCTGGCAAACTCTCATACCGCTTACAGTATTCAAGCATTTCGATATCCGGGCCGCCGCCCCCGTCACCCCACCCATAGCAGTATAGAGTCTCCCCAATTTCAGCTTTGTCACTGAACGCATCCCAGTGCTCTTTGACGTGATCGGGTTCAGCAGTGCCGATAAAATGTGTCGTCGGCACATGAGAAAAGATCCGTGAGCCGTCCGGTGATTCCCACCAGAAAACATTTTTAGTCCATTTGTTCGTATCGTTCCAAACACTCATCTTATGGGTAACGAAATATTTGAGTCCGCATTTGACGAGTATTTGCGGCATGGTCCAGGTATTTCCAAATACATCCGGAATCCACGCGGTTTTGGGTGTCACGCCAAACTCCTTCTGGTAAAAGCGAATCCCATACAACATCTGGCGAACCATGGATTCGCCGGAGATCAAATTACAATCCGGTTCCACCCAGAAAGCGCCCACCGCCTCCCAGCGGCCTTCTTTGACACGTGATTTAACCTGTTGGAATAATTCCGGATAGTGCTGCTTCATTTGATCATACATGTGCGGCTGACTCTGCGTGAAAATGTAGTCCGGGTACTGTTCCATCAGCCGCAGAGTAGTCGCATGGGTTCGGCCGATTTTTCGGATAAACTCTGAATGTGTCCACAGATACACCAAATCAAGGTGAGAGTTGCCGGTTAAATGCACAAGTCCATTCTTGCGGAACTTGTCACACTGATAGACATTTTCACGAAGCATTCGCTGCGATCTTAATGCCATTTCTTTGGCCGCAGCCGCATCGGTACACCGCTGATCAACAAAGCGGGTAGCCTCGTCCAGTTGCTTACGCAGAAAATCAACCAGATCCGCTTCAAGCGTATCTGTCATCATAATATTGAATAGGGTTTTAATGTCCCAGTAAGCATCATTCATTTCTTTATCGAAAACAGCCCAGCAGGAGACCTCGAAATTCTTGACAATCCCTTCCCCGAAGTGCCAGGCGATGTATGATTCCACTTCGAAATCATATTCTTCGTCACCGCGTGCTGAATCCGTCATGAACACCGTATCACGGAACGGATCGAGTCCATGGTACGCCTGTCCATTGACACGGAGAAGACCGTCGCCGCTAAAATACACTTTCAGCACGACGGGCTTGCCTTTGAATCGCTCAGGGATGCAACCGTGACATTTAAAATAGGCGCTCATGTCCTTGCCGCCCCAGGTATCGCCGACGCGGATCGGCTTCCAGTCATCATCGACAAATGTACGCTGCATATCATGACCGTATTTAAACTGACGATACTGCCAGCCGGTCAACGGTTCAGTGTCAGAATATATCCATGAACGTAATGAGTCGATACGTCCCTGAATGATCTCTTCAAACGAAATAATCGCGCGTTTCTTGCTTTTAATCAGCCCCCGCCATTTATCCAAAATCTTTTCAACGCCTCTTGTTTCCTGCATCATTGTACTCCATACATCGCCAGCACATTTTCCGGCGGAATTATATTTGTCAGAATATTGCATGTGCTCAAAATAAAGCCACCATCCTGTCCGATGTTATCACAAAGCCACTTTGCCTGAGCAGCCACTTCTTCCGGTGAGCCAAACGGCATCAAGTGATCCAGATCCATGTTCCCCATCAAACACAGACGGTCCCCATATTCCTGCTTTACGGCTGCAATGTCCATCCCGGCACTAGGCTGAAGTGATTGCAGGCCGTCAAACCCGAAGTCTGCAATATTGCTCATTACCTTTCGGATATCGCCGTCCATATGCAGGAAAACCGGAACATCCTGATGTGCCTTGACCTCTCTGATGATTTTTTTATAAAAAGGCCAGGCAAGTTCATCCATGATATGCGGCGGCATAAATAATCCGGTATTGAAGGCAATGTCATCGGTGATCATGATTCCATCGGCACCGTGATCGATAAATATTTTGGCACGAGCAATCTCGTAAGCAATCACTTTTTCCGTGAGAAGCTTGATTTGTTCGGTATCCGTCATGGAATAAACCATGTAATCTTCCGTTCCAAGCATCCAGTCCAGGGAACTGACCGGCCCCATGATTTGGCCGAAAACAAACAAATCACTGTTTGCAACAAACCAATCTAACATGTCGGTCAAACAGGTCGCAGGGTCTGGCGAGCGATAATTGTCCACTTCGCTGACATCACTGATTGCAGGTTTGTGCAAGTGAGAGCTTCCTTCGGTAATGATGTGTTCATCCCCGAGGACAGACCGATAAATCGGGAGACCATCTTGTGTTGCGCCGGTTTGCTGCATCGGGAATTGATGAATATTAACCAAATCGGAACCAAGTATGCGCCATGCTTTCAGCAGCCGTTCCCTGGGATCAAGCTGCTGATAGGTCTCCGATCCAATCAATGCTTTCAGCAATTCGCTCTCTATTGCCAGATCTCCTTTTGGAGTTTGATCCGGCTGACGATGCTCGATTGCCGACTTTACACGCTCTTTATGTGTCATTGACATAACACCGCCCGCTTTAAATTCAAATATCGATTCCGTTTCATATTTTTTCCCATTCTTCAAATATTGCTTTCGCAGTGTCTGGATTGGCACCGGGACCAAATTCAAACTGGGCAATGATCCCCCCGGATGGATCATACAGGTACTCTGCAACTTGACGCACCGCATCACGCCCTTCTTGTGAATCCTCTGAAGGAAGTACGTGCTGACGGTCGATCTCCCCCCAAAAAGTAATTTTGCCTTTTGCTTTTTTCTGCAGTTCTTTCATATCCATGCAAAAGATCTGGGAATTCAGAGCATCGACACCAACTTCGATCAACTCCTCATAAATCTCAAGGATATTCCCATCTGAATGCATAAAGACAAATTTCCCATGTGAATGTGCGATTTCACAGTAATCCTTGTACAGGGGTTTGAATATATTTCGCCACATCTGCGGCGGAATCAGAATCTGGGTTTGGCTTCCCCAGTCGTCCATAATAAAGATACCGTCAATATCAGTTGTTACCCAAAATTCCAGCTCTTTCATATAAAAGTCATGAATCTTTTTTATCAAGTTCCCCGAACCTTCAGGAGATATCATGATATCCATCATACTGTTTTCAGTCCCCCGCAAAAACTGATATCGTTCCCACGGTCGAGGCAGACAATTGGCTAAAACAAACTTATCGGTTTCAGCACAAGAACGGTTCACAACATTTCTGGCTCTTTCCGGATCATCTGGAAGAGTATCATATGGCGGCGTGACCGAATCCCATTGATCGATATTCGTGACAAGCGGAGTGCGAACTTCTCCAATGATTCCCGCCTGTAAGTTCGTAAAAACACAACCCCATTCATCAACATATTCTCCTGCAACATACGGATCGCCTTTGACACGACTGGATTTCTTATACACCTCAACAGAGGGGATAACAAGATCGGACGGGTATTGCCGCTGTATTTCTCTGACCACTTCCGGATAATGGAGATTAGCCCATGGCTGCACCCACATATCTCTCGGAATTCGATCCGGTTTTCCAAATTTCAACGCTGCTTTGACACGTGCACGGCTATTCATTCATTGTTCTTCCTGCTATACCAACAACATTTATTTTCCAATACATTGTGTGTTTTATCTAACAAAACATTGTATTACAATAAGTATAGTATTGAGGCTTTCATTTTCACTTCAGATCAAAATTTAATCTGAACAATTGATGAATTGAATTAACGGATCGTTTATTAATTTTCAGGAAGCTTTTTATACCACGTATGGTAAAGTGCCGTGACGCAGAGACCAAAGATTATTAAGCACGCACACATTTCTTTAAACCAGTACCCCAAAAAGTACACGGGAGCCATATATAAGGTATATGTCGCAATAACACCCAGGACCAGATTCACTGCAATCCATCTGCTTTGAATTGGCTCATTGGCTGGTTTTCCGGATGCCATCGCCCGCTTACTGACCGCCCCCCAGAAACCAAACGGCCGGACACGCCGGTAAAATTCATCGATGCAGTCAGAAGCAACCGGCTTTGTAAGCAATGAAACAACAATACAGGTCATAAAAGACAATAACAAAATCAGGACGGTGAAATAGCTATCCGGAATGTTTTGAACCCAGGCATCTTCGGACACGAACTGTTTGCTTAACATCCCAACCGCGGGTATGAGTCCAATCACACTGCCACAAGCCGATCCCCATCCATTCATCCTGCCCCAATACCATCGCATTGCAAGCGGAATCACATAACAGGTGACAAGCCCGCCAAGCATCCACATCCAGACCCCGTTCAGAGAACTATTGACGGTAAACAACCAGCCTAAACCGATTGTTGCGATAATAAGGAGACCCGTTACTAAATAACTTGCCACCATCCCGCCGGCGTTTTCATCTCCTCCTTTGCCGGACAGCGGCTGTAAAATATCGCGTACCACAATCGATGCCGTTGCATTCACTTCACTGCTGAATGTTGACATGTAAGCAGCGACCAATCCCGCGATCACAAGTCCCTTAATACCGGTCGCCAATAGGTCGGATTGTAAAAATAATGGCATAATCGAATCAGGGTCGGCTGAAACAACGGCTTGCTCGCGAAAGACAATGAAACCAACAAATGCCAGCGCCCCGACGAGAACCCAGCGAGGAATCGCAAGAAATTGCCATAATGCGGCCAGTAATCCTGCCTCGCGAGCCGTTTTCGCAGCAAGAAATCGCTGTTCACCATAACGTCCGCCTGCCCCGCCGATACAGCCAATCAGTCCCACCAGAGAAAAAGCTATCGCCGAACCGGCAAAATCCGACCACCCCGAGTATCCCACACTCTCGGAAAAAACTCCCAGATTTGGATGGGCCTCAAAAGACAGAGATTTCCAATAGTCCACGGTAACCGTCCCGTGCTGCAGCGCCTCGTGAAGCTGATCGGCAGTATATTGACGAAAACAGATCCAGCCAACGACCAACGAAATCCCAAATAATAAAATCGTTTGCAGAAAATCAGTCAGAACAACCCCCCGAAATCCGCCGATCAGAACATAAAACCCGGTCAGCCCCATCACAATGATCGCCGCTTTATGACCGGAAAAACCAAAAATCTCAGCAAATTTATGAACCACCAGGTACGACATTGCCAACTGGGCGATACTGAAGAGCAAAATCATGACGGCAAAACTTATCCTCGCTGCAACCGCACCGCTGTCGGTTCCAAAACGAACCCGATTTAATTCCGCCGAAGTCAGCACGCCGGTACGTCGAATCCACAAACCCATAAACATCATCAGGAAAATGGCGTTCGGCATCCACCAGATAAGGGCTGTCCACCATGACTTCATCCCCAACACCATCAGGATGGAAATCATCCACACAGAGCCGTTCACAGAATAATGGCTTGAAGATCCTGAAGCAGCCAGCATCCACCACTTACTTTCATTGTCACCCAGAAAATACGAACGCATACCCCGTGCAGACTTCCTGCTGTACCAAAGGCCAACACCGATGATCACAACAAAATATCCTGCCAGAATCGCAATATCAACGCTGCTCATGAGTTACCCCTGTTTTCACCTATTTAAGTCGTTTTTCCCTTGCTGACATGAAATCCTTTACTCAACGATTGTCACACTTATCTCATCAAAATAAGCGCGGTCGTTATGCCATGGATTCTTGCCGCCCGAACCAGCTTTAACCACAATGAGAACTTCTTTTCCTGCGTATGCGGACACATCGTATTGAAATGTTTTCCAGTCCTTCTCTGATGGAACAGGTCCCGCCGAAACAACCTCTTTTTCAAACCATTTCGCATTATGTCCGTCAATAACGCCGGCCTGCATTGCATAGTCAGACTGACCTTGGTACGGATCGCCCGATGTCACTATTTTCAGCAAGGCGGATTTACCGGCAGGCAGCCGGACCAACCTTTTTATCACGCATGGCTCTGACTTGCTCAAAGGATGTACCGCCAAAACACCCTGCCTGCCCGGATTGGGATTTCGTACGACGCTGCCTGTCTTGTCAATCCAACGCGGCATCTCAGACGGATAACCATTTTTAACCAGAACTCGTTCGAAATCTATCTGCGTATCAAATCGATTTACTAACGCTGTACCGGACTCGAAACAAATAAATTTCACAGAAACAACTTCACTCGGTTTACACTCGGGTGCAATCGCAAACGCCTTAACAACGGCTGTCTTATTCAATTTAAAAGGCTGAGTATATAGTTTCGAGCTGCGGGTCGGTTGACTTCCATCAACCGTATAATAAATGGATACATCTTCTTCCGCAGAAGATATTGTAACAATTTGATCGGCAGACAGAAATCCCCCCTTAGGCGTTATGGCGGGTTTTTCCGTATACGGCTGCGGGCGTTTGGCCATTCGCTGTTTCAGCTTCCTAAATGGCACATCCTTCGGGCCGAGAGTCAGCGCTTCATGACTGCGTGTTTCAAATATAAATCGGTTACCACTCAGTGTTTTGAACGCCTTGCCGTTACGATAGATCCTGACTTCTTCGCCCGGCCAGGGGTTAACCATCGTGCAGTCGCGGCCACGCTCACTGTAGAGTTTAACATACTGCACCTTTTTGTTTTTCAACTCGCTCGAAACCAAAAACGCCCCCCAGCAACGAATATCCGAAAACCGGGCATCTATTTCTTTTGGCCATACCGCGAAAAGACGAATAATGCTTTCGGGACGTTGGGCAACCTCCGGCCTTTCGCCCCCCTGAAGATGCGCATATCCAACAGGGACATGACTCATACAGAGCATCATGTTTATTGTGTTGGGTACGGTGCTGAAATTCTCAATCCCATGCGGATTGCCGGCTTGGAAACCATTGGGGTAAGTATCACCTGCATACCGACGTAAACGATTGAGAATTATGCTTGGTTCGTAGCCTGTCCGTACAGCAGCGGGGAAAAAGCTGTTTGTACCGTTAAAATCTTTCCAGCGATTCATAACTTCCATCGTATTATGAGAAACTTCCAACAATTCGGGGGGGCTGTCCAGACCGATTGTATTGGCCGGATAGATCTGCTGAATGCCCAGCGTATTGTCACGCCACCAGGCCGTCCCTTTCTCCGTATAACGAAATACCGATTTTCCGTTTCGAGTTTGTGTTGTGTAACCGCTAAGATGTTCAAGAATATGCTGCCACTCTTCTTTCTTATCCGCATCGACTGAAAGCTCATTACTGATATCGATCGCCAGATCAAATGTGTTACAGATCAACCCCAGAGAAAGAATCGGATTTGAATTCTGGCCTGATCCTTCATGAATTGCGTCACCATAAATGACGTATCGCCCGTTTTCAAATGTCAGGTAATCCTCCCAGAATTCGGCGACGTCTTTTACAAACGGATAGACTTTCCGGCCATACACAGGATCATAGGTTGTCCGCCAGCGCTGCGCAATATTGACAAGGCAATAAGCACTGTTTGATCGCTGCTGAAAGAACAGCCCGCCCTTTTCGAAGTTGGGCGAATTTGAGTTCCTTGAATGGTCGTAAGTTGTCTCGATCCCTAAAGGGCCAACGCCAACAGGGTAGAGTACGCCGCGAGTTTTAGTAACATTTTGAGCATACCATTTACCTCTCTCTCTGAAGTCAAGTATTGGCGAATCTTCCGGGTCGCCTTGCTCAATTCGATTTGACGAGTATAGCGCATAGAATGGCGCCATATGATTATAATTCAGATGATAATCACCCGCCCAATAGGGAGAATCCGTTGTCACCCATGTTCCAAAGATCGCAGGCGGAAACTTCGGATCCCGGCTGGCGGCCCCCATCGAGTAAAGTGACTGATAATAACCTTTTTCCAGCAACGGATCATCGACATCAATCCATGATTTGTTCCAGTAACTGCTCCACCATTGACGATGATTCTCTTTCAACTGCTTTAGTGCCTGCAATGTAATATCGGCTGCAATTTCCTTAACAGACTCTAATGGATTATCATGTTTAAATCGGCTGTCCATGCAGATGGCCAATGTTACCTTTTTCTCAGATTCAAGGGTAAATGATGTGCCGGTCGCCCCGATTATTTTCAGGGCCGCCGCTGCTTCGGTTGGAATGTCAACATCTTTTTCAAATTTTCTGGTCGCCCAGGAGATCTTACCATCCTGCCCCCGACTCGCATCGGAAGCACTGCCTGTTGCCGCAGTGAGGGCTACATCAATATCCGCATTTCCGCCGTGTGATGACAACTCAACAACAAGAATATTTTCAGTAGCAGCAACCCAGCTTTTGATCTCAATGGATAGACCGTCTCGCTTGAACGTTCCTGCCGTAACACCATCAACAACGGATTGCTCAACATGGTAACCGGCCCCCTTAAGAGTATCGGTAGCTATATCCAGGTAGCCGAATACTTTTGGACTGGACTGGCCTTTTTTTGACTTCAATCGCCAGAAATCATTTTTGGAAAGATAAAACCGCAGTGACTCCGGCGGACCGCTAAGGCAGACCCCCATGTCGCCATTGCCCATCAGTGGGCCGTCAACAGAATGATCCGCTGGTGTACGCCTCGGCGGCGCCGTCCAAACAGCTTTATAAGTCTGAATTTTCCTGACAATATCAGAAGAGACATCGCTCATCTCGGGGTCAAGGATGTTTTTATCGACCTGATATCCAAATGCACACCCACCAGTCCATGACACAATAGATAAAGTAATTACTATTACATATATCAGTTGTTGACACATCTTCTATTCCTTTCGATATACCATACTCTGTTTTCAAGTTCGGATACATTCACTCTCAGTGAGTCGTATTCTCTTAGCCGCTTCGATCATCGCCAGGTATCCGTCGGCCGGCACATAACTGGGGATCGAATTGCCAGAACCCAATGCATACCCATTTGCCATCTGACGATATTCTTTACCACAATTGTATACGATGTCTTCTACTTCCGCAGGGCTTTTCTGGCACAAAACATCAACATCAATGCCGCCAAACAGTCCTATTTTTCCACCATACAAATCGATCCATTTAGTGTAAGGAGCAATCACATCTTCATTCGAATGCTTTGCATCAATCCCTAAAGCAATCACATCATCCATGATTTCAAATATACATCCGCAGGAATGCCATAAAAAGGGTTTTCCCTTGCTGTGCACCAAATCAATGATTCGGCAATATTGGGGTAGAATATGTGTTTTAACAGTCTCAGCAGACAGCAGCATACCGCTCTTAAAACCTAAGTCATCGCCAAATCGACAGACAGCAAAAGTATCGGAGAAACAATCCAGGAAACGGTCCCAAATATTGACCATCAAATCACCGATTTTCATATATATCAGATAGCAATTCAGAATCATCAATTTGCATATAACACAACTGTTCATAGCCGATCAAATCTTCACTGATTTCAAAGACTCCATTACCGACACCGCCAATCGCCTTCATTCCCTCCGGCAGGCACCGGCTCAAGGCCTCAAACTGTTTCATCGCCTTGTCCCAATAGCGTACTGATAATTCCTTCCAGGGATACTTTTTAAAGTCATTCCGGTTTTGTATCGGGCCGGGCTTGCCGCCCATGATTGCGCCGCCTCCCGGCAAAATTTCCGTGATACAGACTTCAAATGATACCGTGTCGTAGGTCATTTCTTTAAAAAAACGGCAATAATGAGTAAAAAACTCAAGGATATCCTTCTCATTGCCGCCCTGCAGTTCAGCAAAGGAATTATCAAAAATTTTCTCCATGACTTCGGGACTGATGATATGTTCATATAAAGGCAGCCTGGCTGGTCTTCTATTCTTTAAAACATCTAAAATGTTATGATAATTTGGTTGGAACATCATATTCTCATTGCACAATACGATTTTAACTTCTACATTTAAAGCAATCTTCAATATAGAAAGGCATAACAGTGCCCATCTCAACAATTTCTGGTATTGAAATTTCAATACAATAAGGCTCACTTATTAAGCCTGAAATAACTCTCAACTGACTGAGAAATAGACTATAAACAGTCTACCGCGAAAAATAAATTTCATTTTTTATGTTTACTGTTACAATTTTTACGGATTTCCCTGTTCATTTCACTTATTCTAAGGTATAGTAGTCGGTATGAAGCAACAATCGGCACCTCGTGTTTTGTTGGCTACAGCCTGGCGAACGTATCATCTTACCTTGGGATTAGTGGAATACGCAAACCAAGCAGGATGGCATTTAAATTTAACAACCTATATTTCAGGTGAACTGCCTGAAAACTGGGAAGGAGAAGGGATTGTCACACTTCTGGGTGAACATAAAGCCCTAACTAATTTTATCGAATCCAAACTCCAAAATGTACCTACTGTCAGCATGTCAATCAATCGCCACGGCTTAGATATTCCATCGGTTGATGTTGACAACAAAGAGGTCGGCAAAATGGCAGCGATGCATTTTATTGAGCGGGATTTCAAGAATTGCATTTTCTATAGTTACAGCAATTGGCCGGTATCACAATTACGCGGAAACACCTTTAAAAAGTATATCGAAGAGGACGAAGGATCATGCCAATTATTGGTATGGGATAATGCTAGAGGTCGCCAAAAAAATACATGGAACAACAGACAACGATGGTTATTAAAGGAGCTTGCTAAATTACCAAAACCTTTCGCTATTTTTGCCGTAGATGATATGCGAGCTGTTGAACTGATCGAAGTATGTTTGCAGCTTCAGTTCAAAATTCCGGAGGATGTCGCGATACTCGGAGTCGGCAATTCAGAGATATTTTCATCCAGCACAATCATCCCTCTAACGAGCATCAGCATTGACGACCACCAACTTGGCTATGAGGCGGCTCGTATGCTGGATAGTCTAATGCAGGGCGAAGAGCCTCCAAAAAAACCTGTCTTTATTAAACCTTTAGATATAAAAGTACGTCGAAGCACTGATACCATCGCAACAGAACATCCGGGAATTGCCCGAACGATACGTTTTATACTTGACAATTATCATGCCGCAATTGGCATTCGTGATATTGTCGAATCCTCCGGTATGTCACAAACCTTGCTTTACGAACTATTCAAGAAACAGTTCGACAAAAGCCCCGCGCGTTTCCTAACTGAAATCAGACTGAAAAAGGCAAAATATTTACTCCGAGAAACTGATCTCAAAATTTCTGCCATTTCGACACGATGCGGCTTCGGAGACGCAGTCAACCTATACAGGACTTTTCAAAGAATCGAACGGGTCACTCCAAAACAATTCCGACAAACTTATCAGAAATAACATACACGTTTTTTGTCTCATGTGAAATATCGTCCGGCAACAACAACCGGTTGAGGTCAGAAAAGCGGGCGATTGGAATCAAACTGACATGACCAGTTTTTATTTGAGGTTAATTCGCCAATATCTTTTCCAGTCCGATAACGTATAATTTCTTTCGCACTTTGAGAAGTAGATAAAAAGAGTCCTTTCTTTGGTCGATGGTTTAAGACGCCATCAAAAACCTTAACAACCAGAGAAAGGACCGAAAAATGCAACAGGACTCATCGACCGAATCGGCTAAGAACTTGAGCAATGTGTTCAAAATAAATGAGACTCAAATCCAGGATCATCTGGGTGAGATGGTTCGCAGCACTGTTGAGGAGACACTCAATGCGATGCTGGATGCGGAGGCGGATCAGCTTTGTGGAGCCAAGCGTTATGAACGCAGCGAGCAACGCACCAATGGCCGAGCGGGACATTACAAACGCAATTTTCATACAAAAGCTGGAGATGTTGAGCTCAAGATGCCCAAGTTGCGATACGCCAAATTTGAGACGGCCATCATCGAACGCTATAAACGCCGAGAGTCCTCGGTTGAAGAAGCATTAATGGAGATGTACTTATCCGGTGTCTCCGTCCGGCGGGTTGAAGATATTACCGAAGCTCTGTGGGGCATTAAGGTTGGTGCCGGAACGGTCAGCGACCTGAACCAGAAGATGTATGAGCGAATCGAGGCGTGGCGAAATGAACCGATCAAAGGAAAATACCCGTATGTGTATCTGGATGGAATCAGCTTAAAACGCACTTGGGGCGGTGAAGTCAAGAATGTGGCGATCCTCGTGGCTGTGGGCGTGGGGGATGATGGCTATCGTGAAGTGCTGGGCATTGCTGAGGGCTGCAAAGAAGATAAGGCCGGCTGGAGCGGCTTCCTGGCTTACCTGAAAAAGCGTGGCTTGAACTGTCCGGAGTTGTTTATCTCCGACAAATGCATTGGCCTGATCGAATCGCTGGCTGAGTTCTATCCGGATGCCAAGTGGCAGCGTTGCACGGTTCATTGGTATCGTAATGTGTTGAGCGTTGTGCCACGAGGTAAAATGAAAGAGGTTGTGGCTATGCTGAAGGCGATCCACGCTCAGGAGGACACTGAGGCCGCCAGAATCAAGGCTCAGGCCGTCATCAAGAAATTGGAGACTATGAAGTTACCCAGAGCCGCTGAAAAGGTCGATAACGGAGTTGATGAGACATTGAGCTATTATGACTTCCCGCGGGAACATCATCGGCATATTTATACGAATAATCCGTTGGAAGCCATTATGAAACAGATTCGACGACGGACGCGAGTGGTTGGGGCCTTCCCCGATGGCAACAGTGCCCTGATGCTGGCCGCGGCCCGGCTGAGACATATCGCCGGAACCCAGTGGGGATTGAAACGATATACGAACATGGACCGATTGAAGGAATTGAAACGAGAACAGTTGGCCTTATTGGAAACTGCGGCCGGATAGCCCGATAAAAAAATGACCCCCATGGGGGTCATAGGAACAGATTAACCATGACTATTGAAAGAACTACAATAAAAAGTGGTCGCGGTAGGGACTGAGATTGCTCCCAGCCCCCCGCACAGATCCCAGCGGGCAGAATTACTGCACTGGGCTCTTGCCTTGAGTCCTGACGCAAAACCGTTTTCAAGGATAAGGATGCATAATACGCGGTCTTGGTAGCCAGTGGTTAATGAGTGGATGCATGCGTCGCCATGTCATGCGACTTTTCTGGCTTCTTCGCTGCAAAGTTCTAAACCACAGCCAAGCCACTTGTCGTCGGAATGTACACAACACATCGAATGTCAACGGTACACCATAGTAGCGATACCATCCATTCACAACTGAATTCAACCACTTGCCTACCTTGGGTACAGGTGCATGTAAGTGCATTCGAAGCATGCATTTGATTTCTCTGAGCTTTGCCCGAATACGTTTCTTCATCGGTCGTCGAAGAACCACAAACTTTCCTGCCCGTGTTTTACTACAGATGTGCGTAAAACCCAGAAAGTCAAAAGTTTCGGGTTTGCCTTCTCCACTCGATTCCCTGCGTTCGCTCGTAAAACGACCGAACTCAATCAACCGTGTTTTCTCGGCATTCAGTTTCAGATTGAACTTTTGAAACCTTTGTTCAAGTTCCATCCTGAACCGTTCAGCGTCCGATTTGTGTTGGAAGCCGGCCACAATGTCATCAGCATAACGCACCATAATCATATCACCTTGAGCATGATGCTTTCGCCAATGAACGGCCCACAAGTCAAATACATAATGCAGATATATGTTGGCCATTATGGGGCTAAGACTTCCCCCTTGTGGCGTACCTTCGTCTGCCTGTATTTGCTTGCCTTCTTCCAATACACCCGCGTTGAGCCATTTCTTGATTTGCCGAATGACTCGCCTGTCTGCAATACGATGCTCGATGAACTTTATCAGCCATTTGCGGTCGATGGTATCAAAATAGCCACGAATGTCTGCATCGAGTACCCAGTTTACCTTTCGTCCCGTGATGCCGACCGTCAACGCATCCAGTGCTTCATGGGCACCCCGGCCCGGCCTGAATCCATAAGAGAAACCCTGAAAGTCTGTTTCATAAATGGCTTGGAGAACCGAAGCCGCTGACCTCTGGGCGATCTTATCTTCTATGGCCGGAATTCCGATGGGACGTTTTCGTCCATCGGGTTTCGGGATAAACACCCGCTTGACCGGTTTGGCTCTGTAGGAGCCGCGTTGAAGTTGGCAGGAGAGAGTCTCAAGATTATCCTCCAGATTCTCTCCATACTGTTCCCATGTTTGTCCATCGACTCCGGCTGCGCTTTTACGCTTGAGGTTAAAGTATTCCTCTCGAAGCCGATCAACCTGATGGACATGGTGCCACAGTGAGGTAAACTTCTGCCGCTTATCCCTGTTTGCGGCTTGACGTATCCGCTCCAACGCATTTTGCAGATTTTCCCGGCCCTGCGTCCGGCACCTGTTTTGTTGAAACGAATTGCTCTTGGCCAACCCACTTCCCTCCGCTCTCTCCGCACGTGTTGGCACACTTTTGTTCGAGAGCTTCTCTGGTACTATTGAGTTGTCCGACTTCCCATATCCGTGCATCACTGTATTACTCCCTTAGGATTCACAGTACGGGCCTCATCGTCATCGCAAGATAAGGCCGGACATGGGATATCCCAGTTCCTGCGCAAAGAGTTTCCATACGTGCGTGGGGTCTTCGACCGCGCGGAGCCCAATTACCTCTTGCCATATCGAGGTATTCGGTGTTGCCTTCCGACATTTTCGACAGCGTCGGCACTCCGAACAAAAGGTCAATACTTTCGCGGCTCAATGCCCAGCCCGCATGTGCCCCTGTCAACGCTTCAGATATGTCGTTACCGACATACCCACATGACTCGGGGTCAGTGTGGATGGCTATTCCTTCACTGTACGACTCTTGCATTCGCTACTCCTTGCCAGTTATCTGGCGCATCCGAAACAATCTTGACAGTACCTCCAGCCCACAACCCCAGGCTATTTAAGGGCAGTTTAAGGACAATGGGGTAGTCAATAATAGTAAAGAAAACGCAATTCGTTGATTAACAAAAACTTACAGGAGGAATTCTGAGGAAAGTCCAAAATGGCGGAGAGGGTTGGCCTCTAAGTCTGAAATGCCATAACCAATTGTACAAAAAGGGGTTATGGGACTGAAAAATAAAGCGGAGAGGGCGGGATTCGACACCCCTGTTTTCTGTAAACTGATGAAATCACTATATTTACAACTTAACTCCCGCAAAAGTAAAGATTTAGATTCTCTCGTCTCTTTACTATTAACCCACGATTTTTTACTGTTTTGAACTTCATTTCAAGGGCAGTCTTAAGGACAGTGGAGGATCGATATTACAAAATGAAGCCGGTATAACCGCTGGCAGTCATCAAGGGAAATCACATTCCGGCCCACAGACTGTACCGTTTCAACCAAAATGGGACAGTTAGTCAGTAGAGACTTTTGACGATTAATCAATGCCCGGTGCATATGGTTTATCGGGCCGTGGCTCCCTCTATCACCCAAGTCCAGGTCAAAATTGACCGGAACTGTATCGGTATCTAACGGCCACGCGTCCACCCAGACAGAATCATAAAAAACCGGCACCGATGCAGAATTCTTTGCATGAAGAACATTTGAGTAAGACTGTTTTTTAAAAAGTGTCTGTGAGACGAAGCTGCCGGACAGAGAACCATAAATCCACCCGTTTAATCCATAAGAGCCGTGCTCAGGTTCAGCCCCATCCTTCCAGATCCAAGTCGTTCGAGATGTGCCCAATTGATATGAGTCACTGGTCAGTTCACTCAGATTTGTTGAAGAACATTGTCGAACTTTATCGAGTTCTCCAATCTGATCGACGAGTCGATTTAAATACAGCACGTCATTTTCATAATTAAACATCTTCCCGTCTGTTTGTTCACTATAGACACGAAGTGAAAGAGCCAATGAACGTACATTAGCACGGCAGGAAAGATTACGGGCCTTTTCCTTAGCCAATCGCAGTGCCGGCATTACTACCGCAAGCAGCAGGGCTGTAATTGCGATAACAACCAATAATTCAATCAGCGTAAACGCCTTCTCCCTATTCACGAGACATCTCCTTTTGTAATTTTTCGAGTTACAGTTCTTTTTCAAAATCGGTTTTATTAACCCAGCCCCAGTCCAGTTTTTCTCCCCGCATATAACGCTCGTAAAAATTTCTACCACTCGGATTAGCGTACTCGTATTCATCAAAGATTTTGCCGTCCCTCAGAATACGTGGATCGCCCTGCAGCTTCAATTCCTCGAAAAGCTGCTTTTTCAGTTGCTTTTCAACATCTTCATACTTGCTATTGCCTGCAAGATTAGTTATACATTCCGGGTCACTTCCAATGTGGTAAAGTTCTTCAGGCACTCGTTTACCAAATGACATTTGCCAGTATTTTTCTGCCTCCTGTGTTTTTCTCACTTTCAGGCATTCGGTCTTTGTCGGGCTTCCATCACAGTTGAGATATCCCGTCTCCGGATTACCGGCCGGCCATCGGTCCGGCTGGAAATTATGAATATACAGAAAATCTCCTTTGACAATGCCTCGAATTGGATAACCCCAGTCATGGGGCCTGCCTACATCATGACGTTCTTTGCCAATAAGCACATAGTCACGAGAGGTATCAATCAAGCCGGATTGCGTTGAGTAAAAGAGAGGAGTGAGGGATTTACCCTGAATTTCCTGCATCCCCTTGTCAACGGCATCAATTTTTGCCAGTTCGAGAAATGTCGGCGCAAAATCAATAAAATTGACAAAATCGTCAATCACCCGTCCCGGCTTTTTAATGCCGTTTTTCCACATCATCGCAAGCGGCAAATGATTTGAATATTCATACTCCTGCCCTTTCACGCGTGGAAAAGGCATTCCGTTGTCAGCGGTAATTACAACAAGCGTGTTATCAAGCTGGCCGGATTCTTCGAGTGTTTCAAGCATTCGCTGAAGATGTTTATCAAAATATTCAATCTCATAAGCATAATCGAGCATATCAGCCCGGACAGTTTCATTGTCCGGCCAAAAGGAAGGTACTTTTTTGATATCACTGATACACTTACCGCCCTTCTTGATGCCCACTTTAAATTCATATCCCCGATGCGGTTCATGGCCGCCATACCAGAACATAAATGGTTTTCCGGATGGCTTGCCCTCAAGAAATTGGCTAAAGTTCGCGGCATAATCACAACTGCTTATTCCGCCCGCCGGCGGCGTCATTCTTTTTTGATGATAAGGCTTTCCGCAAAGCTGTCTTTGCTGTCCGTTAATTTTACCGACAACGCCCGGCGCCCATCCTTTGCCGGTAAAACCTACATGATATCCGTTTTCAGCCAATGTCTCCGGAAAGGTCTTGAATTTATCAGGGAAATGGGGCCAATGGTTGGCCGCCTGTTCGAGCTGCCATGAGTTGCGACCGGTCAGAACGCACGAACGGGACGGCGCACATTTCGCATTCGGCGTATAGGCACGTGTAAAAAGGATGCCTTCATGGGCAACTCTGTCAAACGCCGGAGTCTCCACCCAATCACAGCCATAGGCCCCCATATGCGGATAGGATGCGTCATCGGCAATACAAAACAGAATATTCGGCAAAGCTGTCTTCTCACCATCGGGTGGGAGTCTATCTGCAGCGGTTGTTATGCTGCTCAGCGATGCCGTTGTTATGGCAGAAAACTTGAGAAAATCACGCCTGTGCATTCGTATTTCCTTTATATAACACTTAGTTGACATTTTTATCATGAATTACCATATCTCAGAGCACTGCCGGGGATGACTTCAATCGTTGTTTCGCCGGGGCGTGTCCAGCCGACGGAGACATGGTCACCCCCACCTCCTTCTTTTGTCAGCACTTCGACATAATAGTATTGCCCGGCCACCAGCGGTATCAGCGGCGAGTCCTGCCCCGGTTCATCATTCCACTTGTCCTGGGCAGTCCAGCCGGTTATCTGAGCAATCTGTACTTTATTAGCCGGATCAGAATCCGTACTCAGGAACAATTGCGAGGCGTCATCGGAGGCAATATAGAACGTGTAATCACCGGTTTGCGGCGCCACGATATAGCCGCGAATCCGCTGGCCGTAATTATCCATAAACTCCGACTTTCCTCGAAACTCATCCAGAATAAAGTAAGCACCGCTCGGATTATCCGGGTAGTCGGAAGAGGCAAGCAAATGGTTGATGCTCGAACCGGAAACGCCTGTCCAGTACTCAACAAACAGGGCATTTTCCGAAACCGGCGGAACATCAGCTGAATAGAGAATATTTTCGGTCATCGCCGCTGAATCCAGCCAAACCAGCGAAAACTCCTGAAGACCCACGAACACTTCAGCGTCCAGCCAAGTCGATGCGAAGTTTGCAAAGTCTGAAATATCCACAATGCAGTTAGCATCATAATCGTATTCAGTTTCCCAGAGTCTTGCGGCAACGGCTCCTTCACAAGCGTCTTCATAGACAATTACTTCAATCTGATCGGAAATCGTTTCTGCCGGCTCGCCAACCGCGGCGGCAAGCTGAAAAATATACCGCCCCGCCTCACTGATTGTAACCGTCGAGTTTGGATCAGTCGTCTCAGCAAACACCACATTCGACGACAGGCCGCCGCCAAATTCAAAATCAAATGCCTGCCATCCAATATCGGCCGAAGCCGCCCCGTCGCCGATTACAGACGCACTCATTGTCAACCCGTTCGGGACATTGGCCAACCCAAGCGTTGTCAGGATGCTGCTGCCGGAATCCACAACGGGTTTCTTTGTGACGGCACTGATCATCACATTATCAATGCCAATACGCTGTGCCGAAGTGCCATTATGTGAGTTGGGACCGCCGGAAAAGGAGACATAGAGGTTTTTGCCGACTGCGCCAGCCGTCGCATTTACGGTAAGTGTTCCGGAAACAACGCCCCAACCTGATGCAACAGCGGCACTGTCAACATGTTCTACAGTACCCAACACTCGTTTTGTACTGCCATCCATGTAATAGAGTGTCGCCAGGACTGCCCCTTCAAGATCAAGATTAATCGTCATATCCTTAATATCAAAGGTCAGAGTAAAACTGTCGCCGGCCCGGATCACATAGCCGGTATTTTTAGACAATGTTCCCGAGACAATGTCTTCCTGAGTCGCTGTGGAACCGCCGCCCCAGATATAATTACCGGGGTTGCCGTAATTGCCCACCGAAAGCGTCCATTCCTTAGCGGCAACACCGCTGCCGCCAGTCAGCGTCCAGCCGTTTGCAGTAAATGTCCCTTCGTCAAACCCATCCTGCATAATCACCCGTGTGCCGGATTCATATCCAACCAGCCCTCGCAGTTCCTGGATATGATTTTCATAAATGCCGCGGGGAGTGGTGTCGTACTTGACACACAAACTCGCTGCATAACCGGTCGCCACTCCCATTTGAGCGCAAGTCTTTTCTACACGCGGACCTCCCAGACCAATATGCGAACAGCTAAAACATCTGCCCGCCATCATCAGGTTATCAATATTTCGCGAATACAGACATCGGAACGGGATGTAATACTTCGGTACTTCTCTGAATAAAGCAACAGATCGAAAATCATACGGACTTCCGGTCAGCGCCTGTTGATAATGCACGTCGATTTCACGAACTTCTTCGACCACGGCATCCTCAAACACCGTGCCGCTGAGCACCTCGGGTTGTTTGTAGATATAGTCGCCCATCAGTCGCCGGGATTCACGTTTTCCGCCCAAGTATCCCATCCAGTACAGTTTTCTGTAGTCGTTGCTGGACGATTGTTTGGCATTATAAAAAGATCCGTAGATGGCCCGGAATAAATGATCGCGAATCTCTTCGGCATCATCAATCTGATGTTTATCATTGGCGGAATACTCCCAGTTCCAGTCACCGCCGGTCGCTGAACTTGCTCCGGCAACATCCATGGCCCATGGAACAGCCGGAAACGTCGTCGTATAGCTCATATTCCGTGAACTCCAGATCAAGGAAGTTCCCATTACTCGGCTATCCGCAACTTCAGGTGACCAGAGATCACCATGCTTATCCCAGCTTTCATCGTATTCGTTTTTGCTTTCACGGCCATAGACATAATCGGCCCCGGCCCAGTAACCGATCCAGCCGTCACCGGTACAGTCAATAAAGACATTCGAGCGAATTCGAACGGCCTGGCCGGTCAATGTCGAATAGGCATCCACACTGGTAATTTTTGACCCGTTCATCTGGACATCATACGCACGATAGGGTCTGAACATTGTCAACCCCTCGGCCGCTTCCATATTCGCCGTTCGTGTCTGTTCATGGATAATCGAGTCATCGCTTCCATTATTCCATTTAACCGGATGGATAATCAAATCAAGTAGCTCTCCACTGAGCCCCACAATACCAATCGGGGAAACGCGAATCTCACTGCTGGCATTACCACCTAAAGCCATTCGGTCCTGAATCAAGGCCACTTGAAGCCCCTGCTTTTCAGCCGCCAATGCTGCCCCGCATCCGGAAAGACCGCCGCCGATAATCACCACATCAAACTGTCCGCCGTCCGGCGGCGTATCCGGAAAACCGCGCAGGTTATTGCGCCACTGCCGGCTGGTCTGCGGATTGGCCGGGTCAAAATCCACCGGTGTCACTGCGGTATTCGTGTCAAAATAGATTGCATCGCAGCGGCCTTCAAAACCAGTCAGGTCGTGCAGTTTGATCTGGACCTGAGTATTGGTAATATTAACCGTGCCGCCGTTCTGCCAACTCCAGTCGGCGATTGTCCCGAAGGTGGTTCCAACGGCCGTACCGTTGATCAGCACTTGGAACCGGCCCGGGGCATCCCATGCGCCCGGTACCCAGTCCTTCGTGCGAACCCATATTTTATACGTACCCGTTGACGGAAACGTCACAGTCGTGACCGCATCAGTAACCGGCTCGCCCATACCGTGAGCCAACAGATAAGGCGACCCCATCTGATCTGCAAACTGCTGATCAAGCACCCAGCCCCCTTTATCGTCGAAGTTTTCCGCTTCGACCAGAACCGTATCGGTCCATCCTGATGCGGCACAAAAGATGACAGCGGTTAGAAAGAGAAAAGAATACAATAAAATGTTACGATACGGTTCACGCATAATAATACCCCATTTTTGAAAATTTGAAATTTTGGTAATACTTATCTTTAGTTCAAAAGTCAGGACAGACAAGAACCCCGGCTCGCCTTTGACGGGCCGGGAGTTAACTTTTCATGTTAAGACTGCTTTAATACTGTTTACGGCGTGCCATCCGACAACGCGCCACTCAGCCATTGGGTAGCCATGATCGCAAAGTCGCCCAGATTGACAATACAGTCGTTGTTGATGTCATACTCACTGCCGTCAAATTCACCGTTCAGCGCGGTACACATCAGGTCACCATTAACCACATGGTAAATCCCGGCAACCTCATCGGCACTCAGCGGATAGTTGAAAATCTGCAGATCGTCAATCATCGCGCCTTGCGGCAAAAAGCCTGTAACTCCACTTTCGCGGTTATAGTAACCGCCGATGACCTGCGGGTTCTGCCAAACTGAAAAGTCCAAATCTGAATCGAAACTCCCGGCATCGTCCAGTCTGCCGTTTTGACCCAGGCGACCCACATAGATTCTGGACTCATCGCCGCCCTGCCATGTAGCCGCGACAAAATACCAGGTGCCGTCAGACAGATCGGGATCATTGGCAAAGGCGTTGGTTGGACTGTCAAGGTCATCACGCATAAAGAACCGGAATTGGGTCGGAGAGGTGTATCTGAAATACCACGCTTCCTGATCAGGATCTTCTGCCGTACCGTTAATATTACCCATGACCGCACCCTCCCCGGTAGTACTCTTGATCCAGCAGCAGATCGTACCGCTCTTGAGGCCGCCGCCGATGGCATTGTTCGGATAAGCCGTCTCAGACAGTTCAATAAAACTCTGGTTCGGATCGGTCACTTCAGTCGAGATGTTAAAGACAACAGCCTGTGTTCCAACAACACCTACGGCATAAGTAATGTCCGCAGCCAGGGCCGGATCGACATTCTTAGCTGTCCCATCGTTGCTGCCTTCGGAATCATCAGCGTTGCCTTCAAACTCATAGTACGCCAGTCGGCGTTTGACCACCAGTTCGGCATTCGCACTCACGGTTGTCATTGAACCGCTGTCATTGCTGAGACTGCAGCGATACAAACCTTCGTCACCTAATGCCACACTGGCAATCGTCAGCGTCGAGAGCTTCGGCGTACTGGCTTCATCAATCGACACCGTACCGCTGGCGGCAACCCAGGTCGTACCACCGTCCGTGGAAACTTCCCAGTCATTGTTGGTAATAGCAGCCTGACTGTCAAATTCAATTTGAAGGTCTGCCTGTCCACCCGCAAAAGCTGCCGTATCCGTCGGTCCCGCTGTAATAAACGGAGCAAGAACAGCGGTTGCGAATGTCCAGGTATCACCTTTATGCCGGAAAGGAATGCCGGAGACAGCATTCGGCTCATAGCTGTCGACCACCCAGTAGTATTGGGTGTCATCATCCAGATCACCGACCGGAGTTGGGTCAATTGATGTAATGTCTTCAACACCGCCATCGGTCAGTTCCGTCAGACCATAATCATCTGTATCCAGCAGGTTTGGTTCGGTGGTGCCGAAAAAGACACGATAGCCGTCCGGCGTAAAGGCGGTCGGAGCCTGCCAGCTCAGCGCTGCCAGATCTACTGACACCTTGCTGGCGTCGTCAACACCCTGACCGCCATAAGGAGTGGGATTCTTGGCTCTTTCGTCCCGGCTTTGCTCAATAACCACGTTATCAATACCAATACGCTGAGCGGAAGTTCCGTTCCATGAACTGGGGCCGGCAGCAAAGCTGACATGAAGATTCTTACCAACTGCGCCAGCCGTCGCACTGACAGCAAGCGTGCCGCTGACCTGATCCCATCCCTGCGGAATATCAGCACTGTCAACATGTTCAACGCTTCCCAGCACCTGTACTGTCGCACCATCCATATAATAGAGTGTCGCAAGGACCGCACCGCCGAGATCAATCCCAATCGTCATGTCCTTGATATCAAAGGTCAAAGTAAAACTATCAGCATCCTGAATTACATAACCGGTGTCCTTGGACAAAGTGCCCGAGACGATGTCTTCCTGCATTGTTCCGGAACCGCCGCCCCAGATATAGTTTCCGGGATTGCCGAAATTACCCACCGAAAGCGTCCATTCCTTAGCGGCAACGCCGCTGCCGCCGGCAAGTGTCCAGCCGTTTTCGGTGAATGTGCCTGCGTCAATTCCATCATTCATAATTTCAGCAGCCAAGACCACTTGCGGAGTCAGGAAAAAACCGCAGGCAAACAATAGAAACCAGATAGATAATTTGTTTTTCATACCGACGCCCTTTCAAAAAAATTATTTTCATACCTAAAGCCAGCTGCCTCTTTTTTAAAATCAAGGGACAGCCCAAACGCATTCACGCTTTACCTTTAAATTCAACCGCGACGTCGCTTCAGAGAAAGCAATCCACCCACTCCTAATAAGGCCAGGGTCGCCGGTTCCGGAATCGCCTCAATCACCACATTGTCGATGCCGATACGCTGCGCGGAGGTGCCGTTCCATGAACTGGACCCGGCGGCAAAGCTGACATAGAGATTTTTACCAACCGCTCCAACCGTCGCATTGGCAGTAAGCGTCCCGCTGACCTGGTCCCATCCCGCAGGAATCGCAGCACTATCAACATGTTCAACACTGCCCAAAACCTGAACCGCAGCACCATCCATATAGTAAAGCGTCGCAAGAACCGCGCCTTCGAGATCAAGTCCAACGGTCATATCCTTAATGTCAAAGGTCATGGTAAAAATGTCGTCGGCCTGAATCACATAGCCGGTATCTTTGGATAAGGTTCCCGAGACAATGTCTTCCTGAATCGTGCCGGAACCGCCGCCCCAGATATAGTTTCCGGGATTACCGAAACTGCCTACCGAAAGCGTCCATTCCTTAGCGGCAACACCGCTGCCGTCAGTCAGCGTCCAGCCGTTTGCGGCGAGTGTCCCTTCACTAAAACCGTCATCCATGATCACACCCGCCTGAACCAGTGCCGCTGCACACATTAAAACCATACAGACAAAGATCATTTTTCTTTCCATCATTCACCTCCAGTTAATTTAATTAATGAAACATTTGTTTTGCATCTCTTAACCAAATGAGTGCACACACTTTTTCACACATACTTCACACACACTTTGAAAACCAACAACACATAATATTTGCAAATATTCCAAAACAGCCGCATATGATTGACCATCCTTTAAAACCATGGGGCCCGCCCGTTCCAATTGGGCTGACCGGGAACCCATTCCTTATGCCAGCGAATTTCCCACAATTCCGCCAGTTCCACTTTCCTCGCAGCGCCGTCGGCAAACAGCCAACTGGTACCGCCTCGGTGACGATCATGACAGGTCCGGTACATTTCATTACCTTGAGCTTTTTCCCAAAGGAACTCTCCATCAGTGGCCGGCGGCACATCACTCTCCAGCGGTCTCAACAGAAAGAATCCGGCATCTCCCAACACCGGCACCTGAAACGCCCCGGCAAAACCGGCCTTCTTAAACTTCTTCTCAGTCGAATACTCACCACCATAAACACTGTCCCCACTGGTTAGCCACCAGTTCTCCGCGTAACTGCCGATTTCATCCTCAATCTTTCTTAAGTTGCCGTTGCTATAGGCATTGGTAGTTCTGATCTCCCATGCTGCGATGGGCATCCGCCCGCCTTCGGTCTCGGTTCGATTCGCCTTCGGGCACAGACGGATTTTGGGATCCTGATAATATGAATCCAGCAATGCGATCCAGGTTCCGCTGCCGTCCATACCGTAACTTCCGTCACTGTGATACTCGGTACCGGGCGTATAAACCGAGTCGTTATCATTGTGATACATCTCATAGCACACGCCCCACTGTTTCAGATGAACCTTGCAGATCACCTCTTTGGCCTGTTCTCTCGCCATACGTAACGCCGGCATCACAATCGCCATCAGCAAGGCGATAATGGCAATGACCACAAGCAGTTCAATTAATGTAAAAGCTGATGACTTGTTATGATTACGCTTCAAGAGTATCTGATTGTTCATTTCCTGTCCTTTCCAAGAAAGAGGGTATCTATGCCACCGTGTTGACGACTGGTGTAAAACAAGAGTTCTTTGACTTGCATTAACGAAGGAATTGACTATAATACCTTTCGCTTTGCAAGAGCATCTCTTTATGCTCGGCAAACACCATTGGGCCGATGATAGCTTTTCCAGAGTGTTTCATCGGCTCAAAATTTATTCTTTATCTCATCTACAAACGAATACAATCAACTTATTTCATTATTCAATACTTGGTATTAAAATTAGAACCGGATCAGCAAACAGCGCCAGGTCCATCGCCGAGCCATCACTCCCATCGGTCACCACTAATGTCAAAAATCGCTCATGCTCGGCAAGTTGAAAATCGATCTTTTCCGGCGACTCTCCGGTCTGCATCTTCAAAGACTGAAAGCGTTTTTTCCCATCGACAAGAATCCGGAAATCCACGCTTGGAGTGCCCAGTTTCACATCCTTTTCCAGTCCATCCGGGATGCCTGCCAAAGCTCTAAACCTCGATACAGACACGGCACCTCCAAGAGATTTTCGTATTGCCGCCAAGTCAAATGTAATTCCTGCATTTGAGTGCATATAAATCGCCGAAGGAGCCCTCAGCTTGCCATATTGAATTCCGTTTATCACACTTGGGCAGCTGCTAATAGGCCTCGTTGGTCCGAAGGCATAATAAATCGTCTCTCCCTGATTGAAAATATTGGCATAATTTAGCCCGTCTGTATCTCCAAAACCAGAAAATTGAAGATCGGTTGTACTGATTTTCACGGGGCCCAGACCGCCATCGGGAATAAAAACAGCATCAATCAAAGGATTGCCGGAAACTGCAGAAAAACCAGTCGTATAAGAAATGAACTTTTTATCTTCGTAGGCAATTTCGCCGCTTTTCAAATCAACCCCTCGACCTTTGATTCCCGTCCCTCTTCCGTTACCGCCGCCGACAATATCAGCCAGGCTTAGATTCTCTCCACGCCAGACAAGCCTGCTTTCTGAAGAAATCTTTCGAACAAAAGCTGTCTTCTTAATCGCTATGGCATTGGCCCGACCTTTGACCGCATCAAACCGCACAGCTGTGTTCTTCTCTAATATTTGACTGATTTTAGGGCTGCTTTTGTTCCCTGCAAATAACTGTATTTTCCCCTTGATTACATGCAATTCTGAAGAACCATCAATGTCCGATTTCACACCAAATTCTGTTCCCAAATCCAAAAACTGACAGGTCGGTGTTTGAACACTAAAACCCAATCCCGATTCAGTCACATGGCTGAATAATCGTCCGTATTCAAGAAACAGCCCAGATCTCTCAATTTCAAATTTCGCCGGACCTTCGATGAGAACTTCAACTCCCTCGTCATAGAAAATGCTGACAATCCCTTTTTCCAGGATATAAGGCGGTTCGTTAGTCCAAAGACGGCAGCCGGATTCCAAATCCATGCGTGTGTCCGCCCATTTCACATTAAATTGATCAATAAGACTGGCCACCTCAACACTGTATTGTTTTTCAGGAATGAACTTCACAAACAGCACCAATAAAAGAATCGCCGCAGCGCTGGCTATGATGGAAACAATATTAAACTTGCTGATTTTACGTGACACTTTAGGGTGCACAATGTTTTGAATTAACTCCTGCTGCGAATCTTTGTCGGAAACTTCAAGAGCCGGGGCAATCTGTTCGTAGTATTTTAGCGCTTCCCATGTATGCTCATCATAAGCACTATCCAGCGAAGAAGTCGAGGAACGTCCCATCTTTTGCAGAGAGATTTCCAAATTAACTATTTGAAAATAGGCGGAACGCGCGGCTTTATTTTCTTTTAATATAGTTTTCAACAACTTTAACTGATCGTCACGAATAGTACCCTCGCGAGCAAGTGAAAGTAGGTTTGCAACCTTAATCATCAATTCCTGCTCATTCATGGGTTGTCTCCGACTGTAGTGATAAACGTATACATTTCAATAGCGAGACTTGAATCCGAGCTACCATCCTATACGCTGATTGCACTGAAACATGAAAATAACTCGCAATCTTCCGATATGTCATATCTTCCTCATATCGCAGGCTGATGTATTTCTTTTGAGTCGCCGACATTTTTTTTAAACACTCTTTCAATAGATTCGCCTCATCGTCCAAAGATTCAGCACTTTTGACCGCTTCATCTTGTATAAAATCCATGTCTGCTTCATCAAAGAGAAGTACCATGCGTTTATTACGTTTATGAAATGAAAGAGTCTTGTACTTGGCAATGGTAATTGCCCACCACAAGAAATTAGTTCCCTCTTCATAGTCTTGAAACTTTGCCAGCATTAATGCAATGACATCCTGTAAAATATCTTCGGCATCATTTCGATTAGGAACTCGATATAAGATGTAGGCGTAGAGACGATCTTGATTTTGCATCAACAACTCTAAAAATCTTTTAGATTCCTCAAGATTATTGCCAATATAAGTCTCTTTTTGATCCACTTCGTTACGCCTTTATTAAGTCGAGTTTGCTTATTCTCGTCTGGAAATTTCTAAATCCCCCTTTTTGTCACCCTTTTTTTTAACTCTTTTCTAAAAATTCATGAAATATGAATTGCTAAATAACTTTAAATCATTGCCCTGTAATGACTAACAAAAAACACCTTACAAGAGTCTCTGGGTGCCAACACCCAGAATATCCCATGTCTATACGTTTTACTTTTTACTCTTGTTCTAATAAATGACATGACACACCTATAATAAAAAACAAGATTGACTACCCCTTCTCAGAAATGTTGTTTTGGAGAAATGCAGGTTATCACAGCGAGTCACAGTTGCTACTTCCGCTTATTCTGTGCGGCATCAACAGCACAAAAAACATAAACACTGGATAATGAGCCATTTACACAAAAGTATTATTGTGGCCCATTTTGTCATTTCAACTAAAAGTGTATCTGGTTCAATTCAGAATTCAGGGAGTTTCGATGGGTTCTAAAATCTAAGATAGGAATAAGTGCATCCTACCGCACTTATCCCTAAAAAGAGAGAAAAGACTATATTATCTGTTAACCAGATTTATATAGTTCAACTATCTTTTCGCAATTGAATCATTGTGACTTGGTTTCGACTGCCTAACCGCATTGGCGGGCTCCAAGTTCCGGAACCGGGAGAAACATACAATTTCATCCCGTCGATTTCGTACAGACTGCAAAGATATTTAAATCGAGAACGGACCACCCAGTTAAAAGGCCAGATTTGCCCATTATGGGTATGGCCGCAAAGCATCAGATCGATTCCTGCTTTTGCGGCAGCATTACAGCCTTCCGGTTGATGATACATCAGAATTGAATAGCAATCCGGATCAACATCTATTCCCGTTAAAACTTGTTCAACCTGTTTACGGTTGCGGCTATCATCGATCCCGATCAACTGAATATTGCCAATCTGAGTGGTTTCGTTGCGAAGTGGAATGACCGAAGTTTGCTCAATCATTCTTATAACTGATTTCATTCCCGCAAGCCGTTCATGGTTCCCCGATACCCAATACACCGGCGCCTTAAATTCTTCCAGAATCTTAAGTGAATTATCAGTTAAATCTTCCGCCGGGTCGATCAGATCCCCTGTAATTAAAATTAAATCCGGATCCAGTTGATTGGTTTGTTCAATAAGCCTTTTGAGATGTCTTTCACTGACGGAACCACGATGTATATCGCTAAGTTGAACCAGTTTCGTATCAACCGGACCGGTGAGTTCAATCCGTTTGATTTCCAATCGCATAGCATTGATAATCGAATATATTGTTAAAAACAATATCATTCCAACCAGCCCCCATCGGGACACACTTGTCGAAAATTTAAACATCCAAAGAAGTAAATCATGAACAGGTAGGACTATCAGAGACAGCAATCCAACACCAAGGCCAATTGCAGAGAATCGCAAAAGTAACTGGCACAAAAAACATGGAAACACGCGCTCGAGGATTGAAAAAAGCACATATCCAAACGAAAGAAGCAGTAATAACACCCAGAAAAAAAGCGTCTTTTTTATGTTAAACAGCGTAAACAACCGGGACAAAATATAGTAATACCCCCCAACGAAAACACCTGTAAATAATGTGATAAAGACTAAAATTCCAATCCACTTCAATCGTCAGATACTCCTCATAAACTAAATTCAATCAATTCGATCCCGCACCAACCCTTGCCGAAAACATGTCGTCACTGTTTGGAGAATTTGACTGACTCTTGACAACTGTCGGTTTTTTGTCAGCAAATCAATACTACTTCAAATATAAATGCCATCCAGTGAGGTCCGGCGAATCATAAAACGGATGATTGCGATACAACTTGGTAAAATCAGAATAAACTTCTTTGAAACCCTCCATTTTCTCAGAAACTATCTCGCTCACTCGTGTT
>JANQGW010000045.1 GCA_028282905.1 Sedimentisphaerales bacterium | reverse complement strand
GGCGGCGAAAATTTCAGGGTCTCAAGCGGGGAACGATGACTTTAGTCTGAGTTCGACGCCAACCTAAAGCTACCGGCTTTCAGCCGGTAGTAGTTTACTTGTTTCCCTATATATCTCGCTTCTTGTCAGGATTTGGCTTGATCGCAGGAGTGTCTTCTGGATAATGAAATAAGAAAATACCATTTTACTTGAAGGATGCCGTTATGATATTTATGAGAAAGCAGAATCCCCATGAAACACCGCCTGAGTTAGCCGAAGTTCCGGCTGAACTAATAGCGAAAATGAAGATCGTCGAAAAATCTGATTACTTCAAAAATCTCCAGCCTTTGAAAGCTCATGTCAAAAACCGCAAAGTGATCTCATCAAAGCATGGCAACGCTGGATTTATCCTTCTTTTAGAAGAGGGCTTATGGGCTGCTGCATTTCGTGAAGGGGATGTCGTTGCTTCTGCGATGGGCAAGGGAAAACCACCGCAATCCGTATTAGACCAGATTTCATCTGCGGCATACGGAGATACATCTTCAAGTATCGGTGCCAACGTCCCATATGCAGACCAGTTTTGCGATATTGCAAGCGAACTGTGTAAATCACATGGCCATACCATTACAGCACTTTCTATTGGTGAAAATACTTTCAATTTTGCTTTTGATGATGGGCATGAATTAGATTTCATGCTGGTCAATGACAACGCTGGAACCGCTGCCTTTCGTGTATTTTGGGAACAATGGTGACATATACAGCAAGACGCTAACATTCTTCGTGCAGTTAATCTGAATCGTCGGTAGGGCTTTCCGTATCACAGTCGAAGCAGGGCAGTGAGAATGCGAAGGTGGTTCCTTTGTCCGGTTCTGAGGTGAGTATGATTTGACCGTTCATTTTATCGACGATCTGCTTGACGATGGTCAGTCCCAGACCGATACCTCCGCCGCTGCCGGCAGGTTCCAACTGATGGAAAGTTCGGAAGATTTTCTCCTGGTACTGCGGCTTGATGCCGATGCCGTTGTCTTCAATGCAGTAGGTACAGTATCGGTCGTTGTGTTCGGCATATATTCGCACTTCCAGCAGTCGGTTGGGATGGCGGTATTTAATTGCGTTATCAATCAGGTTAAAGAACACCTGCCGAATGCCCATCGAATCGCCGCGGCAACTGCAAAGCGTTTCAATTGTCACCTTACCGCCGATGGTCGCCAGACTGTTTTGCAGTGAATTCACGACATCTTGAACCAGTGTGTTCATGTCCAGACATTCATAGTCGAACGTCGCCGTACTGGTCTGTGAAATGCTCGCCAGTCCCTCCAGCAGCCGGTCCATCTTCTCGGCGTTGGTTTCAATAAAATTCATCGCTTCCAGGCTGCTTTCTCGCAGTTCTTCCAGTTGCGATTGAACCTCCGGCGAAAACTGCTGGGTTCTCAGGACATCATACAGCCTGCGGTGGTCCATTTTCATTTCACCGGCAAAACCCCGGATGTTTACCAGTGGCGAGCGAAGGTCATGCGAGCTGATATAAACGATGCTCTCCAGCTCCTCGTTCTTGCGCTGCAGTGCCTTAATGGCATTCTCCCGCTGCAGTTGAGCTTTTTTGCGAACGGCAATTTCTTCGCTCAGTTCGCGCGTGCGTAATCGGATTTGACGGGTTAGCGTATAATTCCAAAGAATCACCCCCAGAATCATTGCCAGTACCAACGACAAAATCATCAGTAATACCGGAAGTATTGCTCTCAACTGGTCTATTCGATTTTGCCCTAAGTAGAGCCAACGCCGCAGAATGCGCTCTTTTTCCTGCGGGCTGATCTGCATCAGTGTCCGGTCCAGAATCTGTCGCAGAATCGGGTCTTTGATTGAGGTGGCAATGTGCTGTATCGAGGGATGATCGGTTTCGCAGGTGATTTTCAGATTAGCAATACCGTTTTTTTCTACCAGATAGGTTGCGTACAACTGGTTAACCACCATCGCGTCATACTTGCCGGTGGAAACACACTGCAACCCCTCGATATCCTCGGTGACGTCGTGGCAGCGCACCTGCGGCCAGTTCTCATCCATATAGGCGCGGATAACGGAATTCTCCATCGTTGCTACATCCAGCCCGATCAAGTCCTCCATCTTCAAATCCGGCATAGACGTGCGGGTCACGACGACATTGGGGATCCGGGTAATCGATTCGGTAAACGTCAGGTACTCCTTGCGGCCGGTGGTTTCGGAGATACTGGGAATAATAAACTTATCGTGAACCTTGGAATATTCGATCAGTTCGTCCCAAGTGTTGAAATTGTGAAAAACAAACTCAAAGTCCAGCTCCCGCTCGATCACCTCAAGGTAATCCATCCACAGCCCGACATACTCACCTTTTTCATTGTGAAAAGCATCCGGCGGGGCGTCAAAACCCAGCAATACATCGATTTTCCCGACATGAGCATCGAGCCAGTTCCGCTGCTCAGCCGTCAAAAAGTCACGCCGCCGGCCCTGCTGATGCAAAAATACCAGTGCGCCTGCCAGCAGGACGATAATCGCCAGTCCCGCGAAAAAGACCCGGCGGGCACCCCCAACAGTTTTGACCCTTTCTGAAGCCATCGGCTTTCTCCATAATTCCGGCATAAAAATTCCGGAAATATCAATTATAACAAAACCTAACAGTAATTCAACCCGGTACAAATGTCCATGGGGTTTGAGGAGCGGCGGCAGAATTTTCTATACATCCGGTCGATTACTCGGTACAATTCCGTATTAATAGTATAGCAGTAGAATCTAAAGGCTGTTTAAACGTCAAAAAGGGCGTTTTCGGTCGGAACAGGAATCCATGAAGTTTACCGAACTCGATTTAAAACCGGGCATCCTCAAGGCCCTCCAAAAAAAGGGCTACGAGGACTTGACGCCCATCCAGGAACAAACTTTCCCGCATGTATTATCGGGTAAGGACTTGATTGCGCTGGCCCAGACCGGCTCGGGTAAGACCGCCGCCTGCGCGATCCCCGTTGTTCAGTCGGTCGATCCGTCGATTAAAGAGGTCCAGGCCCTGATTTTAGTGCCGACGCGTGAGCTGGCTCTGCAGTATGTCGATGAGATTGCCTGGATTGCCAAGGAAACCGATGTCAGTACATTCGCCGTTTACGGCGGTTTTTCGATGGATATTCAGAAAAGCAAACTTGCCCACGGTGTCCAGATTCTGGTGGCCACGCCGGGCCGGCTGATTGACCTGCTGTATAATTCTGACCTGCGGCTGGCCGAAGTACGCTATTTTGTTCTCGACGAGGCCGACGAAATGCTCAACCAGGGTTTTTTGACCGATATTGAGTTTGTCTTTTCCTGCATGATCCACGAACACCACACCATGCTGTTCAGTGCGACCATGCCCAATGAGATCAAGCACTTGTCGAAGAACTATCTGGATAACCCGGAAATTTTTGAATTGATTGCCGACCAGAAGGCCCCGTCCTCGTTGAAGCACTGCTTCGAGCAGGTCGCCCCTCGCCGGCGGTTTGAAACTCTGCTCAAACTCATTAAGGATGAAGATCCCAAGCAGGTAATTCTGTTCTGCTCCAGCCGACGCAACTGTGATACACTCTACGATCATCTGAAAAAAGAGGTCAAGTCTGTCGAGCAGATTCACGGTGGCCTCGACCAGAATAAGCGTACCAGCCTGTTCCGACGCTTCAAACGGCTGGATATCCGGTTTCTGGTGGCGACCGATATCGCCTCGCGCGGACTGGATTTTTCGCATACGGATTTAGTGATTAACTATGACCTGCCGCAGAATCCCGAGGCCTACACACACCGCACCGGCCGGACCGCCCGCATGGGCCGCGAAGGCAAGGCGGTCACATTCGTCGGCAATCGGGATTTCGGCAAGCTCAAGATGATTCTGCGGGTTAACCGCATCGACGCCGAATGGATCGGTGAGACGCCGGATATGTCCAAAGCCTCGGCCGGCAAGAAAAAACGCCGCCGCAGACCCTCTGGCAAAAAACGCCCCGGCCCAAAACGTGCCGATGGCCAGAAAGCTGAAGGCCAATCTGCGACCGCCAAAAAGAAACGCCGCAGAAGAAGAAAACCCAAAACGCAGGAATAATATGGCGTCTGAAGGAGCGAAAGTTAGTAAAAAGCGGAAGAAACGAATCATCTTCGCGTGTCTGCTGATTATCGGGTTGTATTTGTTTATGCCAATTCCGCATGTCTCCCAAAAGCAGCGGCTGGCCATTCACGAACAGGCATTCCGGTTTCTCTACCTGTCCGAAGAATACGGCCACAAAGAAAAGGTCGATGCGTGCTATGTTGACATTGGTTACGGAAAATTATTTGGGGCTTTTGGACCTGGCAATGAACGCTTGCTGAAGCTGAAAGATCCTCATGATAACTTAATCAGGGCTTTAAATGATTTGCCGACAACCATAAAACCCGGTTCCGAGTATCCGCAAATAGACTGGGACAATCCCGAAGCCAAAGAAGATTATAAATTTGTCCAAAATTCGGTCTGCTTCGGCGCCGGGCCGATTTTTAAATCGCTGGGCCTGGCACGCTGTCGTACTTATTATGAAGGCGGTCCGCTGTGTGCTGCTGAATATGAGACATTTTTCGTCTGGACGCCATGGGGCTGGAAGTACCTGTTTTCATTTATGCTGTGGATTTCCTGAGTTGATGCTGTCAGCTTTTTGCAAAAACCCCGCTTGCAGGCCCGGCTCAATTGCGGTATCCTATAACTTCCTTAAATAAATAGTAAAAGCCTATTTGAACCGGTTTAAATGGCCGTTTTTCAGGAAATCGACGATGGAATCAAAAAAACAGCGTGTTCTCGACACAATTCAACTGCATAAAAAAGTGCTGGCCGACCTGGAGACCAATTGTATTGACGCCATTGGCGCAGCGGCTTTGCTGTTGACCGACTGCATCCGCTCCGGCGGCTGCATTTATATATGCGGCAACGGTGGCTCCGCTGCCGATGCCCAGCACATCGCCGCCGAACTGGTTGGCCGGTTTGTCCGT
>JANQGW010000079.1 GCA_028282905.1 Sedimentisphaerales bacterium | reverse complement strand
ATGGACTCAAACTCATCGGCCATACGGAGCTGACTGCGTCCTTCGTGGACGACATCATGCGAAATGTTACCCGACATAATGTCTCCGAGGAACTCAACGACTTCCATCTGAATGATATCCATGTCGTTTTCACTTTTGAATATCGTTTCGCACAATTCCTTTTCAGGATCTCCCTTCTTAAGCGTTCGCTTCAAATTAGCCAGCATACCGATGACGGACTGGCCCATCATAACGACTTCTTTATAGGACTGCTGAATCCCAATCGCCGGCGTATCGAGCATACGAACGTTCAAATACGTCAGACGCGGTTTTTGCGGCACTCTCTTTTCCGGTACCAGCCAGATCAGCAGTCTTGCCAGAAGTCCGGTAAACGGTAAAAACAACAGTGTGTTGACAATATTAAAGACGGTATGCGTAACCGCAATTCCCGCCTGTGAGTATGGATACTGGACTTCCTTTTTGCCCTCCTTGTTCAAATAAAGCGGAACAGCGGTCAATTGCCCTTTGTCGATTCCCTTAATTAGGTCGATTGCCATTGCATAGGGCTTCTCTTCATTGAGAAGTTCTCCTTTTGCATTGAGGTGTTGACCGCTTTCATTGGTTATATAGAGAGAATCTTCAGGAATGCGATTTTTCTGTGCATATTCAGCGATAGACAGTTGATGGTTTTTGCTTAGATATTCATTCACCTCGTCCTGGTCACTGGTGGTAAATAACACAGCTTTTACATTATCGACCTGCATTGTTGTAACCAGTTTCGAGACAGCTTCCGAATACCGGCCAAAAAAGATTGCGATCCAGATAACTCCAATCACATTGAAAATGGTATGGGCATAAGCCGCTCGTTTGGCTGTTGTGGAGGTTCCCAATGATGCCAACAATGCAGTGATGGTTGTACCGACATTGGCACCGACGGCCAGTGCTGCGGCTGCGGGATAGCTGATGGCGCCGGTTGCCGCCAGCCCCATCGTAATACCCAGAGTCGCTGAGGATGACTGGACTATCGCGGTCAAGACCGCACCCACTGCAAGACATTTGACCAACCCTCCAAAACCGGTGGAAGGATCAAACTTATGGAACCATGCTTCAAAGGCCGGCATCTCTTTGATGGGGGCAAATCCATGCTTCATTAACTGCAAACCGAAGAACACCATGCCGAGACCGACAAAAACCATCGCGGTGAAACGAATGCGGTCCTTTTTGGAAAACAGGAAGAAAAAAGCAGCAAGTCCGAGCATGGGCAGCCCATATTTTCCGACTTTCAGAACCAGAATCCAGCCGGTAATGGTCGTACCAATATTAGCGCCGAGAATCACGCCAATGGCCTGCATCAGCGTCATAATTCCGGCATTGGCCATGCCAACGACCATCACGGTGGTCACAGAACTGGACTGGACGATACTCGTCACAACCGTCCCTACGCCACAGGCCAGGATTCGATTGTTTGTGACCGCGCTGATTAGCTTGCGAATCCTGTCGCCGGCTACCGCCTGCATGCCCTCGGACATGTTTTTCATGCCCAACAGGAAAATTCCCAATCCGCCGCATACCTGAAAGATAAGCTCTAACATGTAAACCCCTGCAAAAGTTCATTATTTATACTGGACAAAAATTTCCCAGTGTTCGCGTGGAGTTATACGTTTTCCGGGCCTTAAATTCAAGGCATTTTTTAAGGAATTATTAGGTTTCCATTAGGCGTCTGTTTGAGCTTTGCCTGTATCGAATTTATTCGGCTAAACTTAGGAGGATTTCGATGCCGGCGTCAATTTTTTCGTCACTGGTCGCATAACTGATCCGGAAATGCGTATCCTGTTCGCTGAACACGTTTCCAGGGATAACCAGCACGTTACTGGTGATAGCTTTTTTGACGAATTCGGTCGCATTCGGGTATTGCTGCGGCGTTTTGACAAACAGGTAAAACGCCCCGCCGGGTTTGGCAACGTCATAGGCGTCTTTGATGCCATTGTACATGCGGTCCCGTTTGGCACGGTAGCTGTCCACATAAGGCGTCATGTCGTAGTCCAGGGCCTCAACCAGCGACATCTGCAGCGGTGTCGGTGCACAGACGAAGGTGTATTGCTGGATCATCAGCATTTTCTCCATCAGCGGAGCCAGTGCTTCCGAACAGGTCGCATAACCCAGCCGCCAGCCAGTCATGGCATAACTTTTACTGAAACCCTTCAAAATCAAAGACTTATCGTAATATGAGCCGATGCTTAAACTTTTGCGGTCATAAGAGAATTCTTCGTAGATTTCATCGCTGAGGATGATGATATCATTCTGTTTGGCCACATCGACAACAGCCTTGATTTCCTCTTCGGAATAGACCGCTCCGGTCGGATTGGCCGGTGAATTGAGGATAATCATCTTGGTTTTGTCCGTAACAGCCGCCGAAATCTTATCAGCAGACAGTTTGAAGTCCGGATAGGTGCTGACATAGACGCATTTTCCGCCCAGCATGTTGATGACATGCTTGTAAATAACAAAATACGGGTCAGGGATGATGATTTCGTCGCCGGGATTGATCAGCGACATAAAGGCCAGCAGAAGCCCCCCGCTGACGCCGTCAGTGACCATCAGAGGCGGGTTATCCCATCCATAATCAGTCTTGACTTGAGCCTTGAGGCGGTCAACCACCGCAGCCAGACCGGCCGTCTGCGAATAATGGTTGAATCCCTTACGAATCGCGTCGATGGCCGCTTCCTTGATCGGATCGGGCACATCGAAATCAGGCTGTCCAATCGAAAAGTTAATCGGATCCTTCAATTCCGCCGCTAAGGCGAAAACTTTGCGGATGCCGCTGGCATCAATCATTTTTGTGCGATCTGCAAGATAATCCATCGTCAACATCTCCTGATAAACTTGTTGCCTTGATTTTGGTCCGCGCATAGGATTGCCGCCCGTACAGTTTGCTAACGCGTACAGAGCGGCAATTTGTAAGTTACGCTAAACGACTACTTTCCGCCTGTTTTGCGGTGGCCAACCTTGGGCAGGCCGATGACGCTGTCGCCTTCCTGCCAGCGTTCTTCTTTTTTCAGCACGTTAATGCGCTCTTCGCGAGACAGTACATTACGGTGACGCTTCAATGCACCTTTAATTCTTAATGAACGATCAATTGACATTAAACTTTCTCCTGATATTACTGATTATACCTATTGTGTTCGTTTATAGCCATAAATATCCTGAAACGGCCTGACTCCCCAGGTGGTATCACTGGTTTCTTCCTGATATATCAAGCCGAGCTGCTTTATTTTCTGGAATAACTTATATCCCTCAGTCCCAGAATTAGCGGGATTCTTGTCAAACCCTTGCCGAGTAACGAGTGCCGCATAATCTTTGGCGGGAGTTATAATCACCTCCGTTGGAATTCCTTTGGAAGCAAAGAATTCTTTCAAAGGGAGCAACAAGTCTTTACGATCCGGCGAAATGCTCTGAATCCAAATGACATTCTTGCCGATGGTTGACGCATAAACCGGCTCTCTCGGTTTTACAGGTTCTTTTTCGGGTTCCTTATCCTTGGGCTTTCCCGGGTCTTTATCTTTTCTTGGAAATCCAAGAAAACTGCTTCCGCCACGCCCGGAAGACGTTGTGGCCTCACTGTCCGGCACCGTTGCCGCCCCGCCGCTGCTATCCGGTTGCCCGGACGAATCATTGCCATCGCCTTGGGCGATGGGTGGCTGACCGCTTGTTGGCTCTGTGGAATCCGAACCTGGAAAAACCAATCGTCCCAGCATAATAAGCAATACCACAATCAACACTGCCCCTGCGGCCAAAACCATTTTGACCCGTTGCGGCGTCGCCAAAAGCCCCCGTGGGGATTCTTTACTTTCAAAAAGAGCACTTTTTCCAACAAGCCGCTGTCGGGCAGCGGGCTGTTGGTCGGTTTGCTGCGGGGCATTTTGACGGCCCTGCCCATCGGACCGCATCTGTCCGCTTTCAAGACCTTGAGCGATTTTCGCCTGTCCCTGGCGTATTGCTTCGTACAATGCCATCCGTTTTGATTTTCGGCCCATAGTCAACAAAACCTCTTCGGTTTATCGAAAATTACACCTTCTGTCCAGCTTTGGCACATGCAGATAGAGCGCATCTATACCTGCCAAAGTACAGAATACCCAAAAATAATCAACCCGAGGCGATAATGCAACCGTAAACTTTTGAAAAAGCTATATTTTTTGACGACTTTTGCATGAAAATGCTTGACGAACAGACGGTCTTGGGCTATATAAATGCCCTTTGTAGAATATTTTACTTTACGTTGACGGCCCGTTTTGTTATACCTTTGTTAGTATTGAAGCGGGCTTTAATTTAATATCAGGGCAGTCAGAACCCCCTTTGGGCCGGGATTTTTGAGATAACGGTCAATGGTTGGGGTGTTTTTGTAATTTGTACGAGTCAGACGATAAAACGGATATATTTTTGGAGAGTTAGACAGATATGCTTCCAGTAAGGAAAACCAGCAAGTCCAAGACACGGACACGACGCAGTCATCACCGCCTGACCGCGGTTAATTATTCGCTGTGTAAGAAATGTGGAACAGCTAAACTTCCTCACGCCGCCTGTGGACAGTGCGGTTATTTAAATGAGAAAATTTCTCTGAATCTGGCAGAAAAGGCTGACGATTAAACATGCGAATTGCAGTTGACGCTATGGGAGGCGACAATGCTCCGGGAGAAATCATCGCCGGAGTGCTGGAGGCCAGGGATGTCCTCAACCCAGATGATGAGCTTGTGCTTATCGGTGATGAAGCGGTCATCGGTGCGCATTTAGAAAAACTCGGCTCTACGCCGGATAAATTCCACATTTTCCATGCCCCGGATATCATCGGCATGGATGAGTCTCCCGTTGAAGCCCTTCGACGAAAACCCAAAAGTTCCATTGCGATGATGGCACGTGCGGCTTCGCACCGACAGGTTGATGCTGTCCTTTCGGCCGGTAATACCGGTGCGTGCGTAGCGGGTTGTCAGTTACGAATGCGCAATCTTGAGGGCGTAATGCGTCCCGGCATCGCGGCGGTATTTCCCACCTTTTACGGCCCGGTGACGATTTGTGATGTGGGTGCCAATATCGCCTGCAAACCCATGAACTTATACCAATATGCCGTGATGAGCAGCATTTACGCACAGGAAATGCTCGGTATCGAGAATCCTCGCGTCGGCTTGATGAACATTGGTGAAGAAGACGCCAAAGGCAATGAACTGGTCAAGAAGACACGAGAGTTGATCAAGTCAGATCCGTCACTGAATTATATTGGAAATCTCGAAGGACGTGATATTTTCCAGGGCAAGTGTGATGTCGTCATCTGCGAAGGTTTTCTGGGCAATGTTATCCTAAAACTGACCGAGGGGCTGGTGGATATGATTTTTGCCGCATTGGCCCACGAGGTGAAAGACCGCAACAAATTGATGGCCCTGTGGTTTAAATCTGTTGCAAAAGATATCTTTAAGAAATATGATTATCACGAGTACGGCGGTGCCCTGCTGCTGGGGGTTAACGGCGTTTCCGTGATTTGCCACGGCTCCAGCAAGGCTCGAACGATCAAAAATGCGATTCTGGCGTGCAAGAAGTATGACGATAATCATATTAACCAAAAAATAGTCGATCATTTAGCGAAAACGACGGTGGTGTCCAATGGTCAGTAATCCAACGGTTCAAACTCCCAAGCGTCGGGCTGTTTTAGCGGGAACCGGTTCCTTCCTGCCCGAAAAAACCCTGACGAACGAAGACCTAACCAAAATTGTCGATACCAACGACGAGTGGATTACCACCCGGACCGGGATTAAGACCCGCCATGTTGTCTCCGAAGGCGAAACAACGGCGACGATGGCCGCTGAGGCGGCACGTCGGGCACTGGCTGATGCGGGAATGGAACCGGAAGAATTGGAACTGATTATTCTGGCAACCATTACGCCGGAGATGGTGTTCCCCTCTACCGCCTGTTTTGTGCAGGATATGATCGGTGCCAAAAACGCCTGGGCGTTTGACCTGTCGGCCGCGTGCAGCGGTTTTGTGTATGGGTTGTCGATTGCCCAGCAATTTGTCAGCTCCAGCCAATATAAAAACGCCATGGTCATCGGTGCTGAAACGCTAACTCGAATCACCAATTACGAAGATCGTGCAAGCTGTATTCTCTTTGGCGACGGTGCTGGTGCGGCGATTGTCAAATCGGCTAATGAAGGTTCACACGGCATCATGTACAGTACGTCGTTCTCGGACGGCAGCGGCTGGACCAGTCTGAATTGCACCGCCTACGGGTCACGCAATCCGGCGAGCAAACCGCTGGAAGATCCGTCGATGGTTTATATGAACATTAACGGTCGCGAAGTCTATCAGACTGCGGTTCGGCGCATTGTCGAGCTGGTTAACGAGTGTCTGGAAAAATGCGAACTGAGTATTGATGACATCGCGATGTTTATTCCTCATCAGATGAACGCTCGGATTATTGAATCGGTTGGGAAACGTCTGAAGTTTTCAGATGACCGGATATTCATCAATATTGACAAGTTTGGAAACACCTCGGCGGCCTCGATTCCGATTGCACTGGATGACTGCCGCAGTCAAGGCCTGCTCAAGACCGGCGATATTATTCTGCTGGTCGCGTTCGGCGGCGGTCTGACCTGGGGTGCGAATGTCTTACAAATATAACAGGACGTTGTTAACTTTTATTTAAGCGAACAGGGACGATGAAGACCGCTTTTTTATTTCCAGGACAAGGCGCCCAGTATGTCGGTATGGGCAAGGATATTGCCGAACAATACCCGCAGGCACAGGCATTGTTTGATAAGGCCAATGAGATTGTCGGCTATGACCTGCGGCAAATCTGCTTTGAAGGGCCTGAAGACAAACTCAATTCCACCACGTATTCCCAGCCGGCGATTTTTACGGTTTCGGCCGCCCTGCTGGCGATGGTGCGTGAAGCGGGTATTGTCCCTGATGTGACCGCTGGTCTGAGCATGGGCGAATATACCGCCCTTTACGCAGCAGGCGTGATTTCCTTTGAAGACGGCCTGAAACTCGTCCAGAAACGCGGCCAAGCCATGCAGGCGGCTGCGGATGCTTCGGAAGGCTCAATGGTCAGCGTGCTGGGGCTGGATGAAGAAAAAGTCAACGCCCTTTGCGCCGAAGCGGCCCAGGGTGAATTGCTGGTTCCGGTGAACTTTAACTGCCCGGGCCAGATTGTCGTCAGCGGAACGGTGGCTGCCTGTCAGCGTGCTGTAGAACTGGCACCAAAATATGACGCCATTAAGGCGGTCCAACTGAGTGTGGCCGGTGCGTTCCATTCGGACATGATGAAACCGGCGGCGGACGAATTGGCCGCGGCTTTGGCGGAATGTCCAATTCAGGATCCCGCAGAAACCAAGGCCATTGCCAACATTACCGCCGACTATTATACCTCGGCGGACGATATTCGTCAGGGACTGGTCAAACAGTTGATCGCTCCGATTCTCTGGCAAAACTGTATGCAGGTCTTTTTGGACGCTGGCGTTGAGAATTATTACGAAATCGGTCCTGGGCGTGTCCTGACCGGCCTGATGCGACGAATTCACCGCAAGACACGCGTTACCAATGTAAGCGACGCGGCGTCTTTGCAGAAAGTTATCGGTTAACGAAAACAGAAGATAAGAAAAGATAGAATAAAGGAACGGATTGATATGTCTGAACAACGATTAGCGGTTGTTACCGGCGCGGCTCGCGGCATTGGCCGGGCGATTGTGCTGGAACTGCTCGCACAGGGCCGCAAGGTCGCGGGATTGGATTTGAACACGGAACAATTGGCCGAACTGGAAAAGGTTGTTGCCGAGGCCGGTTACAGCGTGATTACCCGCTGTGTGGATATTACCCAGACTGATAAACTTACCGAGATTCTGGATGAACTGGCAACCGAACACGGCGGCATCGGCATTCTCGTCAATAACGCCGGCATTACACGTGACCGCCTGATGATCCAGATGGATGATGACGATTTCGATAAGGTTATCGCTGTCAATCTGCGGGCTGCCTTTGTCGCGACCCGCGTTGCTGCCCGCTCGATGGTTCGCAACAAATTCGGCCGTCTGGTTCACATCAGCTCGGTCGCCGGTGTCATGGGCCAGGCAGGCTCAGCCAACTATTCGGCCAGTAAATCGGCCCTGATCGGTATGTCAAAGTCGATTGCTCGCGAAGTCGGCAAGAAAAACGTCACCTCCAACTGTATCGCTCCGGGCTTTATCCAGACGGAAATGACGGATGTATTACCGGATATCGTCAAAACTGAGGCCAAAAAGGTTATTCCCGTCAAGAAATTCGGAAAACCGGAAGATATTGCCCGTGCCGTAGCCTTCCTGGCGTCGGATGAAGCCGGCTATATCACAGGTCAGGTGCTGTGCGTCGATGGCGGCATGGCGATGTAAGCCGTGTAAGAAAATTGTTAAAAAATGATTGAAAATGGGCGGTTCTGTGGGTATAGTACCGCCAATCTTAGAACCGTAAAATTGATTGTAAAAGCAATGACTCTTTTGATTTAAGGAGATAGAGACGTGGCAGATGCAGATGTACAAGCCATTGAGGCAAAAGTGACAGAAATCGTCAGTGAACAGATGGGTGTTGACAAGGGTGAAATTTCTCGTGACACACATTTCATCAACGACCTGAATGCAGATTCGCTGGACACCGTGGAACTGGTCATGGAATTCGAAGATGAATTCGACATGAGCATTCCGGACGAAGAAGCCGAAAAGATTCAGACCATCGGCGCTGCGATTGATTATATCGCTCAAATTATGAACACTAAAGAGTAGCGGATTCGATATGACCAAACGTCGTGTAGTCTTAACCGGCCTCGGATGCGTTACTGCGCTATCGGAATCCGTCGATGATTTGTTTGAGAAGCTCTGCCGTTCGGAAAGCGCGATCTCCCAGATCGAGTCTTTCGATACCTCTGAGTACCCGGTGAAATTTGGTGGCGAAGCGAAAAACTTCAACATCGGCCAGTATATCAGTACTCGTGATGCCAAGCGGATGGATCGCTTCACACAGATGGCGATGGCGTCAGCTGTTTCAGCGGTCAAGGATAGTGGTCTGGATTTTGAAGCCGAGGACAAACGCCGCATGGGCGTGATTGTCGGTACCGGCATCGGCGGCATCAAGGAAATCGAAGACCAGCACAAGCGCATCCTGAAAAAAGGCCCGCGGAAGGTATCGCCCTTCTGTGTGCCGAAACTGATGGGCAACGCTGCGTCGGGCTGCATCTCGATTGAGTACGGACTGCAAGGCCCGAATATGTGCATCGTGACCGCTTGTGCGTCGGCCAGTCACGCGATTGGCGAGGCTTATTGGAATGTGCTGAATGGTCGCAGCGATGTCTGCATCACCGGCGGGTCCGAAGCGGCACTGACGCCGATCGGACTGGCGTCGTTCTGTGCGTTAAAGTCGTTGAGCACACGTAATGATGACCCGCAGCGGGCATCCCGTCCGTTTGACAAGGATCGCAATGGATTCGTCTTGAGCGAAGGTGCGGCTATCGTCATTCTGGAAGAGTACGAACATGCGAAAAAACGCGGCGCCAAAATTTACGCCGAACTGCTGGGCTACGGTGCGACCGGTGATGGACACCATATTACCGCCCCGCTGGAAGATGGCTCCGGCGCTGCTGAGGGTATGCGGCTGGCACTGCAGCATGCGGGTCTGAATCCTGAAGATGTGGATTACATCAACGCGCACGGCACCAGCACGCAACTGAATGACGCGGCTGAAAGTCAAGCCATTCGGGATGTCTTTGGCGAACATGCGTACAAGCTGGCGGTTAATTCCTCCAAGAGCTGCCTGGGCCACAGCCTCGGCGCCAGCGGTGGAATTGAACTGATTGTTTGTGCCAAGACCATCGAAAAGGGCATCATTCACCCGACGGCTAATTTGACAACGGTCGCCGAAGAATGTGATCCGAAGATGGACTTTGTGCCCGGCGATCCGCGCCAGGCGGATGTTAAGATTGCTCTGAGCAACTCACTGGGCTTTGGCGGCCATAACTGCAGCCTGATCATCGGTAAGGTATAAGGCAATTATGAAAAAGATTGCAGCCCCGGCTTTCTGAGAAAGTCGGGATTGTTTTTTGCGCGGAATTAGACTATTTTATTAAACATGAATTTGTTTTACGCAATCATTCTGTTAATCCTGGGGCTGACGATTCTCATCAAAGGCGCCGACTGGCTTGTGGATGGCGCTGTCGCCATCGCACGGCATTTCGGCATGAGTCCCTTGATCATCGGATTGACGATTGTCGCCATGGGCACCTCAGCCCCGGAAGTGGCTGCCAGCATCGTTGCCGCCCTGACTGATTCAGGAGGTATCGCTGTCGGTAATGTTTATGGTTCTAATATTGCCAATCTTGCGATGGTAGGCGGCATCTGCGCGATTGTTCGCCCGATCGTTGTATCACGCGATGCAATCGTCAGAGACATTCCCATTATGATTGGTGTTTCGTTGCTTCTATACGGAATTTTTATGGATTCGGCGCATTCAATTGGGCATATCGAGGCGGGTTTGCTGTTGTTGCTGTTTGCCGGGATTATTCTGTTTCTAATCTATTCAGAAAAGAAGCAGACACAGAAAGGCCTTCAGCAGCAGACGGACCAGGAAGCCGCGGTCGAACATGCAATCCATCACCCGCCCAAGACACTCTGGGGAAGTTCGCTGTTCATACTGCTTGGACTAGTTTGTCTGGCAGGCGGTGCTCAACTGACTGTTGTCAGTGCCAAGTATCTCGGGCAGCGAGCGGGGCTTTCTGATGAAGTGATCGGCCAGACGATTGTCGCGGTTGGAACGTCTTTACCGGAACTGATTACCTGTCTGATCGCGGCCCTGAAAGGCCATGATGATTTATCTGTCGGCAACCTGGTGGGGTCCAATATTTTTAATACTTTGCTGGTCACTGGGGCAGCAGGTTTGACCAAGCCGTTTGTCGTTTCAGCACGAATGGCTGGTGCCGATTTGTGGCTGATGGTTGGTGTTTCCGTCTTGTTTTCAGTGATTGCCTTTGCTTACAAAAAAATCAACCGCCCCGCCGGCGTTTTTCTGACGGTTATCTATGTGGGGTATATAGCGTACCTGCTGAAAACAGGTACGCCGGAGATTTCTTAGAAGCTGTTTCCTAAGCAGTTTATAAACAAACTTCTTAGGAACATAATTCCGGATATACGCTTTTCAGATCGAGTGAATCACCGGTTTCCTTTTGCAGTTCAAGCAGAGTGGCAAACAAATTCTTGATAGTCTTGGCGTATTTCTTTTCCTCGGCCAGATCTTTCATTTCTTCCGGGTCTTTTTTGAGATTGTAGAGACGCACCTTTTGGATTTTCGGGTACAGGATCAGCTTGTAATTGCCTTCGATCACCATTCGCTGAAGATTCATATAGCCGCCGTAAACCGCGTCATAGGCTCCGTTGCTGCGGCCCTGAAGAACCGGCAGCAGGCTCTCAAACTGCACCTGAGCGGGCTTCTGAACGCCTGCCAGTTCCAGTGTCGTCGGCATAATATCCTGCAGGTAAACCGGTGACTCGACCGTGCCGGGCTGAATCCCCGGCCCGGCTACCATCAGCGGCACGCGAACACTGTGGTCATACATATTCTGCTTGCCGAATAATCCGTGATGACCGACCGACAGTCCATGGTCAGCGGTAAAGAAGATATACGTGTTGTCCTGCATCCCCTGTTTTTCCAACTCGTCCAGAATCTGCCCGATCTGCTCATCCATGTGAGTAATAATCGCGTAATACTCTTGCCGATGTACCTTGACGGAATATTCGGTCCGGGGGAATGGCCCCAGTTTTTCATCCCGCAAACTCTTCGGACACCCCATCGCGTCCTTATAGGGATACTCCGGCAGGAAATTCTCCGGCACTTCCACCTCATCCAGCGGATAGCGATCAACGTACTCCTTAGGCGACTGCCGCGGGTCATGCGGTGCGTTAAAGGCCAGATACATAAAGAATGGATCATCCTTTTGAGCCGCCTGCCCGAGAAATTCTATGCCGTCGTCGCCTAATACTTCAGACCAGTGCTTTCCGCCCTTCCAGAAACCACCAATGGATTTATCCCACGGCTTCCACGGATCGGGCTGACCTTCGTGCGGTCGATTATAAGATTCTTTGACTGTTCTCGGCATTCCGGGGCGGACATTTTTAGCCACATCAAATATTTCATTGGCTTTCGTCCTGACGTGCCACTTGCCGCTGAAATAGGTGTCATAGCCTGCCTGTTTCATATATTGCGACCAGAAGTGACCGGCGGCCTTTTCCTTGCCCTGTTTATCTTCAATCGCGTGAGCGTTCCACACAAAACGCCCGGTATTTAGCATCAACCGGCTGGCCACGCAAACCGCACCATGCCATGCGCCTTGGTTATAGGCGTGTGTGAAGGTGACACCGTTTTTCACCAGTTTATCCAGATTCGGGGTTTCGACCTCACTTCCAAAAGCGTGAATCGCTTCATAGGCCTGGTCATCGGCAAAGAGAAACAAAATATTAGGCCGGAGCTTGGGTTTTTCCATTAGGGCCGGAGCAGAACATCCGCTTACCGCCAGCGATGCTGTAAAAAGGCCGGACAGTTTCATAAAATTTCGACGGTTCATTTTGTTTCGATACGCAACCATTATTCCCATTCCTTTTGGCTTAAAACAGTCAGTTTTATCTAATATTTCGGATTCGCATTTTGATCCGGAAAACGCCTTAAAACAGCGTAAATTCCTTTGACGCCGAGACTACCGAATTCGTCTGTTCTTGTCTTTGATCTTCCAGTTCCAAGGCTGGTCAGGCAAGCGGTCATATTTCGGAACCGCATCGTCATGAGGCATTGCTGCAACAACCGCCATAAGTTTTTTTCTGGCAGTGACAGCCGTAACATCTTGGCTGTTAATGAGATTTTTTGCCTCTCCCGGGTCATTTTTAAGGTCAAACAGCGCCTCGGCTTTACGGTCCTTTCCCACAAACAGTTTCCATCGCTTATCACGAATGACGCGATCACGGAACGGATGAACCGGCACAACCCAACCGTCCTGATCGACCGTTGCCGGGTGAGATCCCATCGCCAGGATCCATTGTCGCGGTGAATCAGCCTCTTTGCCCAGAATCACCTTAGCAATCGAAACACCGTCCACAACGGCATCTTTGGGCATTTGCGCTGAGCCCAGTTCGGCAAAGGTCGGCAGCATATCGGAAAAGTCCGTCAGGGCATCTGTCTTAATGCCCGCAGGCACCAGCCCGGGACAATTGATAAAGAAAGGAGCACAAATGCCGTTCTCAGTTGTTTTCGATTTTCCCCCTTTAATGTTTCTGCCATGAAGCCTTGCGGCCTGACCGCCTGAAGTGCCGTTATCGGTTGTCCAAATGACGATTGTATTGTCACGGATGCCAAGTTCCTCTATTGCATCGAGCAGCCGTTTCAGACAAGCATCCGTATAACGCACCATGGCCCGATGCATGTCTGCTTTACCACTGACACTCGGCTCAGCCGGTGTCGTTGTTAACGGCCCGTGCGGCAGACACATTGGGTAATACATCATCATGGGCTTGTCCTTGTTGCGTTTCATGAAGTCGATCAGGAAATCACAAAAGATATCTTCGCCAAATTTCCCCGTGTAGGTTTTGCTACCGTCTTTCGTGTGAAGATACGGGTTCCAGTATCTCTCGGCGCTGGCCTTGACACCGCTTTCATAACCGGTCCACATGCAGTATTCATCAAAGCCGTGCTTGACCATCGCGTCCGGTGTGACCCGGAAATCGTTGATCTGCCATTTACCCGCCGCGGCCGTTGCATAACCGGCCGACTTCATGACATTGCCAAAGCTGATATTGTGTTTCCAGTCAAAATGACAACCCCACCCCCAGCGGGGTACGTCCCAGTGGTTGATCCACCCGTTGCGGAAGGGATACTGACCGGTCAGCAGCGTCACTCGCGTCGGAGTACACTGCGGCATCGAATAGGCGTTCGTAAACTGCATCCCCTCGGCCGCCATTTTGTCAACCGTCGGCGTCAGGTTTTCTTCGCTGCCGCAGGCCCGAATCCATTCCTTGCCAAGATCATCCAACATAATAAAAAGAATATTTGGCTGATTGGATTTTGCTGATCCAGCATTTAACACCTGTGAACATCCCGCAAGACCCGCCACAGATAAGGCAACTCCTGCAGACTTCAAAAATGCTCTGCGGTTGATGCAGTGATTACTCATAATCTGCTCCATCATTACTTTTGTCACAGGATTTAATCCATGCTTCAAGCGTCTTCTTCATTGAAGTGACAATTTCAGGATGCGTTGCGGCGATATTATTTTTTTCATATGGGTCGGCCAGAAGGTCGTAGAGTTCATAGGTTTTGCCGTCATTAGCACTGTAGAGTTTGTATTGATTGTCCGACAAGGACCGCTGATTTCTGGACTGGAAACCAATCGGCACCGGCCGCTGCTTCATTTGTCCTTCAATCAAATCCAACAGACTGATTCCGTCAATCGGGACAACCGGTATATGTGGAGAATACCCCAGAACATCCATCATCGTCGGAAAATAATCACTGGTGCAGCAGGGAACCTGTGTGGTCCGGCCGGTTTTGATTTTTGCCGGCCATTCCAGCAATCCCGGTACACGTACCCCGCCTTCGTAGAGACTGCGTTTTCGAGCACGAAAGCCCCCCGTCGTTCCGGGAGTTTTCACTTCCGGGCCGTTATCACTGGTAAACCACAGCAGTGTATTGTCGGCAACGCCAAGTCCTTTCAGCTCCGTCCGCAAACGCCCAACCTGCTCATCCATCGCGGTAATACAGCCGTAATAGGCCTTTTTCTCCTCGGATAGCTCAGGATACATAGCTTTATATTCCGGCCCGGCAACAATCGGTTTATGCGGCGTATGGAACCAGATAATCGCCAAAAAAGGCGATTTTCTATCAACCGCATCTCGGATAAATGGAATTGTCTGATCCATAATCACACGCGAATCGTCGCCTTTTAATTCCGGGCTGTCAGGCTTGATAAATTTACCATCCTGAGTCCAGTAACGCGTTCCATAGAACTCCGTTGAGCCGGGCTTGAACATTGGATCCCACGTTGGCACCTTGGCCTCAGTCGAATAACAGACATCAAAACCGTTTTTCCAGGGCGGTGAATACTCATTGTGGGATTTCGGGCCGCCGCGATTGGAATCCTTGATTTCGGTTGTCAGCGTTCCCATATGCCATTTACCGAAATGTCCCGTTTTGTAGCCCAACGGTTTAACCGCCTCTGCAATGGTGATCTCCGGCGATTTCATCCGCCCGACATTAGCATGAGTGATTCCATACCGATACGGGTGCCGGCCGGTAATCGCACTGCCGCGCGTCGGTGAGCAAACCGGAGCCGCGGCGTAAAAACGCCTGAACTGGAGACTGCTTGCCGCCATGTCGTCCAAGTGCGGGGTTTTGATCTCTGAGTTGGTGCCGTGATAGCCCACGTCTCCCCAGCCAAGATCATCACACATGCAGAGGATGATATTGGGACGTTTTGGTTGTGTTTCGGTTAACTTGGTAACCCCCGAACAGCCGCCGGCCATAACTACGGTAGAAGCGGCTGCTGATAATTTAATGAAACTTCGTCGATCCATAGAATTCATCCGCCATTTAAACCATTTAAACCGCAGATGATTATGACCGAAACCCCTATAACAAGCAAGCGATAAATGCGGCAATTAAACCATAAATGAGCATCGGAATAACCGTCCGTTTCAGGATATAGCCCTCTTTGTCCAGAATGCCTAAAATGGAACAGACCGCAACGATATTATTGATGCAAACCATATTGCCCATCGCCCCGCCGACGGACTGTAAGCTGAGAATTGTCGTTTGTGACAGCCCCAGCGTCTGCGCAATGGAATCCTGTATACCGCCAAACGTCATATTGGAAACCGTGTTGGAGCCGGCAAAGAAAGCACCGACCGCACCAAGGTAAGATGCAAAATATTTCCATTTATCACCAATGCCTGCGGCAAAGGCGTTACCGATAATCTGAGCACAGGACTGATCGCCTTCGGCCATGATGAGTTTGACAAAAACCAATGCCCCCAGCAATGCCAGGATGGGCCGATACATCCGGTGATAGGATTCCAGCCAGACCTGCTTGATATCCTGTCGTTTCATTTTGAAAACAACAAACGCGATGGCCGACACGAGGAAAAATGGGACAATTGAAGGCACATACAGCAGTTTATGCTTCCATGACGCTGACGTCATAAAAATGTCATTGAGCCGGACCACCAGCGACGGACTGACGCCCAACGTTCCCAAACTGCCGAGTGTGATTTCCCAGACCGGATTCTCTGAGACCAAAAGCCCTTTAATGCCCAATTGATGAATGCGGGTCAGCAATAAGACAAGCACCGTTCCCCACAAGGGAAACATGGCTTTGACTAACTGACCGGCACCAACCGGTTGAATCTCTTTGGCTTTCACATCACTGTGAGAAAGTCCGATCTTCTTATGTGCCAGAAAGACAGTCACTAACAAGCCTATCATCCCGCCCAGAATCGCCGGAAATTCGTAATCCACGCGAGCCAGCAGGATATAAGGGATGACACAACTGAGAATGGACAGATAGATAAACACAATATTTTGTCGAATCTGCTTCCAGCTAACCACAAACTGCAAGGCGATCAGCGGAATGACCAGCGAGGCGACCCCATGAACCAGCGAGGTCTTGATGCTGATCTCACGGATGACTTCCGGCGCCAAGGCCAGTTGGTCGCCCAGCCCAAACCAGGTTGGCGTTCCGACTGCGCCGAAGGAAACCGGCACACTGTTCATAATCAAACATAGAATAGCGGTGCGGACCGGGTCAAAGCCCAGCCCGATCAAAATCGGCGCCGCCAGTGCCGCGGGCGTTCCAAAGCCGCTGGCACCTTCAATCAGGAATGCGAATCCCCAGCCGATAATCATCAATTGAGCGACGGGATTGTCGCTGACACCGTTAAGCCACTGGCGAATCGTATCCATAGCCCCGGATGTCTCCATCGTTTTGAACAAAAAGATCGCGCCCCAGATAATCAGAATCGGCGTCCAGGCATACAGCAGACCGCTAATCACCGTTGCGTTGACCAGGTTCGGCTCCGACTGAAAATACACAAGCTTCAGCAGGTACATCAGCAGCGCGATCGCCGGCAGAGCCTTATGCGAAGGCACATTGTTCTTCTTGGTCATCAGGTAGATGAGCAAAACTATCGGAAAAATCGCAATGGCAACATCCATCTTAACCTTGTCCTAAATAAAGGATACGATTATTTATAGCCTCATGAACCGCTACTCTTTTCGCCTGAGTGTATGAATCGTCAGGCCTTCCAGGGAACCGCTTTGGCGGCCGCCCAGCAGGAGACTGGCAACATACCCAACCACAAAACAGGTGCCGACACCGATGAAGGCATAGAGATAACCCGCGATATCCGTGCACAACGGCAGCAGCATCATAATTGCCGCGCCGGTAACCGCTCCGATGAATGTTCCCAAACCGTTTGCACGGCAGGTCAGCATCCCCAGGCAGAACAAACCGCCCAAAACACCCATAAACAGTCCAACCACCTTGATAAACTCTTCAAACAGGGATTTGATGTCGGGGCTGACAAACAGCAGGCCCAGTAGCGTGCCTACGACGCCAAATGTAAAGGTAACGCTGCGAGCCAGGGTCAGGTAGCCCTTTTCAGATTTAACAAAATTAAACGGTCGTACAAAGTCAGTCACAAACGTCGTCGCCGTACTGTTCATGCTTGTGGAGATGGTCGATTGAGCCGCAGCAAAGATACCCGCAACGATCAGTCCCGCCACGCCCAGCGGAACCTCACGCGAGATAAACAGCGGGAAAATCTGATCCGTTGTAAAGGTCGGGTCCAGTTTTTCAGGATGAGATTTGTAAAACGCAAATAGTGCCGTCCCTGTGGCAAAAAACAGAATGGATGCAGGAATACACATCCATGCATTCGTCCAGATAGACTTGGCTGCCAGTTTCTTGTCCGGTGTGGTCATGTACCGCTGGACAACCGCCTGATCAGCGGTATAAGACGATAGATTCTGGCCGAACGCTCCAATAATCACCACCCACAAGGCCAGATTGGTGCTTGTGGCATCCCAATGGAAATTCATCAAATGAACTTTCTGATTTTTTGCGGCAATGTCAATAAAGCCGCCGAGGCCGCCGTCCACATTGCAGATCATCAGAACAAAGCATAGCAGTCCCCCGCCCAGCAGGACAAAGGTTTGTATGGTGTCGGTCCAAACTACCGCTTCGACACCGCCCATCGTACAGTAGAGAATACTGAGCACGCCCATAATGAGTACGCAGGCGATGGCGTTAGCATTGGCAATACCGCCCAAGCCGATCCAGCCCATGATAAAACTAAAATCTGCCACCGTTGACAGCGCCAAGGCAGCCAGCGACATCACGATCCCCATCCGGAACACATGGAATAATGTAAACATAAAACTAGCGAACAAGCGGACTAGTATATTGAAGCGTTTTTGCAGGTATTCATAGGCGCTGGTCGCATCAATTTGCCGGAAAAACGGCAACGCCAGATATACGGCAATCGGTGCAACGCCAAAAATCATGAAGTTACCGAGCAGATAGACCCAATCCTGTGCATAAGCTTTTGCGGGGATCGCCATGAAGGTAATCGAACTGAGCATCGTCGCGAAAATCGAACAGCCTGCCACCCACCACGGAATTTTCTGTCCGCCGCGGAAGAAGTCGTCCGTATTTTTATTCTTGGCCGCAAAAAATACACCTACGCCGACCATACTGAGCAGATAGACGCCCAAAACGATGAAGTTGACAGAGCCAAAGGCTTTGGAGCGTTTGACCGGCTGGATTACCCAGGCGTTCGATGTCCGCACACGCGGGCGAACTTCGCCGGAAATAACCATCGTATCGCCGCCCCATTGAACGGCTTGAGTTGTTACTTGATTAGACGGCATGTCACCGGCTTCCACCCAGGTGTCCGTAATCGTATGGTAGGCCAATGTTTTTTTGGGGAAACCCGGATGGTCATAGTCCTTCATGGCAATCTTTTGGCTAGTGAATACCTCATGCAGATTGTCTCCGCTGGCGCCGCCCAAGGTGAAGATATGAGATTGTCCGACAGCCGCACCCGTCCCGGCCATAAACGCAAACGGCGCGTCGGCACGCTTTCGCCAGGGCTGAGCTTTATCCCGCGTACCCCTATAGCTGTCGGTTTCAGGATCATAGGCTTCGGCATCATACTTCGCCGGACAGAATTCATACACATCCTTCAGCGGCAGAAGTGACAGTTCGTCAGATAGAGCGATGGCCTCGGCGTTTTCTTCACCGGCGGCTAAAGCTCTGCGGCCACTGAGAACATAAACGCACTGATTGAAACCATTGTGCTGGCTGACGGCAATTGCCATTGCACGGACAGGACCGGGCAAGGAAAGCACTTTGGTCCAATCCCATTTTTCTTCGCTGTCGGTTGCATTGTATTTGGACATATCCAGTGCCCAAAAGTCATTGGTAGCCGATTGCAGACTTTGTGAACCGCTTTCGCGCATGCCGCCGGCAACATAAATCACATTGTTGACCATAGCCGCCGCACAGCCGTGCAGTGGATGCGGCAGGCTCGGCAGTGATGTCTGTTTGAGCGTTTTATCTGCGGCATCCCAACTCAGCAGGAAAACATCGGAATACGCATCCTTGCCGTCTTCGCCGCCTATACAGACCACCCCGTGAGCGGTACTGATCGACGCGCCGTAAGCCCGCGGTTTGTTAATGGAAAACCCACTCAGCCACTCATATTGGCTGTTGCCGTCGTTGTCTTTTTGGCGTTTCAAGACCCAGGCATTGGCATGATACAGTTTTGGCAGTTCCCAGAGTTCCGGATGGGTCGGCTCAGCGAAATTTGCGCCGCCGGCGACAATCAGCACTTCATCATCCGGGTTCTGTGGATTCTGATGTACGCCCGTAAACGGCCCGGCAACACCGATCTTATCCGGCAAGTCCGGCAGTGACGACCACTGAAGCACTCCATCAAGTCCCTGCGATTCGGCAAAAACCACCGATGTCGACAACAGCATGACCAGTCCCATGAAGCAAAGATTTCTCGACAACGTACCCATAGAATTCAACTCCTGTATCTTAATACGTACCATATTGTTTAACCATTTTCATAATCTGCTGATATCGCGTCCACGAGACCTCCGGCGGAACCGAATGGTCTGAGTGATAAACATAGCCGCCGCCGACTTTGGCCGCTGTAATCTTCTCTTTGATTTCTTCTTCGATTTCTGCATCCGTACCGGACATCTTAATCACATCGATATTGCCGAAAAAGGTTAGTTTCTGACCGTACGTTTCTTTAAGCTGTCGCACGTCCAGTCCCGACTTTGCTTCCAGCGGATTCAGTACCTGCAGGCCGCACTCAATCAAGTCCTGAAAAACCGGCTCAGCATTGCCGCAGGAATGCATCCAAAAGTGCAGGCCCTGAGATTTCAAAAAGGCACCGATTTTTTCCATAGACGGCCGAAAAACTTCCCGCCATTGATTCGGCGAAAACAGCATACCATTCGTCCCGGCCAAATCTTCCATCAGGAATACACCGTCAAACACGACATCTTTCTGAATGCTCTCGCGAATAACTTCGATCAGAAAGTCTGAATAGGTTTCGGCAATCTCTCGCAACAGGTCCGGGCAATCGCACAAACTGTACAATGTCTTTTCAAAGCCGTGCAGTCGAAGAATCGCTTCGTGAGGACCATAGGCGGAACCTAAAATATACTGCCCTTTTTCACGCAGTCGGCTGTAATCTTCCTGAACCTGCTGCCATGAAACACCCATATCTAACTGGAACGGGAAGGGATTCAGCCCGACCCGGGCTGGAGCCTGCGGATCAATGGAAAACTGGCTCTTAAATGCTTCCCACTGGGGACGATCCTCGGCCGGATGCGACAGATACATCATCGTCCGTGACTTGTTTCTTTCTTTTTTGACAACATAACCGAAACGATCCCGAATCGTAATCATCTCGCCGTCTTCTTCCAGAAGTTCCGGCGTAAATCGCGGCGACGCATCGATACCCATAATATGAATATCAAAATCGAAATATTCCTCTGGATTGGTATCCGGCGGAAAACCTTCTTCTTGCCAGCGGCCAAGCGTGTCCAGCCAGAAAGAATCGTAGATTGGAATCCGGTCAACCGGTTGGCGTTCAATCGCCGCGATCACTCGTTCTTTACCGTTCATGTTATTTCACTTCCTTATCGGGTGTAGTTGAAAAGGTCAAGCCTTCCACTTCACGAACATTCTGCCCGTCCCACTGGACCGGCACGCAGGTGAACATCCACTTCCATGTGTTTTTGGCGGGGATTTTCAACAGTACTTTGTTCCAGCCTTTTTGTAGGCTGATCTGAGTAGGTTTGCGATAATAATAGTTCTCATCCTCCCAGGGGATTTCCGCTGTATCAACCACAAGGCCGGGATTTTTCCAGACAGGCGGTGCGATTGCCCGGTCATTAACCCACACTTTGGCATTGTTGATGTGCCACTGGCCCCGCTGCGGTAGCGGCCCGCCGCGTCGTCCGCCGGAACGTGACCAGTCATGGAAACCAATCCAGAAACCCGTGGTCTGTTCTTTGGGCGAATGAATATAAGTCAATGCGTAAACGGTTCCTGTTTTTTCTTTGAAAATAGATGGAAACCCGAAGAAGTGCTTCAGGTGAATGGTTGCCCCGCGAAAATCTCCCTGCTGCCATGTGATCTCTCTGCTGCCGGCTGTGTAGCATTCCTTGATTTCCTGCTCGACCGGATAAGAACCAACTTCCATTTCCACCGATTTCTGCTTCGTGAACTTGACCGTTCCCAGTTTTTGGCATCGCCATTGACCGCCCAGCGAGACAGGATATTCCGGGGTGTTCTTCTGAGAGATTTTCAGCTGTGACTCATCCGCATAAAGCCCCCCTTCACCATAAGGATTGACAACCGTGACGGTAATAACTGCTTTGCCTTTTTTGACCAATGCGGCCGGCACGGTGTAGATACGCTGCACATTATAATTATTACTTGCGCCGATGAATTCACCATTGTAATACGTCAGGTCAAAATCGTCAATCTTGTCCAGCTCAACAATCAAGTCCTGCCCCTGCCAGGCTGCGGGAATCTCAATCGTCTTGCGATAACAGACAGCCCCCTTATAACCTTTCAGCGGTGTTTGCTGCCATTTGAGCGGTTTTTTCAGTGTCAGCCACTGTGAATCATCAAAGTCTGGACTGCGATAATCCGGTCGGTCAATGTCTTTGACCATCGACTCCAGCCAGGTCCGGGTGCTTTCGGTACTGACTGCCGGCTGAAACTGAATCAGTCGCCACGGAATATGTGACTGGCGAACGTAGAAAAACTCCTTATCTTTGAAGAATCGGTTGCGGTGATCAAGCAGACGGTTTTCAAATTCTGAAAAATCTTCAAACTCCGCCGTTGACGGTTCGGGAAGCCGAGTCCAGTATTGATCATAATTTTTCTTTTTCCCCGTCCACACACTTTCACTGTATGTGACCATTGATGAATAAACGGGATTTTGTTTCAGCACACCCCGTTCCTGTTCAATGTGGTTATCCGGCCACGCACAGAGTATGCCGCCGAGAATCGGGTTGTTTGTTACGCCCCATCCGGGCTTTTGATAATACAGCTTGACGATTCCGGCAAACGCATCGTTGTGGTTGACATAATTGGAACGCGAATCGATACAAGCATGGCCCTTGTGAGGCTTATACCGTGCCCAGAGCTGGTTAATTGTCTTGGTGTCACCCTTGACGACCATCCCTTCGATCCAGCCGATGATCTCGCGATCTTTGGCGCGAATGGCTTTATAAATCGGCGGCAAAAATATATTAGGATTGACTTTTTCCGAGGCCCGGCGGGCTTCATCGGTACCAAGGTGTATGTAAGGCATGTCTTCGGCGGGGACCAATTCGCACAGTTCCTCAAACAAATCGATCAGGATTTTCTGAACGCGAGGTTCGCTCATGGATTTGATATTCAGCGCCTTGCGAAATGCTTCGGTATGACCGGGAATATCCAGTTCGGGAATAAGGATCATGTGCCGCTCGCGGCAAAATTCCACCAGATCCTTAAACTCCTCCTGGGAATAAATCTTACCGGGTTTGCGGGTCATGGATGTCGGGTCGTTGACCTGTGGATACTTTTTGCTTTCCAGACGCCAGCCGGGATTATCGGTAATGTGCATGTGGAAGACATTGTATTTATAGTGTGCCATCACTTCAATCTGCTCTTTGAGTAAAGCCGGCGGTTGGTAATTGCGTCCGACATCATGCATGAATCCACGAATCTCAAACTCCGGCCAATCCTTAATCTTACAGCTGGGAATAAGAATCTTCCCGTTTTCATGCTGAATCAACTGGCGAATCGTTTGTACACCGTAAAACAGCCCTTTAGCATTCGGAGCTGAGAGTTTCAGATTTCTCGAAGAAACACTGAGGCGGTAGCCTTCGTAATCCGATTCCGAACTGATCGAAGGATCAATCGCCAGTGTCATCGGTCCGCTGACCAAACTGGCCGGATAACCCTTGCTGATGGAGGCTTTCACCCCGTTCTCAATCAGGATTGATTTCAGCAATTCGGCTGTGTCGGCGATTTGTGCAGCATCATTTTTACTGTAAATAACAATGGCCGTATTCGAAATATTGAGTGCCCCGGAGTTCCATTTCACCTCCTGCGGATAAGGAATCAGCGAGGCCCGGGCTTGTTGACGGTTAGACAATGATGAGGTAGATCCTGCAGCCCAAATGACCTGATGACTTACTAAGACGCACAAACAGAATAGAACAATCCAAAAACGACGCATTGTTGTCCCCTAAACAATAATTAATGCAATATTTCTATAAGCTATTTTATCTTAAGAAGATATAGCTACTTTGTATCGGTTTTTTTCTGTGAAATCAGAAAAACCGAAAAGATTATGTATTATATATAATCCATAATTTGTCAAAGTAAAAGCATAAAATGAAGGATTCATGGAAAAATACATGAAATCTGTATCTACAGATGTCTTTCAAGGCGATATTGCCCTGACTTTTATCGATGTATATTCAGGTATTTCGGCAAATTACCTGCGTATAAAGTTTTATTTGTGCATGGGAAAGCTGTTGTCAATCGCACTTTGGGCCAATTCCACAAGGAAATTGCTGATTCTTTCGCAGACGAGCGATAAGTACTGCCTGCCCTTTTCGGCGCTTGCGGCCGCATCACTGCTGACGGAGCAATGATCGTTCAGCTTTGAAAAATCCCGGCTGGTACTGACCCAGCCCTTTTCCAACGCTTCAAAACGAAACGGCGGAACCTGTCCGTCGCCGGCCTTTTCCGGCTCGACAAGGTGCGGACAAATTTCCATCGCCACGGATGTCTCCAGAGCCCCTGCGTGGTCGTCACCGGCGCCAAACAGCTCATTGGCAATATCGGCGCCAACTTTCCACCAGTCGCAGACAAACAGATGGACATCCGTGTCATATTGAATCTGCCTGACCAGCGGCTTAAAATTATTACCACCGTGGCCATTGAGAATAACGATTTTACGAATCCCGTGCTTGCAAAGCGATTGAATGATTTCGGTAATATAGCCATCCAGAGCCGCTTGCGAAACATGAATAGTCAATGGAAAGGCCATCAGATTCGGATCGACACCAAACGGCACCGGCGGCAGACAAATGACCGACTGACACTTCGGCCAGGCCTGTTCGCAGGCCGTACGGGCCACATATTCACTGTGAATAACGTCCATGCCCTCTGGTAAATGCCAATTATGTGCCTCGACCGCCCCCACCGGCAGCACAGCCACTTCGTAGCGATTTTGCTGAATCCGCGACAGGTTTACCCTTGCCAAATCCCATTCAGGTATGTCTGATTTCACTGTGGCAACTCCTCTCAAAAATCTGCAACTGAACTATTTACACGCAGACAGCATACACCGATTGCCGGCGGTGTCTATCATTTTCTCTAAAATTACGCCTTCCCGAGATGTTTCCAGTCAAACAAAAGATCAACAGTTTTGGACGGATTTGCGGGATTTAGCCGATATAAGAAATAGATTATGAGTAGCCTGCAAATACAATCAATTCGCCGGAAAATACAGCCGCTGCCGCTGGGGAGCGTCATTAGCCAGTTTATGGACTATATGACGGTTGAGGCGGGGCTTTCCGAGAATACCGTGCTGGCATACGGGCGGGATTTGCGAAAATTTGCTGAATACTGCAAAGACGACCAGATCAGACGGATTTCGGACATTCATCCCGCGACGGTATTTGGTTATTTGCGTGAGCTTTCCCGCTCCGGTAAAGCCGAAAGTACGGTTAGCCGCGGGCTGGTGGCAATTAAGATGTTGCTGCGGTTCGGGATTCTCACTGGGGAATTGACCGAAGACTTTACCGATGTGCTCGAAAGTCCCAAACTCTGGAAGCGGCTGCCGAGTGTTTGTAACAAGGACCAGGTCTTTCGTCTGCTGGCGGCCCCCTGTCCGGAAGATCCCTATTATCTGCGGGACAAGGCGATGCTTTATCTGCTGTATGCGACCGGTGCCCGGGCTTCCGAGGTTGCCGGCCTGAATATCAAA